>JAFRMB010000169.1 GCA_017430945.1 Clostridia bacterium | reverse complement strand
GCTCGACAGGTTCCTCAGCGGGCTGCTCGACAGGCTTCTCCGCAGGCTGCTCAACGGGTTCCTCCACGGGCTGCTCGGCAGGCTCCTCTGCGGGCTGCTCGGCGGGCTCCTCCGCGGGCTGCTCGGCGGGCTCTTCCGCAGGCTGCTCAGCAGGCTCCTCTGCGGGCTGCTCGACGGGTTCTTCCGCAGGCTGCTCGGCAGGCTCCTCCGCGGGCTGCTCCGCAGGTCCCTCCGCGGGCTGCTCGACGGGCTCCTCCGCGGGCTGCTCGGCGGGCTCTTCCACGGGCTGCTCCGCAGGTCCCTCCGCGGGCTGCTCGGCGGGCTCATTGGTCTGCCACTGAGCCATGATGACAGTGTCCTCGCCGATGGTCACTTCGTCTCCGGGCTGATGGACTTCTTCGCCGACCAGCCAGCCTGCGAAAGTGGTGCCCTCAGGCGCGGTATAGACATTCTCGGGCAGAGTGAAGCTGCCCTGGTCTTGCACTGTCGCTCCTTCCATCTCGCCCTCGCCGCCGTTTTCGTAGAACAGAACCATCCAGGTCTGTGCGCTTGCGGGCTGCTCGGCAGGCTCTTCGATCGGCACGTAGGTGTAGGTGTAGGTCGTATCTTCGGTGATTGGGTCTCCGTAGGTGAAGTCATCTTCCGCCCAGTAGAACGACAGTTCAGGATCCCACGCGCCCATCTTGTACCCTTCATCGGGTGCGGTGATTTCCGGGATATCTTCAAACTGCAGCCTCAGCTCATCGCCTTCGCTGCCGGTCAGGGTGATGATCCTGTCCTCCCTCGTGCCGTCACCCCAGGCGCCGTTGACCACCTTCAGCGTCACGGTCACGCTGACCGCCTCGGCTTCTTCCGTCGTATCGGCATCCTCGATCGGCGCGTAGGTGTAGGTGTAGGTCGTATCCTCGGTGATTGGGTCGCCGATGGTAATGTCGTATCCTTCCATGAAGATCGGAGGTTCGATATCCCAATCGCCGAGCTGGTAGCCTTCATCGGGCGTGGTCACGTGCGGGAGATCGGACAGATTCAGTCGCAGCTCATCGCCTTCGCTGCCGGTCAGGGTGATGGTCTTGGGTTCCCTCGTCCCATCATCCCAGGCGCCGTTCACTACCTCGAATGTGACGGTCACGCTGATCTCGTCGCCAGCGGCCTCGGCTTCCTGCCACCGGGCGACGGCGGTGATGTTTTCGGTCACTTCAATTACGTCGCCCGCCTGCCAGGCTTCCTCGCCGATCAGCCAGCCCGCGAATTCCATACCTTCCGGCGCGGTGAAGCCGCACTCCGGCAGGGTGTATTCGCCGTTCTCGTCCGGCTCGGCCGCTTCCATCTCGCCCTCGCCGCTATTGGCGTCAAAGGTGATGGTGAAGGCTTCCGGCGCTTCGACCGGCTCATTGGACTGCCACTGGGCAACCACAGTCGTATCCGCGCTGACGAGGATCACATCACCGGGGTTCAGCGCGCTCGCGTATGCCGCCTCAGTCTCGGTTTCGCCCTCGACTTCGGGTTCGGTTTCCTCTTCATCGACCTCCGGCGCTTCCGTGGCGACCAGCCAGCCGATGAATTCGGCGCCCTCCGGCGCGGTAAAGCCATTCTCCGGCAGCGTGTAGGTGCCGTTTTCATCAGGGGTCGCCGCTTCCATCTCGCCCGTTCCACCGTTTCCGTCAAAGGTGATGACGATGGGCTCCGGGATTTCCTGCCACTGCGCGATCACGGTCACGCTCGCGTTCGGCGCGATCGTATCGTCCGGCTGGTAGATCCGCTCGGGATCAATGGTCGGGCCTTCGTTTGCTTCAATGTTCTCGCCTTCGGCGGCTTCTTCCGCCTGCTCCGGCGCTGCCACGACGATCTTCCAACCGGCGAACTCCATGCCCTCCGGCGCGGTAAACGCACTCTCCGGCAGGAGGTATTCGCCGTTCTCGTCGGGCTGAGCCGTCTCCATCTCGCCTTCGCCGCCGTTCGCATCAAAGGTGATCACGACGGGCTGCGGGATCGGCTGCCACTGGGCGGTCAGGGTCGTGTTGCCACTTAAGCTGATCGCGTCGCCTGCATGGTAAACCGTCGGCGCTTCGGTTTCCGTTTCAGCCTCCGCCTCAGCCTCCGCCTCGCCCTCGGCCTGCTCTGCCTGCGGCGCTTCCACCGCCAGCGTCCAGCCCGCGAACACCATGCCCTCCGGCGCGGTAAACCCGCACTCCGGCAGCGTGTATTCGTGTCTGGGATCGACCTCAACGCTCGCCATCTCGCCCGATCCGCCGTTCGCGTCGAAGCTCAGCGCGATCGTCGCGGGCATCGCAATGTTCGTGAACCAGGTGCCGTTCTGAGCCACCGTCTCGGTGGTGTAGCCGGGCACGCGGTCCTGCTCGACGGCGTAGTTCACTTCGCTGCCTTCGCTGTACACCGGCACGCCGGTGAAGCTCCAGGCCCAGATGTTATCCGCTCTCTGTGTCGCATCCTCGGTTTCCGCCGCGTCGTCGGCGTTCGCTTCCGCCTCGGCTTCTGCACCCTCTGTAGTCTCGCCTTCGGTTTCATCGTCCGCCGGAACATCCAGCAGCTTGGTGCTCGCACCGTCCGGCGTCACCGTCAGCGCGCTGACGACCTCGCCGTTTGCCAGCAGACGCACCGTCACGCTCTGCGGGCGCGCTTCCGCGTTGCCGTTGTCCTCCCAAATGACGCTGCCGTTCATGTTCACGGTCTTCGGAGTGTGGATGTTGGGCACGATAAAGCCCGCTTCCTCCGTCTCGTCCGCGGCGGTCATCTGCGTGTCGGCGCTGCCATAGCCCTCGATCTCGTCTTCCGCGAGGGTGTACGTGACGATCTGGCCGTCCTCATAGGCCGCGACCTCGCCGAAATCAAACTTCCATTCATTCTCCGCGGTGACGGTCTGGCTGTCGAGCTCCTCCTCACCGTTCATCAGGCGCAGGGTCACGCTCTCGGGCCGCAGGCCGTCGCGGTTCTCGTCGTCGTCCCAGCTGATCGTGCCGGACGCCGGGATGGTCGCCTGCGGCGTGTGCACCAGCGTCAGCACCAGGCCGGACGGGATCAGCGACTCGAGGTCGATTTCTTCTTCCTCGTCGGTCACTTCCGCGGCTTCGGCGCTCTTCACCTCATAGCGATAGCCCTTGGCGGTGTCCGCACCGCCCTCGGCTTCGGCGTCGATGTGCTCCCATACGGGAACGATCCGCTGCACGTCGCCCGACAGCACAGCGCGCCAGCCTTCCTCGGCTGTCACGGTCTGGATGTACACATGTCCGGGATCCTCGTCTGGATACACCTGCAGCTCCAGCGCGTCGGCGCGCAGGCCGTCTGCGTCGTCCATGTCCTGCCAGACGACGTCCACGGAGGTCTCGCCGTCCGCCAGCCACTGGCCTGTGAATGTCACGTCCTCCATTACGACGAACGTCTCGCCGGGCATGTGCGTCTCGTTGGTGGTCTCGCCCGCCGCGTTCCAGCTCTGGAATCCGCGGCCGGTCTCGGCCTGATCGTAGATGTACAGGCACTCCGGCAGGGTGATTTCAGTACCCTTGATCAGCCGGAAGGTGCGCTTGCCCTCCTGTTCGATTTCAGTTTCCGCCACCTCGCCTTCCTCGGCATCCTCGGCTGCCTCCGCCGCTTCCGCAGGCTCGGAGGCCTTTTCTATGGCCGCGATGCCCGACTCCGCGTTCTCCTTGTACAGCCCCGACTCCAGGTCGGTGGCGCTGAGGCCGGAATCGATGGTCACGGTCACGTAGTCCATGTCATAGAAGTTCGACCGCCACATCATGGCCGCCTCGCTGGCGGTCGCGCCATCGATGGTCACCCAGCCGCGGTAATAGCCGTGCTGGTCGAACACGCCGCCTTCTCCGAACACCGCGGGATTGACGATCTCCGCGTGGCTCAGGGGTGTTCCCAGCGGAAGCCCGCCCGTCCCGTGTTCGTTCGTGCTGTTGGTGCCCGCCTTATAGATCAGGTTCAGGTGCGTAGCCACGTCCGTCGGCATCTGGACGCCGCCGTTTTGGAAATAGAAGTTAATAGTGTTGTTGAGTATCGTGTACGGATCGTCCTTATACGAGCCGGCCGGGGCTTTGCTGACATACTGGCCGCCCATATCATAGTCCTGTATGCCGCCAAGCGTGCCCATGCCCTTCGGGATGATCTGGCCGCGGCAATCCTTCAGCTTGGGATAGTAGGTCATGTCCTTACCGAAGACGCCGTCCTCCATGTACAGGTAGGGTTTGCCGGTGGAGGGGTTGATCTCCGTGGAGAGCTGCTTCAAATACTGCTTGGTGCGATACTTGATGGTGGGAAAATCGTCTTCATTGGGCATCTCCACCGTGAAGTGCAGGATGACGACTTCCGTGGGATGCTCCCTCAGGAACTTCTTCACCCAATCGAGCACCGTGCTGAGCTTCAGGGGATCCCCGTTCCTGTCACCAGCCCAAACGGTACCGATGGTAATGCCGGATTTCTTGACCTTGCCGTGGCACATCCACAGGTTCTTTCCGTCGTCCACCTGGTCGACGTCCAGGCCGCCCCAACTCGTCGTCTCGTAGCGGTTGTTCACGCGAAGGTCGATGTAGCGATAGCCCGCGTTGAGCTGCTCGTCGATGTACAGATACTGCGTGCGCGCGTTGCGCTCCATGCCGATCAGGGTCGTCGGCGACGAGAACGTGTTTGAGACGAGGGCGTTCATGGAGGAATCGTGGGTGCCGGGGATGTTGATCTCGTTGATGGTGCGCTCGCCGGGGATGGCGGACATCCAGTTCCGGCTGTTCACGCTGCCATAGGAGGCGGTGCGGCTGATGTTCAGGTTGTCGGGATCGAATTCCTCGGCGTCCAACGCCGCGTTGCCGTCCTGGTTCACGACGTCGTAATACTCGTCGGAGACGAAGTACGCGCCGGGCTCCTCGTCCGGGTTCTTGGCGGCGAAGCCGGTAGCGAACACGCCCGTGCCCTCCGCCAGCGTCACGCGCACATCCGCGCCCCGGGCCATCGCGGCGGTGAGGCTCAGCTTCTTGCCGTTGGCAAGCAGCAGGTTCTCGCCCTGCGGGGCCTTGTTGTCGCGCACCTGGAGCGCGCCGCCGATCGCCAGCGACGCCTTGCCGTCGTTGGCCAGCAGAATGCCGCCGCCGTTCGAACTGGCCCGGTTGCCGGTGTACTCGCCGCCAATAACGGTCAGCTTGCCCTGGGTGTAAGCGCCGCCGCCGTTTGAACCGGCGGTGTTACCGGTCACCGTGCAGCCGTCCAGCGTCAGCGTGCTGTTTGCGATGTTGTACACGCCGCCGCCGCTGCTCGCCGCGCCGTTGCCGGTGATGGTGCAGTTCTTCAGCGTGGCGGTGCCGCCCTTGTCGTTGCTGAAGCCCGCGCCGCCGTAAAAGACCTCCTCCTCGCCGGTGGACGACCAGTAAATGGACAGGTCCGCAACGGTGAACAGTGGGTCGTCCAATTCGATGGTGTCCACGCCGGTGGAGGAATTGCTGGAAATGGTCACGTCTTCCAGCTTTACGCTCTGGGAGCCGCTGTTGTACACGCCGCCGCCGTCCGGGGCCTTGTTGCCCATGATCGTGCCGCCGGTCAGGTTCAGCGTGCCCTCTTCGCCGCAATGGACGCCGCCGCCGCTGTCCTCTGCGCGGTTAGCGCTGACATAGCCGCCGGTCATCTTGAAGGTGCCGTGCGCGTACACGCCGCCGCCCCACTCGGCCCGGTTGCCGGAAATCGTGCCGCCCTCGAGGATGCACGTGGAGTCATGGGCGATGTTCACGCCGCCGCCGCGCGTGGCGTTTCCGCCCTTGATGACGCCGGTGCCGCGGGAATCCCTGATCGTGAGGGTGGATTTGCCCTTGACCTCGATCACGTGGCCGTTGCCGCTGGTGCCCTTGCCCACGACGTTGATGCCGCGGTCGACCGTGTAGCCGTTCAGGTCGAGGGTCAGGTTCTTGCCATCCTTGAGGACCAGGTGATCCGCGCCGTTGGCGGAGACGTTGCCACTCAGCGCGATGACCTTGCCGCTTTCGGTATCCTCGAAGGCCTTCTGCAGCTCGGCCCAGGTGGAGACGCACACGTCCGCCATGGCCGAGAGATCGACGAACAGCTCGCCGTCCTTCAGGCCGGGGGTCACCTTGGCATTGCCGTTGTAGGTAAAGCTGCTCACGCTGCCGCCGTGCTCCGCCAGGCCAGCGGTGAGTGGTTTGGCGATTTCCTGGGCCGTCAGGTCCAGCAGCGCCGCTTCCGCAAAGTCGCCGGTGACATGGAGCACCCTGCCCGAGATCATCATGACGTTGTTGCCCAGGGCCGCTTCGTTGTCCTTCACGACGGGCGCGCCCTGCACGTTCACCGTGCCGTATTCGCTGTAATAGACGCCGCCGCCGAAATAGCCCGCGCTGTTCTTGGTCACGCTGCCGCCCTGCAAATTCAGCGTGGCGCTGCCGACGTAGACGCCGCCGCCGTTACTGTCGGTCGCCGTATTGCCAGTGATCTCGCCGCCGGCGATGGTGGCCTCGCCATTAAGGATGTAGACGCCGCCGCCTGACGGCGCGGAGTTGCCGCTGATCTCGCCACCGCGGATCTCCAGCTTGTCGAGGCTTCGGATACCGCCGCCGCCACTGCGGGCGGAGGTGTTGCCGACGATCCTGCCGCCGGTCATAAGCATATAGGCCTCGCCCGAGCTGTCGCCGTTGTTATACACGCCGCCGCCGCCATGGCTGTCCGCGGAGTTGCCGGTGATCGTGCCGCCCTCCAGGTATAGCGTGCCGTGGTTTTCGATGCCGGAATCCTGGCCGCCGGTGATGAAGCCCGTGCCCACGCTGTCCTTCACGGTCAGCGTCGCGGTGCCGTTGACGCGGATGACCGCGCCGTTGCCGGTGACGCCGTTATAGGTCTTGTTTCGGTTCAGGGTATGGCCGTTCAGGTCGAGGGTGAGGGTCCTGCCCTCGCGGATCAAAAGCGGGAAGTCGCCTCGCCCGCCCGTCCAGTTTCTGTTCAGGGTGATGGTCGCGCCGTCCTCCGCCGCATCGATCTGACGCTGCAGGTCATACCAGTCGGAATGGGCGATGCAGGGGCTGCCGGTGGGATCCTGGATCACCACCGCGCCCTCGTCGACCGTGAAGAACCGGGTATAATCCTCGGTGGTATGGACGTACATGAACGGATCGGCCTCGTTCCCCTGGGTGACGCCGATCTTCGCACCTTCGTCCAAATGCCCGAGCAGGCGCATCTTCTGCTGTTCGGACAGAAAGACATCCCTGCCGGTGCCCGCCGTGTTGTCCTGGACCACGAGCGCGCCGCTGATTTCAAACGTGCCGGAAGAAAGAATGTTTTCCTTATAGATACCGCCGCCCTGGCCGGACGCCGTGTTGCCGGTGACGCTGCCGCCATACAGTTTCAGCGTCGCGCCGCCAACGTAGATGCCGCCGCCGTTGATACTCGCCGTGTTGCCGGTGACACTGCCGCCGTCCACCTCTGTCGTACCGCCCCACAGACGGATGCCGCCGCCGTTGGTGGCCTTATTGCCCGTGATCTCGCCGCCGGTCACGGTCAGTGTGCCGTGGGTGTAGATGCCGCCGCCGTGGGTGCCGGAGGTATTGTCTGCGATCACGCAGTGATCGACGGTCAGCGTGCTGTTTTCGCTGTTGAATACGCCGCCGCCGCTGTTTTTCGCCGTGTTGCCGTAAATTTCGCAGCTGGTCAGCGTGGCGACGCCGCCCAGGTTGTTGCAGAAGCCGCCCGCGTCCCCGCTGGAGGTGTTCTCGATGATATGCACGTTCTTCAACGTCACATTTTTGGAAGCGCTGTTGTGCACGCCGGCGCCGCCCGCGCCCGCGTTGAACAAGACCATGCCGCCCGTCAGTTCCAACGTGCCCTCCACGCCGCAGTGAATGCCGCCGCCGCTCTTGCTGGACGTGTTGCCGCTGATCGTGCCGTCCTCCATCTTGAAGGTGCCGTGGGCGTACACGCCGCCGCCCCACTCGGCCTTGTTGCCGCTGATGGCGCCGCTCTTGAGGATGCACGTGGAACCTTCGGCGACGTTGACGCCGCCGCCGCGGGTGGCGTAGCCGCCCTTGATCACGCCGCCGCCCCTGCTGTCGGTGATCGTCAGGGTCGACTTCCCCTTGACCTCGATAACGTGGCCGTCGCTGTCCGACTTGGTGCGGTTGCGGTTCAGCGTGTAGCCGTTCAGATCGAGGGTGATGGTCTTGCCGTCCACCTTGATCCGGTCCCCGCCGTTCTGCTTGCAGGTGATGTTCGCGCCAAGCTGGATCGTCTGTCCGCTCGAGGCGTTCTTCACCGCCTTCTGCAGGCCGTCCCAGTCGGTGACTGTGACGGTGCTGCCCGCGGCGAACGCCGTGAACGGGATGCTGGCGAATAGACTCATCACCATGATCATGGCGACCAGCATGCTCAAAAACCGTCTGTGCTTCATCTCGATGTCCTCCTTATAGGTCTTTGTCGTCTTGCGCTTCGGGCGGAACACCGGCCAAAACCCATATTCCGGCAGGGATTCCATATTCTATTCAGTGTTATGCTATCAGGCGATGTCCACAGGATGTCCATAGCGCCGCACGCCTGAACGGCTCGTAGGACGATAATTTACAAATGATTTACAGTTTATCGTGGCTTCCGCCGCCGTTTTTCCGCCAGGTGAGTAGGCCCTCTGTCATATTCGCCCAGGAATAGGCGGTCATGTACTCACCGCGATAGCTCTGCGCGGCATCGCGGTCGCCCTCCAGAAACAGATAAAGGTCACAGACAAATCGCTCCGGCCTCACTCGAAGCGTACCCCGGCCTATTTCAAGTATGTCCTCGATCCCTTGCTCGCGCAGGTTCGTCCTCAACACCCGAATGTAGTTGTCCAGCTGCTTCTGCATGCCCCTGTCATAGACACGGTCCTCCCACAGCGCGGCAAACAGCTCTGGGCGTGTCACGGTGCCGCCCTGCCTGTCCACCAGGAACGCCAGAATCTCTTTGCTCTTGGACAGCTTGAACTCGACGAGATTGCCATTGACATATATGTCAAATGCGCCGAAGGTGCGCACGACCACATGGCCGGTCAGCGGCCTGTGCCTGCCGGACATGGCGTGCTGTACGTCCGCGGTCAGCGCCTCCAGCGTGACGGGCTTGAGCAAATAACCTGATGCGCGCACCGCGAAAGCGTCCACGGCGTACTTCGGATAGGCCGTCACGAAGATGACGGCGACGTCGGGCCGCCTTTCCTTGATGGCCGCCGCCAGCTCGATGCCGGTCATACCCGGCATCTCCACGTCCAGCAGCGCGAAATCCACGGGGTTTTCCGACACCCATGCCAGCGCCTCCGCGGGACGGGTGAAGCCCGTGACCTCCTCCATGTCTGGAAGCTCACGGCACAGCGCCACCGTACGCTCCATCAGCGCGCGTTCGTCATCTACGCAGATTGCCCGCATGGTCCTCCTCCTCTTTCGCAACCGGCAGGGTGATGGTCACCGTCGTGCCGTTGCCTTTTCCGCTGTCTATGTCCAGGGAGCCGCCGCACATCCGCTCCAGGCGTTCGCGCACGTTCCAAAGGCCGATGTGCTGCCCGTCGCCTTCCTTCAGCCTCCTTGGATCAAAGCCGGCGCCGTTGTCCCAAACCGTGATCTCGTGTCCGGCCACCGTTCGGCGCGCGCTCACCTGGACGATCCCCTCATCCCGCATGAACGCGCCGTGGCGGATCGCGTTTTCCACAATGGGCTGGAGCGTCAGCGGTGGAACCGAGAAATCCTCATCCCGAATGTCGTACTCGATGCGGATGGTTTCAAAGCGCGTCATTTCAATGTCGGTGTAGGTCTTTGTATGCGCCAGCTCGTCCCGGAACGGGATCAGGCCCACCGTGCCCAGCGAATCCAGGTTCTGCCGCAGGTACAGCCCGAAGCTGTCGGCGATGCGTCCGGCCCTCTGGGGCTCGGTGTAGCAAAGAGCGCTGATGGTGGAGATAGTATTGTACAAAAAATGCGGCTGGATCTGCGTCATCATGATCTGGATGCGCTGCTCTGCCTCCAGGGCGCGCTCGTGCTCGCGGACGAACTGCATGTGCAGCCAGATGTAGTAGAGCAGACAGCAGCTGACGATGGCGATGGTGAGAAATTGCTCGATCTGATCGGCAGCCGTTACATGGGTATCCAATATGTATGAAACGATGATCGCGGCCACCACAAAAGCGGGAATGACCAACTCCTGCCTGCGCACGTGACGGTATTCCTTGAACGTCAGATACACCAGGTCCGCCAGCAGTATGGCGCTGAAAAACTCGCAGGCATAGGCGAGCGGCCCGCCCTGGTAATGATTCTCCGTGTTGATCGTAAAGCAAATATCAGAAAACAGCGCCGTGGCGTGGATCGCCGCGTTCAGCCCCACCACGGCCCACGCCCGCCAATGGTTGCGGCGCGGGCTGACGATGTGGCAGAACAGCACCAGGATCGCCGGGCGGATGGCGTAGCCGCAGATGGCGGCGATCAGCCTGGGATACCAAAGGGATGTGTGCATGCACATCAGGTATTCCCAGTAATTCTCCACCACCAGCGCAAACGCCAGCGCGGCGACAATGAGCATCACCCGCTTCTGCCGCTTGTCCAGGTAAGAATCCACCAGCACGGCGAAGATCAGCCCCACGATCTGAATCAGCAGCGGCAGCAGAGCCGTGAGTTCATTGACGGATTGCTGTGTCATTTGAAAACATCCCCACCGAAACATACTTGAATGCTATAAAAACACAGAACCGCAGAGCGAAAAAAATACCTTTCGCTCTGCGGTTCTGTGGTATAAAAAAAACAGCGTAACTATCCTG
>JAFRMB010000168.1 GCA_017430945.1 Clostridia bacterium | reverse complement strand
CGCCTGCCGATGTAGATGTATACGCCGAACAGCGCCGCGGCGAACATGACGCCCGCCGGATACGCGATGGCCGAGGCCAGGCCAAAGCCCTCGCCCGCCATCAGTATGTAGGTCATGCTGACCGCGGACATGAACGTCGCGGGCAGCGCCGTCACCAGCGAGCCGAGGCGCGTCTTGCCGTGCTTCAACAGGTAGGCCGTCGCCACCCACAGCGAGATCATCGCCAGCGTCTGGTTGGACCACGAGAAGTAGCGCCACAGCACGTTGAAATCCAGCTGCGTCAGCACCGCGGCGATCAACAGCAGCGGGATCGTCACGATCAGGCGGTTTCGGATGGGCTTCTGGTCCAGATGGAACATCTCCGAGAGGATGAGCCGCGCGCTTCTGAACGCGGTGTCGCCGGAGGTGATCGGGCAGGCGATCACGCCGACGATGGCCAGCAGGCCGCCCACCGCGCCCAGCATGCCGGTGGAGATGTCATAGACGACGCCGGACTGGCCTAAATTGGTCAGCGCCTCATTGAGGCCGCCGGTCGCGCCGTAGAAGGCCACGCCGCCCGCCGCCCATACGAGGGCGATCACAGACTCGGACAGCATCGCGCCGTAGAACACCTTCCTGCCGACCTTCTCAGAGGTGATGCACTTGGAGATCATCGGCGACTGCGTGGCGTGGAAGCCCGATATCGCGCCGCAAGCGACGGTCACGAACATGTACGGCCACACGGGCAGGCCCTGCGGATGGAGAGTTTGTAGCGTCAACTCCGGCACATGATAGCCGCCGAAGACCGTGCCGCCCAGTATGCCCACGGCCATCACGATCAGCACCGTGCCGAACACCGGGTACAGCCGCCCGATGATCTTGTCGATGGGCAGCAGCGTCGCCAGCACGTAGTATACCAGTATGACGATCACCCAGAGCTGCGCGTCGTTCTCCATCGGCGTCAGCCGCGCGATCAGCGCCGCGGGGCTGGTGACGAACACCGTGCCGGTCAACAGGAGCAGCAGCACCGAGAACAGCCGCATCCCCCACTTCGCGCCGCCGCCCAGGTAGATACCAGACAGCTCCGCGATGGACTTGCCCTCGTGGCGCTCGGAGACCATGCCCACCATGTAGTCGTGCACCGCGCCGCCCAGCACCGAGCCGAAGATAATCCACAGGAACACCACCGGCCCGAAGCAAGCGCCCATCAGCGGCCCGAATATCGGCCCCGTCCCGGCGATGTTCAACAGCTGCACCAGCCAGACGCGCCAGGTCTTCATCGGCACGTAGTCCACGCCGTCCGTCAGCCTGTTCGCCGGGGTGACCCGGTCGTCCGGGCCGAATACCCTGTCAACGAGCTTGCCGTAGGTGAAATAGCCGACGAGCAGTACCGCAAAGGACAGACAAAGTGAGATCATTTATGCCACCTTCTTCATTGTTTCAATTTCGGACAGTTTCACGGGCAGCGTTCCGCCGGTCTCCGCCGCGCCAAAGGCCGCGCAGATCGCGGCGGGCAGGTTGGGCGCCCAGGCGCTCCCCGCTCCGGATTCGTTGGGCGCGCCGCGCATGACGCTGGAACCGTAGGTCAGCAGTATCGCGTCCGCGTCCGGGAAGCACGCGGCGTCGTAGGGCAGCTGGACGCTGATGACGATGGCCGTCCTGCCCGCGGCGTGCAGGTCGTCGATGACCTGGTTGATGACGCCCACCGGGAAGCCGTTTTCCGTGGTCGGGTCGAGGCAGTCGGCGGCCCACGCGCGGCTGACGAGCAGCACGTGGTCGGCTTCCTTCGCCGCGGCGACGCAGGCCTCGGCGGTGTCCGGCTCGATCGTCATGCTCTCGATCTCCGCGCCCTCGGGGAGCGCGTTCATGTCCGAGAGCAGCCGCGCGGAAAGCTCGCCCGCCCCCGCCCGGCTGGCGGCAGAGAACAGTATCAGCGTCTTTTCGCCGGGCCGCACGTCCATCGGGAAGGCGTCGTTCTCGTTTTTCAGCAGCGTCAGCGCCCTTTCGGCGATGTCCCACGCGATCTGTCGGTGTTCCGCGCTGCCGCAGTTCTCCACGGCGGCGCTGACCTGCTCGTCGGTAACTTCAGCGCTCGTCGCGTCCAGCAGGCCGTACTTTTGTTTCAGCAGCAGCACGCGGCGCACGGAACCGTCGATCCGTTCCACATCGATCGCGCCGCTCTCGGCCAGCGCCACGGCGCGATCCAGCAGGTCGTCGATCTGCTCCAGCCCGCCCGCGTCCCAGATAGAAGGCAGGATCAGCATGTCGACGCCCGCGCCGATGCACAGCGTCAGCATGTCGTCCGGCGCGAAGTTGTCCTTGACGGCCTGCATGTCCAGCGCGTCGGACACGATCACGCCCTCAAAGCCCAGCTCGCCGCGCAGTACGTCCGTCAGTATGGTCCTGCTCATCGTGGCGGGGATGTATATCTCCTCGCCGCTGGAGACGGAGATGTAGGTCTGCGATTCCACCCGCGGGAACTGGATGTGGGCGGTCATCACCATGTCCACGCCGTCATCTATCGCGGCCTTGAAGGGGATGAGCTCGTTGCCCATCAGCTCGTCCAGGCCGCGGTCCACCAGCGGAAGGCCCGTGTGGCTGTCGGTGTCGGTGTTGCCGTGGCCCGGGAAGTGCTTCACGCAGGCAACGGTGCCCGTGCCGCGCAGCCCTTCGATATAGGCGAGGCCGTATTCCGCGACGGTCCGCGCGTCGTCGCCGAAGGAGCGCACGCCGATCACGGGATTGGCGGGGTTGTCGTTCACGTCCACGACCGGCGCGAAGTCCACGTCGATGCCCAGCGACTTGAGCTCCTCGCCGTACACGCCCGCCATCTCCCGCGCGCACGCGGGGTCGCCGGTGGCGGCCAGCGCCATGTTGCCGACGCCGGTGGTGCCGAAGCCCAGCCGCGCGACGGCGCAGCCCTCCTGGTCCACGGCGACGATCGGCATGATCCCGCTGGAAGCGGACCCTCCGCCGCCATCGAGCGTCAACGCTTTGAGCGACGCCGTCAGGCGCAGCACCTGTTCCGCGTCGTTGCAGTTTTCGGCGAACAGCAGGAAGCCGCCGAAGCGGCGTTCCGTCAGGTATTCCGCCAGGGCGTCGTTCAGCGCGGTGATGTTCTCCGCCTTTTCCTCGGACTCGGGGTCCTCTTTCCACGTGCGTGGACTGAAAAACATCATCTGGGCCAGCTTGTCCCGCAGGGACATCCCGGCGATGATTGCGTCGACGGCGTCGACGCCCT
>JAFRMB010000167.1 GCA_017430945.1 Clostridia bacterium | reverse complement strand
GCCCCGCCGCCGCGGCAAGGCGCTCAACCCAGCTTCCAGATCTCGTTATTGTACTGCACGATGGTGCGGTCGGACGAGAACCAGCCGGCGCGGGCGATGTTCACCAGCGCCTTGCGGCTCCACGCGCGCTCGTCGGCCATGTCGGAAAGCATGCGCGCCTTGGCGGCACGATAATCGGCAAAATCCGGGAAGGTCATGAACCAGTCCCTGTTGGTCAGCTCGGCGTGCAGGCGCTCGAGGCTGGCGGCGTCGCCGGCGGCGCGCATTTCGTCGCCGCGCAGGAAGTCCACCGCCTCGCGCAGCCCGGGATCGGCGGCCAGGTACGTCTGCGGATCGTAGTCGCCGCGGGCATAGGCGGCGATGATCTCGTCGGACGACCGGCCGAAGGTGTAGCTATTCCCTTCGCCCTCCAGCTCGGCGATCTCCACTTTCGCGCCGTCCATGGTGCCCCGCGGGACGGCGCCGTTGAGCATGAACGTCATGTGGCCGGTGCCGCTGGCCTCCTTGCTGGCCAGCGAGATCTGCTCGGAGATGTCGCACGCGGGGATCAGCTTTTCGGCGGCGGAGACGTTGTAGTTCTCGATCATGACCACCTTCAGCCACCGGCTGGCGACGGGATCGGCGGCAACGACGTCGGACAGGCACAGTATGGCGTGGATGATGTCCTTCGCGGTGGTGTAGGCCGGCGCGGCCTTCGCGCCGAAGACGCAGGCGATCGGCCGGGCGGGCAGCTCGCCGGCGCGGATGTCCAGGAATTTGCGGATAATCCACAGCAGGTTCAGCTGCTGGCGCTTGTATTCATGCAGGCGCTTGGACTGCACATCGAACACGGTGGCGGGATCGATGTCGACGCCCTGGTGCGCGCGGATCCAGTCGGCGAAGCGCCGCTTGTTCGCGCGTTTCACGTCCGCCAGACGGTCCAGCAGCGCGGGATCGTCGGCGTGGTCCAGCAGCCCTTCCAGCCTGCCGGCGTCCGCGCGCCAGTCCGCGCCCAGCGTGTCGTCCAGTAGCGCGGACAGGCCGGGGTTGCAGCTCATCAGCCAGCGGCGGAACGTGATGCCGTTGGTCTTGTTGTTGAACTTCTCCGGATAAATGTCGTAGAACGGCTTCAGCTCGCTGTGCTTCAGGATCTCGGTGTGCAGCCGCGCCACGCCGTTGACGGAGTGGCTGTAGTGGATGGCAAGGTTCGCCATGCGCACGTCGCCGTCCCCGGCGATGACCCGCACGAACGGATCGGCGTGATCGGCGCGCACGCGCGCGTCCAGCCGCTCGATGACCGGCACCAGCTGCGGCACGGCCGCCTCCAGGAAGCGGCGCGGCCAGCGCTCCAGCGCCTCGGCCAGTATGGTGTGGTTGGTGTAGCCGCACACGTCGCGTACGATGGCCACGGCCTCGTCCTCGTCGATGCCGCGCGCCTCCAACAGCCGCACCAGCTCGGGGATGACCATCGTGGGATGGGTGTCGTTGATCTGGATGGCGGCGTAATCGGCCAGGTCGTGCAGGTTGCTGCCGCGCGCGACGCACTCGTCCAGCACCAGCCGCGCGGCATTGGCGACCATGAAGTATTCCTGGTACACGCGCAGCAGCCGGCCGGCCTCGGTGCTGTCATCGGGGTACAGGAACAGCGTGAGGTTTTCGGCGATGCGCGACGGATCGAACGCGATGCCGGACTTGATCAGCCGCTCGTCGACGGTGTCGACGTCGAACAGCCGCAGCCGCCCGCACTTGCCGCCGTAGCCGGTCACGTTGATCTCGTACATCGTGGAGCGCACCGCCATGCCGCCGAATACAATGTCGTAGCGGGTCTCGGTGCGGTGCATCCAACTCTCCTGACCCCACTTCAGCCAGGTGTCCGGCGTCTCGGCCTGGCGGTTGTCCGCGAAGCGCTGGCGGAATAACCCGCAGTGGTAGGCCAGCCCCACGCCGTCCGCCGGCAGGCCCAGCGTGGCCAGGCTGTCGAGGAAGCACGCCGCCAGCCGGCCCAGCCCGCCGTTGCCCAGCGAGGGCTCCAGTTCGAATTCCTCTAGGTCAGACAGCGCCACGCCCGCGGCGGCCAGCTCGTCGCGCGCGGCTTCGTACAGCCCCAGGTTGATCAAATTGTTGCTCAACAGCTTGCCGATCAGGAACTCGGCCGAGATGTAGTACAGCTTCTTCTTGCCTTCGTTGTACCCGCGCGCCTTCGCGGCGTCGTCCGTCCAGCGCAGCAGCGCGTTGAACAGCTCCAGGCGGGTGCAGTCGGCCAGCGGCTTGCCCGCATGATCCCTTATCGTTGAACGGTTCATGGCGATGTCCTCCGTATGCATTGGTTTGCTTGTATTATATTCTTATATGGCACGGATATCTTGCAGGATTATGGCGCGTTATGGTACAATCCTATCATCAACGCGGCAACGCCGCCCAGGAGGCCGAACATGGAGCTGGAAGCCTATCAGCAGTACCAGGAGACGCGGCTGCACGAACAGCCCGGCTTCGCCTACAACACCTACCTGTGCACCATCCCGCAGGATTTCGACCGCGTGAACCTGCACTGGCACGACCAGATGGAGCTGATCTACATCAAGAAGGGCAGCGGCACGGTTTCGGTGAACCTGTCGAGCCACCCCGTGGACGCCGGCTGCATCGTGCCGGTGATGCCCGGCGAGCTGCACGCCATCGAGGGCGACGCGGGCGTGCGCATGGAATACGAGAACATCATCTTTTCGCTGGCGCTGCTGGACAGCCTGGAGCCCGACGACTGGTGCCGGCAGGTGGTCGGCGCGCTGCGGCGCGGCGAGCTGGCGTTCGAGCGGCCCATCCGCCCGGGCACGCCGCTGCACCGCGCGGCGGCCGCGGCACTGGACGCCGCCGACGACTCCTGCGCCGGGCGTGGGGAAGGCTATCCGCTGGTGGTGAAAAGCCAGCTGTTTCTGTTCCTGCACGCGCTGTACGCGCACCGGTCGCCGCAGCCCCGCGCCCAGCGCGCCGACGCCCCCGAGAAGCTGAAGGGCGTGCTTTCCTATATAAAGGCGCACTATCGCGAGCCCATCGCCGTCGCCGACGCCGCGGCCGTGACCGGCTACAGCCCCTCCCACTTCATGCGCGTGTTCCGGCAGGTCACCGGCCGCACGTTCGTGGAATTCCTGACCGACTACCGGCTGAACGCCGCCGTCTACTACCTGAAGGAGACCGGCGACGACATCGGCACCATCGCGGCCAACTGCGGGTTTGACAACCTTTCCTATTTTATTCGGCGCTTCGGCCAGAAATACGGCGCCTCGCCGGGAAGGTACAGAAGGGAGAGGGAGCAGTGATTAGGAACGCCCGACCGTAAGGGAGGGCTGAGCCCGCAAGCGCAAGCCGAGCATGCCCGCAGGGCAGCTTGGCAAGACGCGGGCGAAACCCGCGCTTGCCGAAGGCAGTGGCGCGGGGCGACAAGGGGAGGGGCGGGGAAATCCCGGCAGGGATT
>JAFRMB010000166.1 GCA_017430945.1 Clostridia bacterium | reverse complement strand
GTGCGTCCGGCCGGCGCGCTCTGCACGGGCCTCACGGCTTGCGCGCCTTCCGGCCGGCGCGGGCGCGCCGTCCGGCCCACCATCGGGGCGCGGCGACGATTTGCCGGCATGCGCTGCCTGCGCATGGCCGTACTGGTCGCCTGGGCGTGATCTGCCCCCAGAACGCCCTCGCTGAAGGGATCCCTCGCCGGTCCGGCGGGCCTGCGGGCGCGCCGCGCCGGCTGCGCACCGGCTTCGTTATAGAACTCTTGTTCGATATTCCTCTGCGTCGCGCGCTCCGCCCGGCGCTCGCGCACGCGCTCCGAGCGGGCAGAGAGGCTCTGCGCCAGGCGCCCGAGGCGCCCGGTGGCGGTGAGGCACAGAACCGTGACCGCAAGGCTCGCCATGCAGCCGCCCGCCGTGCCGAGATAGTGATAGAAAGGCCAGCCCAGCAGCGCGCCCAGCGCGCCGCCGCCCTCGCCGTAGCTGTAGGATTTGGATACGAAGTTGGCAAAGCTCGTGATGGTCATGCGCTCGGTGACGATGCGGCGCGCGAAAAATACGTGCACGCCGGCGAACAGCGCCATGATCATCACGACGTCGCAGGCGACTCTGAACACAGAGATGCTGCGCCCGCGCCCGGACATGAAGCAAAGAACGCCCGCCCAAGTGACGGTCAGCGGCAGCACGACAGACAGGCTTCCGCCCAGGCCGCGCATGACGTCCCGTATGACTTCCATGGCCGTGCCCTGCTGGGGCGTGGCCACCGCGATATAAGTCAGCAGCGCGGAAAGCCCGATCAGGGCCACCGCCGCGAGGATCATCGCCGGCGCGCCCGCGCCGCGGTACGGATCCTCGTACTGTTTTTTTCTGATGGTTTGAGCTGTCATGGTTACCTCCCGATGGTCCCGACCATCCGGCGCGAAAACGCCCATCTGCCATCTCTTTGTGACGACAGATGGCGCGTGTTTTTCATGCGCGCGGCCCGGGTCAGCCGCCGATCAGCGTCCTGACCATGTCGTTTACTTTCAATATATCCATGCGCCTGACATAGTTCAGCAGCACGGATGTGCTCGTCAGCCCCTTTGCGAAATCCGGCGCTATGATCTCCGCCACGGCGGGCAACAGGTTCATCACCAGCACACACAGCACCAGCCCGCGGACCAGCCCCAGCGCGCCGCCGATGAGCCAGTCGATGCCCCGCACCAGCGGGAAGGAAATGACGTGGTCCAGCAGATTGACCAGCAGGCTCGCCAGCACGTACAGCGCGATGAAGCACAGCACGAACGCGCCCACGTTGAACACGGCCTGCCAGATGGTCTGATCCAGATAGTCCGCGAGCGTCGTGATGCCCAGATTCTGGAACATCTGCGAGCGCACGTTGGCCTCGAACGCCCTGGAGATCACGGCCAGGTTCCCGGAGATCGAGGAGATCGCCCCCTGGATGGCCGTCTCGCCGCCGGCGAGGACCTCCGACACCGCGGTGATCGCGCGCTGATGTGTCGTGAAGAACGATTCGGGCTCCAGATACTGATTGAGCACCGCCATCAGCGTCTGGTTGGACAACGCCATATTGGCGACCGCCGGATAGAGCCGGCGCGCGCCGTACCATGCGGCGACGAAGCCGATCGTCCCCAGCAGAGACGTGATGGATCCGCGGTACATGCCCGATATCATATAGAGGGCGAGTATCGCGATGATGATGATGTCGAGAAGATTCATGGTTTCTGCCCCTCCGCGTTGATCGTTTATAGACGGATGAACTTGTTCCGGCCGCTATTGAAGGCTCAGCAGTATGACCGTGTTCCCGCTGCCCAGCACTGCGCAGTTATCCGTGGTGACGCCGTAGATCTTGTCGAACTGGAACGGCAGGCGGTAGGCGTCGACCTTGCTCCTGCCCTGTTCGGCGATCATCACATAGCCTTCGGTGGAGAAGCCGTACACCCGGTCGTTGCGCACCACCAGGGATTGACACCCATAGGGCATGCGCACCTGCTGGTCGAGCCTCGAACGGATCATGCGCACGTCGTGCATGCCGGACTCCGCGTCATACTGGTCGTTCGGCACGAAGGCCATGATGGGGTCGTCCACCGTGGGATCGAGCGCCGCCATATACCAGCCGTAGACCAGCCGGCGTCGGCTCTTGTCCTCGCTGCCGGTGTAGTCGTAGACCTTGAGATAGGTGTCTCCGGCGCAGCAGAAGTAGGATGACTGGAAGACCACGCCGTACATCAGCTGCTCGTTGTCGTGGATCATGCCCACGCGCTCCTTGCCCGGCCGGTAGGTGTTCACCGTGCAGCTGGGCACCGTGCCGCTGGAATCCAGGCTCATCACCCACAGCAGCGTACCCTTCGAGAAGAACCCGTAGTCGATGACGGTCTGGTGGGTGAGGGTGATGCTGTTCACCCTGCGGCCGCCCTTTTCCATCAGTATGATCGTGCTGTCGTGCTCCGGTCCCAGCAGAACCGCGGTGAAGCGCTCGCCCATCCTGGCGGACAGCACGTCGTTGTCCATGCTGCCGGAGAAGCTGGTCGTGCCCGATGACGGGTCGATCAGCGTCAGCGAGCTGCCCGTCCATGCCGCCACGCCGTAGTCCGTGGCGTCAAAATCGGCGTTTTTGCCGATCAGATAAGACCACCGGGTCTTCGCCTGCATGTCCACCGACGCGATGGAACTGCCGTCATAATATATGAAGCCGTCGCTGACGACCTCCAGGCCGAGGTTCGAATCGATCTCCCTCGTCGCGTATTTGTAGGGGTCCTTCTGCGCGATGCCGGCGATGATCCTGGAGCCCAGGAACGCGACGACACAGGCGAACAGCACGATCAGAAGAGCGATGGCCCACGGGATCTTTGAGCTTTGTCTCCTCTGCATACGATACGTTCCTTTCTATCGCCCCGTCCCGTCGGGCGGTCTGTGGGCGATCGCATGACACTTGGACGTATATCTTTGAATTTTTGTTTTTGGATATACTTATCCCTTGTATGCCATACCAATTCATATTATAATTGAATGTACCCTGCGATTCAACGCCGCACATGTGACAAAAGCGGGCAAAATGAGGACAATTGGGGTGATTATATCACTTTTTGATCACATTGTCCGCCGATCGCCGCCGCGTTCACGACGGCGGTCAACGGTCACTGATCCGGGCTCGATCGCGCGGGGATCCGCATTCGGTGTCATGATTTTTTCATAATGAGGTCACAATGAAGAAAGAATCCGGAAAAAAACCGGTCGGAAGGAAGGGTTCGAAGAAACGATCCCTGAAGGACGCGAAGGGCCGCCGATGGCGGGCGCGTCTGGGTCTGTCGGCCGCTGTCGCCGTCGTGCTCGGGATCGCCGCGATGCTGCTGCAGGCTTCCACGCTTCACGTGAAGCGCGCCACCGTTTATCTGCCGGATCTGCCGGCTGCCTTCGAGGGCAGGACGATCCTCTATGTCTCTGACATCGACATCTGCGGCATCAATAGCGTCGAGCGCGCCGCTGACGCGATCATGCAGCTATCGTCCCTGTCTCCGGATATCCTGCTGCTCGGCGGCGATTACACCTCGCAGTCGCTCGTCTCACGCCTCGACCGCATCGGCGGCGAGGAGACTGCGATCGATGCGGACAAAATCGCTGAGCGATCGCGTTTCTTCCATATAATAAGTGGTTTTCAGGCGCCGCTCGGACGGTTCGTCATCGGCGCGCCCGAGGACGGCGATTTGTCGTCGCTTTCCGCGACCACAGAATCCGTCGGCTTCATGCCGCTGATCGACGCCGCACTGCCCGTCACGCTGGACGGTCAGACGCTTTGGCTGGTCGGCATCTGCCGAGAGGATCCTTCCTGGCAGACTGCAGTGCGAAGCTTCGCCCGCGACGACTGCGTGATCTGCACAGCCTTCGGACCTTCGTGTTATCCCGGCATACTGACGCGAGAGTCGACAAACGGCGGCCCGTGGGTCGATCTTCTGCTCTCCGGTCACACGCACGGCGGTCAGATCCGCATCCTCGGCACCTCTTCTCTTGAGCTGTCGTCGCTGGAACGTCACTATCTGAGCGGTTGGTCGAGGGAGAACTGGATCCCGGCGCTCACGACCTCAGGCCTTGGCTGCGAGAGCGTCAACCTTCGGCTGGGCACGCAGGCTGAAGCCTGGCTGATAAGTCTTACGGGCGTACAGGGCGAAGCGTGATCGTCCTGTCATGATTTTGTCATGATTTGTCGCTTTTCGTCATCTGCTGGCAATTCGCTTAGGGGCGGCACAGATGTTTCACGTGAAACATTGCTGACCGATACGTTCGACACCCATCGGCCGCGATGGTGTTGTGGTAAAGGATCTATGACCGTATATCTCATCGCGATTGTTTCACGTGAAACATCGATGATCTGACAGGATTCCTGTCCAACCTAAACATAGTCATGATCATCTGGCGATGTTTCACGTGAAACAATACGATGTGCGGAATCGAGGTAAGACATGGATCCCTATATTTGCAACGATTGTCCGAGAAGCTGCGGCGTGGAGCGCGGCGATCAGGGTCGCGGCTTCTGCCGAATGGGCGCAGATCCTGTCATTGCGCGCGCTGCGCCCCATTTCGACGAGGAACCGATCATCAGCGGCAAACGAGGTTCCGGTGCGATCTTTTTTTCCGGGTGCGCTTTGAAGTGCCGCTTTTGCCAGAACTATGCCCTGTCACACGACGGGTACGGCGAGCGCATTTCGGTAGAACGTCTGCGCGAGATCTTCGATGAGCTGATCTCTCAGGGCGTTCACAACATCAATCTCGTCAACCCCACGCACTTCGCACGTGCGATCCATCGATCGCTTGAAGGCGGATTGCCCGTACCGGTGGTGTGGAATACAGGCGGATACGAGCGTGTCGAGACAGTCAAGTCGTTTGAGGATCGCGTCCAGGTCTGGCTTCCGGATCTGAAATACATGGATCCTGGCTGCGCTGGCCGATATTCCGGGGCGCGCGACTACTTTGAGTTTGCCGCGCCAGCGCTCAAGCAGATGCTTCGACAAACGGGACCCGTCAGGCTGGATGGGGACGGCATGATCATTTCAGGCGTCGTGGTGCGCCACCTGATCCTGCCGGGTCGCACGGAAGAATCGATGCGCATACTCGACTGGATCTCGGATGAACTGCCCGGAGCCTGGATCAGCCTCATGGCCCAATACCTGCCGTTCGGCGACGTAGAAGGCGTCGATGAACTGGGACGACGGCTCACACAGGCAGAATACGACCGCGTCGCGGATCATCTGATGGCGCTGGGGATGGAGGACGGCTTTATACAGGAGCTTTCCTCTTCAGACGAAAAATACATACCGGCCTTCGATCTTACCGGTGTGCACCGGTCACGATAAAACAAAATACAAAAGACAGCGAGGAAGAACGATGGAACTTCGCTTTTCGCCGCTATTCAGCGGCTCGAGCGGAAATTCGACATATGTGGGCTGCGATGACGCGCAGCTGCTGGTCGACGCAGGGGTCTCCGGCACGCGGGTGATCCAGGAATTGAAGCGCGTCGGCGTCGACCCGAGTGGATTGGACGCGATACTTGTCACCCATGAGCACATCGACCACATCAAAGGCATCGGCATATTGTCGAGAAAGTTCGACCTTCCGGTCTATGCCTCGGAGGGTACCTGGCGCGCGATGCGCGGCAAGCTCGGCGTCATCGCCGACAAAAACGTGCGCGTGTTCGAGCCCGGACAGGACTTCTTCATCGGCTCGATCGACATCATGCCTTTTTCGACGCCGCATGACGCCGCTCAGCCGGTCGGCTACACGTTCGAGACCGGCGGGGCCAAGCTGGCGCTCGCCACCGACCTGGGCTGTGTGCGCGAAAGCTGGCTCCGTCACATCGTGGGTTCAGATGCGGTGATCCTGGAATCGAATTTCGATCCGGACATGCTTCAGTCCGGTCCCTATCCCTACGACCTGAAGCGTCGGATCATGGGCCGGCATGGCCATCTCTCGAACGACGACGCCGGCGAAGTGATCGTCGAGCTCGCAATGAACGGGGCACAGCATGTTATCCTGGGTCACCTTAGCAAGGAGAACAACTATCCGGAACTGGCGATGAAGTGCGCGGAAATTGCGCTCCACCAGGCGGGCATCGCGCCCGGCGAGGACATTCGTCTCACCGTCGCTTCACGTGACGGCTGCACCGGCATGTTCAGCATATCTGCGTCCATTCGATGACCGCGTCTCCATCGAAGCGATCCGAAGATGCATCAAGGAGGATCCCCATGAGAAAGAAAAGACCGCCTCGGCTCATCCGGCCAGCCGATGCGCTGATGCCGATCGCCGCGCTGATCGCGCTGCCCTTCACCAATTATCTGGCCTTTATCAGCTTTGCCGTGCCCCTCGCCGGCATCACGCTTCTGAGCCTGGCTTCCTGCCGCGGGCTGCGCGCCGCTTTCGCCACACAGCCGTCCATCCGCAGCGTGCGCGGCGGTATCAAGGCCGCGCTGCTGCTTCAGTTGGGCGGCACGGCGCTGTTCTGCGCCGGCTGGCGCGCATTCGACCCGACACTGGACCTTCAACAGCTCGCACTGGCAGGCGCAGCGCTGGCCTTTAATATCGAACACACGTTCTATGAATACCTGTATGCGACGGGGGATGGACGCAGCGCAGTCATGTCGCGCATATTGTCATCGGCGCTCGTGGCGGCAGGCATCATACTCTACAGCAGCCACGACGGCGACCCGCTTTGGTTGTTCGGCGCATGCGCGATCGCCGCGGGCGCCTCATCGGTCATCGCTCTGGCGATCGGCGGCCCGCTCAACGGGCCCCTTAACGGCCAGGTGCTGCGCTGTGCACCCAGGGCGCTGCTACAGACTTTTCTGTATCCGCTCGCCGGCGCGGCGATCTGCCATCTGGTCGCGCGCTTTTCGCCTGAACTGCCGTTCTCTCTGATCCCGTTCTTTGTCGGACTTGCACTGTACGAAGTATGCCGGACGCCCTTTCGACGCTCACAGCAGGAATCCCGCGCGCTGGACCGTCTGCTGATCGGCGCTGCCGGCGTCGGTGCGATGTGCATCGCCGCCTCCTTCACGCCCTTTGCGCGATACGCCTTCCGGGGAGACGTGCTCATGACCGGTGCGATGCTGATCGCCGCAGCGCTGTGTGCCTTTGCACTCTACAGCAGTCTTGGGGAGCGGGAGGAGTGATCCCTCTATTCTTATTCGAAAGAATGAATGGGCCCGATCTCTCTTCAACATCCATACCTCAGCGCTATGTTCACTGAAATGCGATACATTGGCCGGGTTCTGTATTTACAAAACAATGATATCTCTGTATAATGACTTCAAACATTTATTTGAGAGGAGACGGACCCATATGAAGAAGCTTCTGACTTTGATGCTGTTGTGCTGCTTGCTGCTTTGCTTCGCGGCGCAGGCAGAGAACGGCGGCACCTGTGGCGACGATCTGACCTGGTCTTTGTCGGACGACGGCTCGACCCTCACCGTCAGCGGCACCGGCGCGATGAATGATTACTACTTTGAAGGAGAATTGGCGCCGTGGAAGGAAACGGTCGGCATGAAGCCCTTCAACGTCGTCGTAGAAGAAGGTGTGACGACCATCGGCGATTTTGCATTCGTCGACTGCGGCCTTCAGTCTATCGCGCTTCCGGAGAGCCTGGAGAGCATCGGTCAGTACGCTTTCACGCACTGCGTCAATCTCGCGGAGATCGCGATCCCGAACAGCGTGACAGCCATCGGAGAGCGTGCTTTCCAGGTGTGCGAGAAGCTCACGGACTTCGTGATCCCGGACGGTGTGACGGCCATCGCGCCCGGCACGTTCCAGCTCTGCGCGCAGCTTGCCAGCGTCACGATCCCGGCGTCCATCGAGACCGTCGGAGACAACGCGTTCGACCAGTGCACGGCTCTTAAAGATATCTACTACGGCGGCACGAAAAAGGACTGGAAGAAGGTCCGCAAGGGTTCCAGTTGGAAAGACGGCTGCCCCAAAAAGCAGACCGTCCACTACCAGTGATGCGTCGCCGGATGCGATAGGATATGGGGGGGCGTTATGCCTCCCCATACTTTTATCAAAATATCCTCATCACATCATTTTCCGACGCAGAAATCTCTGAAGACGCGGTCTATCACGGCTTCCGTGGCGTTTTCGCCGGTGATCTCGCCGAGCAGCCTCAGCGCCTCGCGCAGGTCGATCGCGGCGGTATCCAGCGGGAGACCTTCTTCCAGCGCACGGATCGACGCCTCCAGACGTTCCGCGGCCTGAAGCGCCGTCTCGATGTGCCGCCGGGCAATGAGCTGCCCCTGCTGTCCGCCGTCCGCGCCGATCCTCATGGCGATCTCGCCCGTGAGCGCCTCGATGCCCGCGCCGGTCTGCGCCGATATCTCGAAGATGTCCTCGCCGGTCAGCGCTGCGATCTGCGCGCGTCCGGTCACCGGCGCCAGGTCCGTCTTGTTCAGGCACACGATGGCGCGCTCATCCGCGCCGGTCAGCAGCGACCGGTCTTCCTCTGAAAGCGGCGCGGCTGCGTCCAGCACGATGACGATGACGTCCGCCCCGTCCGTCGCGCGCCTGGCGCGGTCCACGCCGATGCGCTCGATGGGATCGTCCGTTTCCCGCTGTCCCGCTGTGTCCGAAAGCTCCGCCATCACGCCGCCGATCGACACGCGCTCGGTCAACACGTCCCGCGTGGTGCCGGGGATGTCGGTGACGATGGCGCGCTCCTGATCCAGCAGCGCGTTCATCAGCGAGGATTTGCCGACGTTCGGCTTGCCCGCCAGCACGATGGAAGCGCCCTCGCGCAGTATGCGCGCGCGACGCGCGTCACAGCGCGACCTGATGTCCGCGATGATCCCGCGAAGCGACGCGCAGACGCCCTCTGCGGCGGCCTCCTCCTCGACCTCGTCCGGAAAATCGGTGGAGGCCTCTATGAGCGCCAGCACCCCGGTCAGCTGCCCGGATACCCTTTTGACGAACCCGGATACGCCGCCCTCCAGCTGCCTGAGAGAAGCCCGCGCCGCCGCACGGCTGTTCGCGCCGATCAGCTGCATCACCGCCTCGGCCCGCGACAGGTCGATGCGTCCGTTCAGAAAGGCGCGGCGGGTGAATTCTCCGGGCTGCGCCACGCGCGCGCCAAGCGCAAGCGCCCTGTCCAACACCATCTGCGCGCTCAGCAGACCGCCGTGGCAGTGGATCTCTGCCACGTCCTCGCGGGTATAGGTCGAAGGTGCGCGCATCAGAACGGCCATGACCTCGTCAAGCGTACGATCGTCTTCGTCCAGCACGCGCCCGTACATCATCCTGTGAGATTCGAAACTCTCCCGCGGCTTCGCGGGAGAGAACATTCTTTTGAGTATGCCTTCGGCGTCCGGTCCGCTGATGCGCACGATGGCGATGCCGCCTTCGCCGCGCGCCGTGGCGACGGCCGCGATGGTCTCATTTATGGCTTCTGTCATGTCGATCCGGCGTCCTTCGTCACGCCGTCGCGCCGGTCCTCACCGGCAGCACCAGGTGGACATAGTCCGGGTCTCCCACGGGCGTGATGATGCAGGGGGAGATAGCGGTGTTCAGGTTGATCTCGATCTGCTCCGCGTCGATATAGCGCACCACGTCGGTCAGGTATTTCACATTGAAGGCGATGTTGATGTCCGCGCCCTCCTGAACGACATCCAGCTTCTCGAACACATCGCCGATCTGGGAGTGCGCCTCGATGGCCATCTCGCCGCCGGCGATCTTCAGGATCAACAGGTTGTTGTTTCCCTCTCGGGCGATCAGTGCGGCGCGGTCGATGCCCTTCCTGAACGGCTCAAGATCCACGACCACGCGCGTCGCGAAGCGCGGCGGCAGGATCTGGCGGTACTGAACGTAATCGCCTTCGACCAGTATCACGTAGATCTCCGTATCCTCCAGGCGGATGTGCAGCTTTCCGCCGCCAAAGGACAGGCTGGCGAACGCCTCCGGGTCGTCGCTCAGAAGCTTTCCGATGTCGCCCACGGCGCGGCCGGGGATGATCGCGGAGAACTGCTCCAGCACGTCGGAGATCCTGGCGCGCCGCAGCGCCAGCCGGAAGCCGTCCAGCGCCACCATGGTCACATCTCCGCCGCCGATCTCCAGCAGGCAGCCGGTCAGCACCTCGCGCATATCCTCCACCGCGATGGCGAACTCCGTCTTCTGGATCATATCCTTCAGCATATCCTGCGGCAGGGATATCTCGCGCTCGTTGTCCATCTGCGGCAGGGCGGGATAGAGGTCCGCGTCCTGGCCGGCGATGTTCGTGCGGGATCCCGAACCGCGCACGGTGAACACGAACCGTTCGTTCATGGAGATATCGATGTCGCCCTCGGACAGCCGGCGCACCACCTCGTTGAACAGCTTTCCGGGCACGACGCCGCGACCGGGTTCATCTACCTGGGCTTTGAATCGGGTCACGATGGTGATGCGCTCGTCAGAGCAGGTCAGCACCACGTCTTCCCCCTCGGTCTCTATCAGCACGCCTTCCAGGATCTGGTTGGGCGTGCGTCCTGGCAGTGCCTTCACGGCGGTCTGAAGTCCTTCGATCAGGCTGTTTGCGGAGCATCTGAATCGCATGGCGTGTTCCTCCCGTATATATATCTATAATATATCTTTTATCCAGTAGTAGTAGACGGGCTGTGGATCCTGTGGATAAGTGCCCAAAGCCCCTGTCGCAGCGTCATTTTGGGGTGTGGATGTTTTTATCCGTCCTGTGGAAAGGCGCCGGGAAGCGGTGGATGAAGGGACATCAGCTCTCCTCGATCAGCTTGATGAGCTCTTCTATCCTGCGCTTGAAGGCGAAGTCGGCGGCCATGGTCTCGGTGATCCTGTCGCAGCCGTGCATCACCGTGGTGTGGTCGCGGTCGCCGAAGGCGCGGCCGATCGCCGTCGTGGACAGATCCGTCATCTCGCGGCAGATGTACATGGCCACCTGGCGCGGCGTGGCGATCTCGCGGCTGCGGCGCTTGCCGGTGATGTCGTCCGGCGAGACGCCGTACCTTTCCGCCACGGCGCCGATGATGACGTCGGCGGTCACCTGCTTCGGGCCGTGCACCTTGACAAGGTGGTTCAGCGCGCCCTTCGCCATCTCCAGCGTGATGGGCGTGCCCATCAGCTGAGCGTGTGCGTTCAGACTGTTCAGGGATCCTTCGAGTTCCCTTATGTTGGAGCTTACGCTTCGGGCGATGTATTCGAGCACCTCAAATGGCGCCTCGATGTGCTCCTCGGACGCCTTCTGCATGAGGATCGCCAGGCGCGTCTCGTAATCCGGCTTTTGTATGTCCACGATCAGGCCCCACTCGAAGCGGGAACGAAGGCGCTCCTCGATCTCTGGGATCTCCTTGGGCGGGCGGTCAGAGGAGAGCACGATCTGTTTTTTGTTGCCGTGCAGCTCGTTGAACGTGTGGAAAAACTCCTCCTGAGTCGCCTTGGTCCTGGACAGGAATTGTATGTCGTCCACCATCAGCACATCCACGTTGCGCAGCTTGTTGCGAAGATCCGCGGTCCGCTTGCGCGCGATGGCGTCGATGAGTTCGTTCGTGATGGTCTCGCTGGTCATCAGAAGCACGCGTGAGCCCGGCGAGCGCTGCAGGATGTGGTTGCCGATGGCGTTCATGAGGTGCGTCTTGCCCAGGCCCACGCCGCCGTAGATGAACAGCGGGTTGTAGACGTCGCTGGGCTCCTTCGCCACCGCCAGTGACGCCGCATAGGCGAAATTGTTGGAAGCGCCGACGACGAAATTATCAAAGTTGTACTTTTCGTTGAGCGTGGAGGTGTAGGGAGCGGACTCCTCCTCCATTTTGACGATCTCTTCTTCGGTATAGAACTCCGGGTCGTAGCGCTCGTCGTACACCATGTCGATGGTGGCCAGCAGCGTCGTCCCGTAGCGGCTCTGCATATGCTGCAGCGCGAAGGAATTCGCGCCGGCGATGATCATCCGCTTCCCTGAGATGGCGTGAAGGCGAAGCGGCTTGAACCATGCATTGAAGGTCGGCGTGTCCAGGTTGTCCTTCAGGATCCTGAGCACGCGGTCCCATCTGGCCTGCTGATCGGGGGTGCAATTCATGTTATCTCTCCGAATCGATGGATTGCGCGCCTCTTATCCACATGTTGTGGAAAGCGCGTGTGGAAAATGTCCGAAGGCTGTGGATAGCGGCCAGGAGCGGTCACGCGCACAGAAACGGATACTATTTCATTTTCATTTTATCATTTAAAATGGATGATTTCAAGGGGAGAGGGGATAGTTCACGAAAATGTCCCATGAACGAAAGAAGGCGTTCGATGCGGGAAATAGCGCGTTCAGCGGTCTCCGGGCGCGATGGAGTAAACGGCGGCGGTGACCAGCACGATCAGCGCGCCGACGAGCGACAGCCCGCCGGGCAACTCGCCCAGCGACGGCAGGAAAAGCGCCACCCAGATCGGATTGAGCACCGGCTCCAGGTTCGAGAGCAGCACGGTGAACACGGGGGAGACCTTTCCCATCGCCTTCGATATGAAGAAATAGCCGCCCGCCAGGCATACGCCCAGCCCGAGCGCCGCCAGCCATTCGGTGGGGCGGGCGGAAACCGCTGGGTCAAAGAACAGCGAGACGAGGCACGGCGTGCACAACATGAGGCCCAGCAGCGAGTAGTCGGAGGGATCGGTGTTCGGCATGCGCGCGCAGAAGAACACCAGAGAGAAGGTCACCGCGGAAAGGATCGCCAGAAGGTTGCCCAGGAAGTGGCCGCCGCCCATCTTGTCCGCGAAGCACAGAACGACGCCCAGCATGATCAGGCACGCGGTGACCACGCTGCGACGCGATGGGCGCTGCCCGTAGAACAGCCAGCAGAACAGTATGACGAATGCCGGCGCCGCGTACTGAAGTACGATGGCGTTGGCGGAGGTGGTCAGCTTGATCGCCGCCATGTAGAGCATGCTGGTCAGCATCACGCCCAGCGCGCCCAGCACGGTGCCGCGGCTCATGCGCACACGCAGGCTCCGGCGCGAAAGCCCCAGCAGCAGCACCGCGACCAGCGCGCGCACGCCGTTGATGGTAAAGGCGTTCCAGGGCAGCCACTTGCCCAATACGCCGGCGAAGCTCCAGAACGTCGCGCCCAGCGCCACCTGGATCGCGCCGATGTGTTCCTTTTTCATGTGCATCCGTCCTCATCTGATATCACAGAAAAGTTTATAACCTGCGCGGGGGCGTGTCAACGAATGTCGTAAAATTAACAAAAGCCGATATTGACAAGGGCGGTCCCGCGCGCTATAACTATAGTGTGATCTTCGGGGCAGGGTGAGATTCCCGACCGGCGGTAAAGTCCGCGAGCCGCTCCTGCGGCAGGAACCGGTGCGATTCCGGTACCGACAGTACAGTCTGGATGGAAGAAGATTCAGCCGCTTTACGTGTTTCCACGCCCCGGGACATGCCGCCCGCGGGCGTTTTCGTTTGTGCGGGCGGGCGCGGCGCGACGAAAGAGGAGGCATACCCATGAGCGAATCGAACCGTTCCACCAAAAAACTGACTCTGATGGCCATGCTGGCCGCCATGGCGTACATCGCCATGCTGGTCACCCGACCGCTGCCGCAGGTGGCGGGATTCCTGAGCTTCGACCTGAAGGACGTGGTCGTGGTCCTGTCCGGATTCATGCTGGGGCCGCTGCCGGCCCTTCTGATCACGCTGGTGGTCTCGCTGCTGGAGATGGTCACCGTCAGCACCACCGGCTTCATCGGACTGTTGATGAACGTGCTGTCCACCGGTGCGTTCGCGCTGCCGCCGGCGATCATATACCGGCGCAGCAAGAGCCTGAAGTCCGCGGCCATCGGACTCGCGGTGGGCGTCGTGGCGATGACGGCGCTCATGCTGGCGTGGAACTACATCATCACGCCGCTGTACATGAAGGTGCCCCGCGAAGTCGTTGCGGGCATGCTGATCCCCACCTTCCTGCCCTTCAATCTGGTCAAGGGCGGGCTGAATGCCGGCATCGCGATCCTGGTGTACAAGCCGGTCACCGACGCGCTGCGCCGCGCGGGACTGCTCATGCCGTCGTCGAACAGCGATCATGTGCGCCGCTTCAATCTGCCCATGACGATCGCGGCTGTGGTGCTGGTGATCACCTGCGCCATCGTATTCGCGCTGATGAGCCGGTGACGAACAGGCTCAAGGCTTTCGCCCTATTCGTATAAGCACGGATCTTTAAAGATATGCCCTGCCGCGCCGACGGCAGGGTTTTCGTTTTGAAAGGTCGTTGCAGATCGGCGATGCGCATGCTATAATGGGGCCAGGAACTTTATCCCCTTCGACACCCGAAAAAGAGAGGAGCGTTTCCATGAAGAAGACACTTGCACTGCTTCTCGTCCTGATGCTGGCCCTGCCTGTCGCCGCGTTGGGAGAGACCTATGTCGCCGAGGCTCCCGGCTTCGGAGGCGCGGTATCCGTGACCCTGACCGTCGAGGACGGCGTGATCACCGGCGCAGAAGTCGTCGGCGACAGCGAGACGCCCGGCGTGGGCGGCGCGGCGCTCCAGCCGCTTGCGGAGCAGCTGGTGGCGGCGGGCAGCGCCGATATCGAAGGCGTCACCGGTGCGACCATGACCTCCAACGCCGTGAAGGAGGCCGCTGCCGCAGTACTGTCGCGGGTCGGCGGAGCGGAAGCCGCCGCTGAGCTCACGGACGGCCTTTACACCGCCGAAGCCATCGGCTTTGACCGCGCCGTGACCGACAAGGTCATCGTCACCATCGAGGGTGGCAGGATCGCCGACATCGCCTACGGCGAGGACAGCGGCTCCACCCCGCCGATGCTGGACACCGTGGCGGCCAGGCTGTTCCCGCGCATCATCGAGGCCCAGTCCACCGGCGTGGATGCCCTGACCGGCGCGACCGTGACCAGCAACGCCGCCAAAAAGGCCATCGACGCGTGCCTGACGCAGGCGGGCGCGGACCTCTCAGTTTTCCACGACATCCCCGAGAAGAAGGGCGGCGAGGAGGAGATCACCACCCAGGTGCTGGTGATCGGCATGGGCGGTTCCGGCACCTACTGCGCGCTGCGCACCCAGGAATCCGGCGCCCAGGTGCTGGCCATCGAAAAGCAGGCACGCTACGGCGGCACCACCGCGCTGACCTCCGAGATCGGCGTCATCAACCCGCCGCGCATCAAGGAGCAGTACAACAACGGCGAGGACTTCTGCGATGGCGAAGCCATGCACCGGGCGTGGCTGGACTACGTCGAGGGCGACGCCAAGGAAGACATCATCGACATCTACTTTGACTACAGCGGCGAGGCGCTGGACTGGCTGACGCTGGACCACGGCGCGCAGGTGGATTTCGAGCCGCAGGCCGGCTTCACGGAGGCGGACACCTACAAGGTGAAGTTCCAGTGGCTGCCCAACAAGGACGAGCGCACTCCCGGCGCGCCCACCTACGGCTACAACAAGGCGGAGATCGCCACCTACTTCGACCGCCTCGTCAAGGACTTCACCGACCTGGGCGGCCAGTACATGCTGGAGACAGAGGCCTATGAACTGATCGTCGAGGACGGCAAGGCCGTGGGCGTCAAGGCCCGCAACCTGGCCGACGGCACCGAGTATACCATCAAGGCTGACGCCGTGGTGATCGCCACCGGCGGCTTCCTGGGCAATCCCGAGATGACTGAGAAATACCTGAGCGACGAGTATTACCCGCTGAAGGGCACCTGGAAGGTCTATGGCTCCGCCCGCAACGACGGCAAGATGATCCAGTCCGCCATCGACAATGGCGCGGCCACCTACAACATCGGCATGCCGCCGGAGGTGCACATGTCCGGCACCGCCGACTTTATCAACGCCATGGACTACGGCTTCGAGATCCACACCATCGAGGGCATGCTGAGCTTCGACACCGGCCGCGAGCCCATCTGGACCGTGGCGGATCTGCCGCTGATCATGGGCGTGTCCTCCAACAGCCTGGCCGTCGCGAAGAACGGCAAGCGCTTCACCGGTGAATACGGCATCGCCATGCTGGATCCCTGGATCGCCGGACCGAACTACTACAGCATCTGGTCCGCCGAGCAGATCGACGGCATCGTCAGCGAAGGTCTGAAGGTGGACGTCGTCGGTCCCGCCGTGGGCTTCCTGGGCCATCGCGGCTCCATCCCCTCCGGCATCCCGCTGCCCGAGGCGTATGACGTGCTGGACATCGCCATCGATCGCGGCTTCGTGTTCAAGGCCGACACCATCGAGGCACTTGCCGGGCAGATCGGCGTCGATCCCGCTGCGCTCTCCGAGACCGTGGCCACCTACAACGGCTATTGCGAGGCCGGCGAGGACGCGGAGTTCGGCAAGGGTCCCTCAGACCTCGTGCCCATCGGCGAAGGCCCGTACTATGCCATCAAGATGGCCAGCTACAGCTACAACACCGTGGCCGGCCTGGACATCGACGCACAGTTCCGCGTGCTGAACACCGAGGGTGCGCCCATCGAGGGCCTGTACGCTCTGGGCAGCGACAGCGCGGGCGTGCTGTTCACCGAGAAGAAGCCCTACGTCACCTTCGGCGGCGCGAACAACGGCTGGGCGCTGACCTCCGGCTATGTCTCCGGCCCGATCATCGCCGAATACGTCGGGGCGAAATAAGGCGATCCTTTAAAAATGATCATCATCCACCGGCACAGCCGGTGGATGATCCTTTCATAAAAAGCGCACTGTCCTTCAAAAAAGGTCCCTGCCCGCAGGGAGAACCAGGTGCGCGATGTGCGCGGAGATCCGCGTTCATCTTTTACGCGGGACAGGGTCTCGACGGGCGGAGCTTTTCCTGTGACGTTGTTCCCCGGGGACCATCTCTCACAGTGTCGAAAGCGCATCTTCATGTCCTTTGGTGCGCCTCAGACATCGCGATACATGAAAGGGGCTGCCTCAAAACACTCAGCGGCGGATCGTGGACCGATGCTGAATGATCCTTTCATCGGATCCTGTTTTGAGACAGTCCCATTTTTTATCATTTTGCCCGCAGCCGCGTCAGTCGTCCCAGTCGTCCCGCGTCAGCACCTCGCAGCCGTCCTCGGTGATGGCGACCAGGTCCTCCACGCGCACGCCGAACCGGTCGGGAAGGTAGATGCCGGGTTCCACGGAAAACACCATGCCCGGGCGCGCGACGACCTCCGACACGGAGGAGACGTCCGGAAATTCGTGCTCGTCCAGCCCGATGCCGTGCCCGGTGCGGTGGGTGAAGTACCTGCCGTAGCCCGCCTCCTCGATGACGCTGCGCGCGGCGCGGTCGATGTCCTTCATCCTGACGCCGGGGCGGCACATGGCGATGCCCGCGCGGTTGGCGCGGGTGACGATGTCGCGCACGCGCTTCTGTTCGTCGGATACCTCACCGAAGTGTACGGTGCGGGTCATGTCGGAGCAGTAGCGCTGCCACAGCAGGCCGACGTCCATGATGACGGTGTCGCCCGGCCGCAACGCCGTGCCATCGCTGTCGTGGTGGGGCTCCGCGCCGTTTTTGCCGAAGCATACGAGCGGCGTGAAGCTGGGTCCGGGCGAGCCCGCCACCCGCGCGTTCTCGATGTACAGCGCCTGCATCGCTTTCTCCGTCACGCCCTCGCGCAGCGCGGCGGCGACGCTCGCGCAGACCGCCACGTTCTTTCGTGAGCTTTCGCGCATCAGCTCGAGTTCGTCTTCGTCCTTGGTGACGCGCGCCTCGTCCAGCGGCGCGCTCCCCAGCGCCGGCGCGACGTCCGGGCGGGCCTGCATCAGCCGGATGGTGAAGTGGCTGTGCCAGGTCTTGTCGATGCCGATCTTCCCGGGCAGTATGTCCGGGGCCAGCACGGCGATGCAGTCGTCCGTGTCCTCATAGGTCACCATGGGCACGTCGGTCAGCCCATCCAGCGCGAACATGCGGTTGGCGTACAGCGTCATGCCCCCGTCCTGGCGCACGTGCAGCGCCAGCATGCGCTCGTAGGGCTCGCACCAAACGCCCGTCAGATAGTATACGTTGGCAGGGCTCGTCACCAGGATCTGGCTAAGCCCGCAGGCATGCATGTTTTCGATGACCTTTTGAATGCGATTTTGGTTCATGTCGGTTGCTCCTTTTTCGTTGGGTCGCGTTGGGAGGGAGAGGTTCGTCAAGGCATCCAGGGTCTGGTAGATCCGCTCACAAACCTCTTTGAACCTGCGATTGACGTCCCGATTGGAAAAGCGCAGCACGGTCAGTCCCTGGGTGGTCAACCACACATCGCGCTCGATGTCCGCGGTCGTTCCATCCACCTCATAGTGCTGAGAGCCGTCCAGTTCGATGACCAGATTTGCGCTGGCACAGTAGAAGTCCACGATATAGCGTCCGATCACCTTTTGACGGTTGAACGTCACGGGCAGCTTTTTCAGGAAATCGTACCACAGGCGCCGCTCCTCCTTCGTCATGCCCTTGCGCAGCGCCTGGGCATTGGGGGTCAGGCGGGGATCGTTGTACGGATTCATGAGATGCCTCCCTGCTTGGTCGCCGCAGCGCTTTCACCTCATCAGTCAAGCTGACGCTTGACAGCTTCCCCTCAAGGGGAAGCCTTTGGGCGCTTTCTTTCCCGGTGGGAGGGAATCACTCCTCCCCCTCCGGCTGATACCTCTCCAGCTCCACGCCGCCCTCGTTCAGCATCTCCAGGGCGAACTCGTCGGGATAGCCCTCCTGGTACACCACGCGCTTGATGCCGGAATTGACGATCATCTTCGCGCACAGAACGCAGGGCTGGTGCGTGCAGTACAGCGTCGCGCCGTCGATGGAGCTGCCCAGCCGCGCCGCCTGTATGATGGCGTTCTGCTCTGCGTGCACGGCGTAGCACAGCTCCGCCCGCGTGCCGGACGGGATGCCCAGCTTCTGCCGCAGGCACTCGCCGCGCTCCACGCACGTCTTGATGCCCGCCGGCGCGCCGTTGTAGCCGGTGGTCACGATCCGCTTGTTCTTTACGATCACTGCGCCGATCTTGCGGTTGGCCTTGTAGCAGCTGGCCCATCCCGAGATCACGCCGGCCAGCTCCATGAACCGGGCGTCCCATTTATCCATAAAATTACCTCCCGTGGCGGATGTTATCGGTACCATTATAGTATGGACGCGCTTCAAAAGCAAATACTTTTATCAGAGACCGCGCCGGCGGTCGGGCGACGGCCCCTGTTTGACACCGAGATGTTCCTGCGGTATAATCACAAGGGAAGGCGATCTGCCCGCCGGAGGGCGACCCGTATAGAGCGCCTTTGTGCACAAGAGTGACCGACGAACGGATTTGAGGTGCCTGATATGAGAAAGCTATGGATCATGCTGCCGTGTGTGGCGCTTCTGTGCCTGTTTCTGTGTATTGCCGGTGCGGAGGAGATTTATGCTTTGACGCTGGTCGACAACTACGAAGGCGGCGGCACGCGGACCGTTCAGTTTTCTTCGGGATCCAGGATGGGTACACCGCCCACGCGTCCTGGCCATGTGTTGCTGGGCTGGGCGTTGGCCCCGGAAGGCCCGGTCCACTACGCCGTTGATGATCCCATTGTTTTGACCGGCGATACGACGCTGTATGCGATATGGACAGAGTACATAGAATATCCCAACGAAGGCGATTTTACGATCAGCGCCACATCAGCCTGGAATATCGCGACGATCACAGGATATACGGGAAGCGGCGGCGACGTCGAGATCCCGCCCCTGGTGAACGGGCATCTTGTGACAGCCATCGGGGATCAGGCATTCAAAGACCACACAGAGATACAGAGCGTCACGATCCCCGAAGGCGTGAAGAGCATAGGGACTTCTGCTTTTTATGGCTGCAAGGGGCTTAAGAACATCACGATCCCGGAAAGCGTTAAGAGCATCAACGCTTCTGTATTTATGTACTGTGAAGCGCTTGAGAGCGTTACGATCCCGGATGGTGTGACGATCATCGGGAGCTCTATGTTTTACTACTGCACGAGTCTTGAAAGCGTCACGATCCCCGCGAGCGTGACAAGCTTAGGGGAACATGCGTTTTACGGCTGCACGAATCTTCAGGGCGTCGTGATCCCGGATGGCCTGAAGATGATCGGGAAAGGTGTGTTTGGAAGCTGCTCGAGCCTTCAGAACATCACGATCCCGGATAGCGTGGAAAGCATTGGGGAAACCGCGTTTTACAACTGCTCAGGAATTTCAGACATCACGATCCCCGGAAGCGTGGAAAGCATCGGGGAAAACGCGTTTAACAACTGTCTGACGCTTGAGAGCGTCACGATCCCGGAGAGCGTTAAGAGCATCGGGGCCTGTGCATTCACAAACTGCAGAAATCTTACGGCGGTCACGATCCCAGACAGCGTCACAAGCCTCGGACACAGTGCGTTCAGTAGCTGTTGGGAGTTGAAGAGCGTCAAGTTCGGTACCGGCGTGACGAGGATCGAGCGCAACATGTTCGCTGGCTGCAAAAACCTCACGGCGGTCACGATACCCGACAGCGTGACGAGCATCGGGGACGACGTGTTTCGGTATTGCACAGCGCTTGAGAGCATCATGCTCCCGGTGGGCCTGAAGAGCATTGGGGAGGGCGCGTTTTACAGTTGTACGGCACTTCAGAGCGTCACGATCCCGGTGGGCCTGAAGAGCATTGGGGAGGGCGCGTTTTACAGTTGTACGGCACTTCAGAGCGTCACGATCCCGGAAGATGTGACGTCCATCGGAGATAACGCATTTGCTTCATGTGAGGCCCTCTCCGTCATCTACTTTGAAGGGTCGGCAGAAGAATGGGAGATCTTGCCGAAAGGAAGCGGTTGGAACACCGGATGCCCGGAAAGCCAGGAAGTGGAGTGCGGATATATTTATGTCATGCCCGCCTTTGACGTGCCGGATTTCACGCTGCCCGATGAGATCCGTGAGATCGGTGAAGACGCGTTTGCGGGCACAGATATGCGCATCGTCTTTATTCCAGATGGCTGCGATTCCATCGGAAGCAACGCCTTCAAGGGCTGTGCGAATCTTGTGCAGATCCGCATACCGGACAGCGTGAAGACCATTGGAACAGGCATTTTTGAAGGTTGCAGACACCATGTCCTTGTGTACGGTGCGGCGGACAGTGCGGCGGAGGATTACTGTCGGGAGAACGATGGCTGCACCTTTGTGACGGAAGAATGATGGACCAAAGTCGTTCAGTGAAGCGCCCCCATAGCTGAAGGCGCTTCAGACGATCAGCAATTGCGACGAAAGGGTATGGGGAGGCGTGAGGCCTCCCCATCTTCGATCGATCCCGGCGACATGTGCGGCTGCAGGCTGCCTGTGCCGCTTCGCATGCGGCACGGATCCAGCAGTTTTCTCATAGACGAACGCAGTCTGTCTATGGATCATTCCTCTCGTATCAGCGCGTTCACGGGCGCGGGCACATACGCGCCCACATCCCGGCCGAAGGCCAGCAGCTCGCGCACCACGCTCGAGGACAGCGCGGGCGCGTTCGAGCGCAGGTACACCGTCTCCAGCGTCGGGTCCAGCATGGCGTTCACGCAGGCGGTGTTCTCCTCGCTGGCGTAGTCGGCGGCGCTGCGCAGCCCGCGCACGTAGTAGCCGATGCCGTGCGCGGCGCAGTAATCCACCATCAGCCCGTCGAAGCACACGGCGCGCACGTTGCGAAGCCCTTCCGCGTCGTACAGCGCCTGCATTGCACTGCGCATGGCCTCGGGGTCGAATCGGCGCGCCTTGAGCACGTTGACGCCGATCACGACGTCCACCCGGTCGAAGAGCCGTGCGGCCTTTTTCACGATGTCGTGGTGTCCGTTGGTGTAGGGGTCGAAGGAGCCCGCGTACAGCGCGGTCCGCTCTGCCATGTCCGTCGCCTCCCGTCTGTCTGTCCGGCCATGATCACGGATGTCCCGTGTCATCGGGAAAGAAGCGCGCCGCGGCGCCCCCGGGGGGACAGCCGCGGCGCAAATGTCCGTCTGAGGTCATTCGATGACGATCACGGGCGCGTCCGGCGCGTTCTTGCCGATGGAGGCGATGCCCTTCTTGGCGCTGGCCTTGGCCTTGTAGCCCTCGGACTTGCCGATGATCTCGCCGTTGCGCGCCTTCAGGCGGAAGCGGAACTCGCCGCCCTTGTCCTTGTAGATCTCATACTTCGGGTTGGACTGCTTCTCGTCGCGGGTCTGGTCTTCGATAGGCGCCAGCGCGTTCTTTTTGACGGACGCGATGCCGTTCTCGCAGGCCTTCATGGTGGTATAGGTCTCAGAAGCCGCCATGATGATCTCACCGTTGGAGGCTTTCAGATTGAAAGTGAATTCGCCGTTCTTTGCTGTCGTGATCACAAACTTGCCTGCCATCTCAAAAAACCTCCCATAATTTATCATATTGCTTTATTACAGTATAATCGCTCGATATCGAGTTGTCAATTCGTTTGTAAAATTTTCCTTTATTTTGTCGCGTATCGCCGTTGCGTGCGGTGCGTGCGTGTGGTATCATGCCGATGGATGCCGCAGACGGGGCGAAAAGGGGGATATGAATGGATACCAGGCTCTTTGCGCGCGCGGTCGCGCGGTTCGCGTCGGGGCTTTTGGTGGTGGGATTTCTGCTGTTCCTGCCGGCCGGGACCTTTGCATGGCGGCAGGCATGGCTGCTGATCGGCATATTGTTCGCGCCGATGTTCATCGCAGGGCTCTTCCTGCTGTGGAAAGATCCCGGGCGCCTGCGGAAGCGTCTGAATGCGCGGGAGACGCAGCGCGAACAGCGGGTGGTCATCCTCTTGAGCGGCGCGATGTTCGTCGCCGCGTTCGCGGCCGCCGGGCTGGACCATCGTTTCGGCTGGAGCGCGCTGCCCGCGTGGGTGTCTCCCGCGGCGGCGGCGGTGTTCCTGGCGGCCTACGCGCTGTATGCGGAGGTGATCCGTGAAAACGCGTTCCTCTCGAGGACCATAGAGGTGCAGCAGGGCCAGCGGGTCGTCGACACCGGCCTCTACGGCGTCGTGCGCCATCCGATGTACATGAGCACGCTCCTCCTGTTCCTCTCGATGCCGCTGGTGCTCTCGTCGATCGTGTCGTTCGTGATCATGCTGGCGTACATCCCGATCATCATCCGGCGCATCCGCAACGAAGAGCAGGTGCTGGAGGCCGGCCTTCCGGGTTACGCGGATTACATGGCGCGCGTCCGCTGCAGGCTGATCCCGTTCCTGTGGTAGCGGTCCGCCGCGTTCCCTCAGGGGGAGATATCGGGATCCTTCACATCATCCCGGACGACGGGGCAGCTGCCGATGCGGCGCCAAAAGCCTCCCATGATGACAAAAACTCGGATCTTCGCCGCCTCTGCCGCTCAGCAGGCGACGATGGCCGGATCCGCGTTTTTCTGTCTTCATTAAAGGGTGCAGGACCGGGCGGCGTTCGTCACAGCGCCGCGATCAGCGCGTCCACGTCCTCCCGCCGCGTGGCCCAGCTGGTGGCGATGCGCATCACGGTGTGCGACTCGTCCAGGTTCTCCCAGAAGCCCAGCTCGACCTTTTCGGCCAGCGCATCGCGCCGCTCGCGGTCCAGCACGATCAGGATCTGGTTGGTCGGCGCCTCGACGGCGAACCGGTAGCCCTTCTCCCGCAGCGCACGGCGGATCCTGTTCGCCACTTCGATGGCGTTCCGGCCCACCTCGAAGTAGAGCCCGTCCGTGAACAGCGCGTCGAACTGCAGCCCTGCGATGCGCCCCTTGGCGAGCAGCGCGCCGTGCTGTTTGATGATGGTGAACAGGTGCGGTATCGAGCCGCCCTTCGGGACCACGACGGCCTCGCCGAACAGCGCGCCGCACTTGGTGCCGCCGATGTAGAACGCGTCGCACAGCCGGCCGAGGTCGGCGAGGGTCACATCGTTTTCCGGACACGCCAGCGCATAGGCCAGCCGCGCGCCGTCGACGTAGAGCGCGATCCCGTATTCCCGGCAGATGCCGTGGATCCGCGTGAGCTCGTCGAGCGAGTAGAGCGTGCCGTACTCGGTCGGCTGCGAGATATACACCATGCCGGGCATGACCATGTGGTCGCGGGTGTCGTCCTGCCGGTAGCGCTCGAGGAGCGCGCGGATATCGTCCGGACACAGCTTGGCATCCCGCTGGGGCAGCTGGAGCACCTTGTGCCCGCCGAACTCGATGGCGCCGGCCTCGTGCACGCTGATGTGGCCGGTCTCTGCGGCGATCACCCCCTGATAGGGGCGCAGCAGCGCGTCGATCATCGTGGCGTTGGCCTGCGTGCCGCCGACCAGAAAGTATACGTCGGCGTCAGGGGTGCCGCACGCTGCACGGATCTTCACGCGCGCCGATTCCGAGAATTCGTCGAAGCCGTAGCCCGCGGACCTGCAAAGGTTGGTCTCCTCGAGGCGGCGCAGGATCTCAGGATGCGCGCCCTCCATGTAATCCGATGTGAAAGAAAGCCGTTCTGACATGGCCCATGCCCTCCCTGTGCTCGTTTTGCTTCCATTATATGTCATTCTGTGTATAGATCCATAAGCCCGGGGGATCTGCCGCGGGTACCGGTCCGGCACGTTCGCGCTCGCCCGATCCGGCCTGCCGCGCGGCGGGCGACCGCAAAGAGAAGGCCGGCCCCCGTCATCGTCCGGGGCAGCGAAGCCCCGGCGACGGGGAGCCGGCGATCTGACGTCTTCTGCCGCCGCTTCAGCTGTCGCGCGTCACGGTCTGGCGTATTTGTAGATCTGCTCGAGCACGGCGTCGATGCCGTTGATGTTGGTCTCGTTGTTCATGGCCTCGTAGAGCCTGCCGCGGTCGTAGTAGAGCTTCACGATGGCGTCGACCAGGGTCTGAGGCGTCATGTCCTCCTGAAGCAGCACGTGGCTCAGTCCCCGCGAGCGGAACGATTCGGCGTTCAGGAGCTGGTCGCCGCGGCTGGCGCTCTTGGGATAGGGGATGAGCAGCGCGGGCTTGCGCGCGGCCAGCAGCTCGCAGAGCGCGTTCGAACCGGCGCGGGAGACCACGATGTCCGCGCAGGCGTAGGCGTCGGCCATCTCCTCGTTCAGGTATTCCACCTGTTTGTAATTCTCCGTGCCGTTGTAGCCGGAGTTGCTGTTGCCCTTGCCCACCAGGTGCAGCACCTGGAAGGTCTCCAGCAGCTTCGGGAGCGCCTCGCATACGACGGCGTTGATCGACTGTGCGCCGGAGGAGCCGCCGACCACCATGAGCACCGGGCGGCTGTCGTTGAAGCCGAAGCGGCGCAGGCCGGATTCGCGGCTTCCGGCGAGCAGCTCGGGGCGGATCGGGGTGCCGGTGTGCACGCCCTTGCCCCGGCAGAACTTGACCGCCTCGGGGAAGGTGCAGCACTCCACGCGCGCAAAGGGCGCGCTCAGCTTGTTGGCCAGGCCCGGGGTCATGTCCGACTCGTGGGTCACGATGGGTACGCCGTTCAGCTTCGCGCCGTATACCACGGGCACGGAGACAAAGCCGCCCTTGGAAAACACGACGTTCGGGCGGATCCGGCGGATGATGCGCGTTGCCTGGAACACGCCATGCAGCACGCGAAAGGGATCGGTGAAGTTTTTGGGGTCGAAATACCGCCGAAGCTTGCCGACGGAGATGGGATAGAACGTGACGCCGGAGCATTTTGAGATGAGCTCCTGCTCGGGGCTGTCGCCCCCGCCGATGTAGTGGACTTCCCATCCGTCGTCCTGAAGCCTGGGGATCAATGCCAGATTTGGCGTGACATGGCCGGCCGTACCGCCGCCAGTCAGGACAATCTTTTTCATGATCTCGCGATATCCTCCAATGAGCACAAAAATCGATCGTAGAGCATTATAACACGCGTTCACTGAAATCTTTTTAGCTTGAGGTTAAGAAAATGAGCAAAAAAACGGGTTAGCTCTTTCGCTTTTTCTGAAAATGATATAGAATATAAGAGGCATGGTCCGCGCGCGCCGCGGGCACAGAGCGCACCGGAGGAGATCGACACATGAGCTATCAGGCATTGTACCGCGCGTGGCGGCCGGACACGTTTTCCGAGATCGTCGGCCAGGATGCGATCGTTCGCACGCTGAGGCGGCAGGTGGTCAACGGGCACATCGCCCACGCCTACCTGTTCTGCGGCACCCGCGGCACGGGCAAGACCACGGCGGCCAAGGTGCTGTCGCGGGCCATCAACTGCCTGGACCCCAGGGACGGCGATCCGTGTGGGCAGTGCGACGTCTGCCGGGCGATCATGCAGGAGAACTGCATGGATGTCGTCGAGATCGACGCCGCGTCCAACAACGGCGTGGACGAGATCCGCGACCTGCGGGAAAAGATCAAGTTTCCCCCTGCGCTGACGCGCTACAAAGTATATATCATCGACGAGGTGCACATGCTCTCAACGGGCGCGTTCAACGCGCTGCTCAAGACCCTGGAGGAGCCGCCGAAGCACGCGGTGTTCATACTGGCCACCACCGAGCCCCAGCGCCTGCCGGCGACGATCCTGTCGCGCTGTCAGCGGTTCGACTTCCACCGCATCGCCGTGGACACGATCGTCGAGCGGCTCATGGTGGTGCTGGACGGCATCGGGCGCACCGCGACGGAGGAGGCGCTCTACGAGATCGCCCGGGCGGCCGAGGGCGCGATGCGCGACGCGCTGAGTCTTCTGGATGTGTGTCTGAGCTATACGGACGGCGAGGTGTCCGCGCAGCTGGCGCGGGATGTGCTGGGCACGGCCGGACGCGCGGTGATGTTCGATTTCACGGATGCGCTGATCGACGCGGATCCCGGTTCGGCGCTTCGCCTGATCGACGGGGCGGTGCGCCGCGGCAGCGATCCGCAGGTGTTCATACGCGACGTCACGGCGCATCTGAGGGCCGTCATGCTGGCGGGAGCCGTGAAGCAGGGCTTGACGGACATCCTCGAGATCACGCCGGAGGACGCGCAGCACTTCATCGAACAGGCCTCCCGCAGCAACGCCGACCAGCTCGACCGGATGCTGGAGCTGTTTATGCGCGCCGAGCCGGACACCCGGTGGGCTTCCCGGCCGCGCACCATACTGGAGCTGGCCGCCGTGCGCGCCTGCCGGCCGGACGGCGAGGCGGACGCTTCGGTGAGCGAGCGCCTGGAACGCGTGGAGAAGCTGATCGAAAAGGGCGCGGCGGCCGCGCCTGCGCAGAGGCGTGCGGCGCCGCCGCCCAGGGCACAGGCGCCCGAAAAGCCGGCGCCAAAGCCCGAACCCGCTCCCGCGCCTGCGGCGGAACCGCCCCAGGCGTACCTGGATGCCATCCGTCAGTTCGCCGAGGAAAATCCGGCGCTGCGCAAGCCGCTGGAAGCGATGCGCTTTGAAGGCTTTGACGGCAAGACCGTGCGCGTGGGGTTCGACACCAGGAGCATGATGCTCAGGTTGGTGCTGGAGCGCCACAAGGCGGAGCTGGATCAGGTGCTGTCCGAGGCGTTCGGGACGCCCGTGACCACCGTTCTGGCGCCGGAGGGCGCGGGGCGCGCCCAGGAAAAGAAGGCTGCCCCCATTGCCGGCGGCATATTCGATCAGGCCTGCGATGTCTTTGGCGGGCGGGACAAGATCCGGCTGGAGGACTGACGAAGGGAGGCGCCGCATGGAGCGCTATGGACCCGGGCATCGCGAGCGCCTTAGAAAGCGCGCGCAGCAGGGCGTGGACGCGCTGCGCCCGCACGAGATCGTCGAGCTGGTGCTGTTCTTCGCCGTGCCGCGCGCCGACGTTTCGGATGTGGCCAGGGCGATGGTCGCCGCACTTGGCTCGCCCTACGAGGTGTTCCACGCCGGGCCTGACCGGCTGATGCAGATCCCCGGGGTGACGAAGGGCATGGCGGAGTGGTGCGCCATGACCGGCGAGCTGATGGACGCCTACAGCGACATCCGGCGCACCGATCTGCCGCGGCTGTGGCGCTGCCGCGACGTGATCGGCTACCTGTCGGGCCGCTGGCGGTCTGTGCCCGCGCCGCAGTGCCGGGTGCTCTACCTGGATTACGACGCGCGGCTCATGATGCACGACGCCGTGTGTGATTCGCTGTACTGGTGGGACGGGCGCTGCGTCCGGCGGATCGTCGAGCAGGCGCTGCTGCTCCAGGCACAGCGGGCGATACTGGTGCAGTTCGTCGGGACGGGACCGGTGACGCCGGAGGCAGAGGACCGGGAACACCTGGTCAGCCTTGCCCGCACGCTGCGCGCGGTCGAGGTGGAGCTGATGGATTGCCTGCTGGTGGGCGAACAGGGCTTTTACAGCATGAGCGTCGACGGCGGCATGGAGCGCGCGCGCATGGACTCTGAGTTACCCTGGCTCCACGAGTGCTATCGCGGCGCCGAGCCGGCGCATGAAGATATCGAAGGAGCGTGGATGGATGAACAGGATCGCTCAGTTCATGAAGGTGAGCCGTGAGCGCTTCGAGGCGGACTGGCAGGAAGCCTTCCCGGATCTGCCCGCCCCCTACGATGCGCTGAAGCTGCCGGCGCGGGCCACGGCGGGCTCTGCGGGCTATGATTTCTATGCGCCCGTGGCGTTCGAGCTGCGTCCGGGACAGTCGATCACGCTGCCCACGGGCGTGCGCGCCCGCATCGACGACGGCTGGGCGCTGCTGCTGTTCCCCAGGAGCGGGTTGGGCTTCAAATACAGGCTGCAGCTGAACAACACCGTGGGCGTCGTGGACGCAGACTACTTCGGCGCGCGCAACGAGGGCCACATATTCATCAAACTGACCAACGCCGGAGAGCGCGTGCTGCGGGTCGGCGCGGGCGAGGCGTTCGCGCAGGGGCTGTTCCTGCCCCACGGCATCACCTGTGACGACGATGCGGACGGCCTGCGCACGGGTGGGTTCGGCAGTACGGATCCGTGAACCCGCAGAGGAGGAGAAGATATATATGAAGACGACACTCGTGGTCATGGCGGCGGGCATGGCCTCCCGCTATGGCGGCAGCAAGCAGACGACGGGCATGGGACCCCACGGGGAACTGCTGATGGAGTATTCCGTGTACGACGCGATCCGCGCCGGCTTTGAGAGGATCGTGTTCGTCATACGCCCGGAGCTTAAGGACACGGTCGCACAGCTGTGCGGCGACCGGTTCGCCCGGCGCGCCGAGGTCTGCTACGCGATCCAGGATTTCTCCTCCCTGCCGGCATGGTACCGCGTGCCCGAGGGGCGCGTAAAGCCCTACGGCACCGTGCACGCCATGCTGTGCGCGCAGCCGTTCGTCGACGGGCCGTTTGCCGTCCTCAACGCCGATGACTACTACGGCGTGGAACCCTTCGAGCGCATGTACGCGTTCTTGAGCGCACAGGAAGAACGTGCGGCCATGGCGGGCTACCTGCTCGGCAACACCGTCAGCGCATACGGCGACGTGACGCGCGCCATCTGCCGCGTCGAGCAGGGGTGTCTGGCGGGTGTGGAGGAGCTTCGGCACATCCACCTTTACCCGGACGGCACCATCGCCGATCTGTCGAACGGCGAGCCCGGGCGGGTGCTCGACCCGATGGCGCTGGTATCCATGAATTTTTGGGGCTTCCCCGCGTCGATGATGGCGCGCGCGCGGCAGGCGTTCGAGGCGTTCCTGCGCGGCGCCGGCCCGGAAGATCTTCGCGCAGAGTTCCTACTGCCTGAAATGGTCGGAAGGTTCGTTTCAGACGGCACGCTGTCGGTCGAGGTGCTCAGGACCGACGCATCGTGGTTCGGCGTCACCTATCAGGAAGATCGCCCCAAGGTGCAGCAGTCGCTCCGAGCGATGCACGAGGCGGGCGTATACGGCGAGAGCCTGTGACGGGAGGTATGCGGCATGGGAAATGAAAAGGCAAAGAAGCGCTTCGCGTTCACCGGCGGAGACCGCATCGTGCTGATCGTGCTGGCGGCGCTGGCGGCGGTCACGGTGATCATCAATGTGCTCAGGGCGGCGGGGCTGACGCTCATCCGCGGCGAGCTTTACACGCTGCTGCCCGTGGGCATCGTCACGATCGGCGTGGCCTGGGGACTGTACAAGCTGGTCCGGCTGATCCGAAACCGGGCGGCGCGTGTGGCCGTCGGCGTATTGGTGACGGTGATCATGATGATGGCGGTGCTGCTGCTCACGAGCTATCTCAGCCTATACGTCAGCGTGACCACACTGCAGCGCTACGCCACGGTGAGCACCACGGACAGCGCGCACAAGCTCGTGGTCATGCGCACGCTGGACCTGGACGAGGCGCGCATCGAGGAACGTCGCGCCGCCCGGTGCGCAGCCGACCCGGAGAGCAGCGAGGAGATCGTCATCGAGGACTACGGCTACCGATATACGGCATACGCACCGACGGCGGGGATCTTTTTCCGGCCGGACAGCCTCATCGAGGGCGAGGTCTTCCTGGGCTATGCCAGCAAGGCGGAACTCATGGTGGATTGGGAGGAAGACGCCGCCGTTGGGCACTTTTTCATCAAGGATCCGCAGCCCGGAGACAGCGGCGAGATGCGCGCGCGGACCAGCGGCAGCTGACGGCGGTCCATACCGAACTTTAACAAAAAATCGCGGCGCGCAAATGGTGCCGGCCATGGCCTTAAACCCCTTGAAAATACTACATCTTGGGGATGTTTTGGCAGGCCGGCACCATATCTGTGGAGGCGGTCGACGAGAAAAAAATGCTTGACAAACGCGTCGGTATTTGGTATAATAACACTTGCGTTGAACGGAGATGGCGCTCAAATGAGCCCCTCAAAGTCGCGCTGCGAACCTTGAAAACGATACAGAGAAGAGAGAAACAAGGCATCGGGCCGAGGTGCGAAGATCCTTCGGAAGGAGGGGAGCGCGGAGGCCGGATGGAACAGTCAGATTCGAAGAGTTAAACGCCGTGAAGGATGCGAAGAGC
>JAFRMB010000165.1 GCA_017430945.1 Clostridia bacterium | reverse complement strand
TAATATGCCTTGAAGCGGGCGACGAGCTCCTTCATGTCGTCCACGTCCAGGTCGATGTCGTTGGTGACGCCCTTCTTCTCCTTGACCTCATCGATGATGACCTCGAAGGTCTTTTTCGGGATCTCCATCACGACGTCAGAGAACATCTGGATGAAGCGGCGATAGCTGTCATACACGAACCGCTCGAACTTGGGATCAGGGTTGCCTGCGATCAGGCCAGCGGCCACCTCGTCGTTGATGCCCAGGTTCAGGATGGTATCCATCATGCCGGGCATGGAGGCGCGGGCGCCTGAGCGCACGGAAACCAGCAGCGGGTTTTTGGCGTCGCCGAACTTTTTCTCGTTGATCGCCTCGATCTTGGCCAGGGCCTCGTCGATCTGCTTCTGAATGTCAGCGCCGATGGTTTTGCCGTCCTCATAGTAGCGGATGCAGGCTTCGGTGGTGATTGTGAAGCCCTGGGGCACAGGCATGCCCAGAGAGGTCATCTCCGCCAGATTTGCGCCCTTACCGCCCAGCAGGTTCCTCATGGTCGCGTTACCTTCGCTGAAAAGGTAAACATACTTCTGCATGGTTGCTCATCCTCCCGATAAATATAATAACGCCAATGTTAACCCTTAGCTTCATTTCATTATATACGATTTACCCATTTTTGACAAGGGGGCTTTCAGTAAATATTTACCTGTTTTGTTGTTCTGATCCCGAACGGCATCGACCTTTCATGTCGGCGGCCTTTTTTCCCATTGACGAAACGGCAAAAATGAGGCATAATATATTTGGATAAGTTTGTAAAGGAAGGAAGCCATGTCCCACCTCATCATATCGGTCGACCCCCGCAGCCCCGCAGACCGCGCGGGCATCCGGGCGGGCGACCGGCTGGCGCGCATCGACGGTATGCCCGTCATCGACTTCATCGACTACCAGGCGCTCACTGCCAACCGCCGTCTGACGGTGCAGGTGCTTCGGGATGGAAAGGCCCTGGACTATGCCATCCGCAAGGATGAATACGCCCCGCTGGGTCTGAACTTCCAGACCCCGATGATGTCCGGCACCCGGCTGTGCTGCAACAAGTGCCTTTTCTGCTTCGTAGACCAGCTGCCCGGAAACGCCAGGGAAACCATGCGGGTCAAGGATGACGACTGGCGCATGAGCCTGATGATGGGCAACTATGTGACCCTCACCAATGTCTCGGACCGGGAGCTTGACCGCATCATCGAAAGGCACTGCTCCCCGCTGTACATCTCCGTGCACGCCACCGACCCGGACCTGCGCGCCCGCCTCATCGGTACGCCCCGGGCCCGGCGATTGATGGACCAGCTGAGAAGGCTGTCAGACGGCGGCATCTCGTTCCACTGCCAATGCGTGCTGTGCCCCGGCCTCAACGACGGGGCGGCGCTGGACAGGACCATCCGGGAGCTCTCCGAGATCCCCGGGGCGCTGTCGCTGGCTCTGGTGCCCGTGGGCTTGACCGGCCACCGGGAAGGACTGAGCGAACTGCGCGTCTACACCCGTGACGAGGCCAGGGCCGTCATCGAGCTCTCTGAGAAATGGCAGGAAAGCCTGCTTCAGACGCGGGATACCCGCTTTGTATTCCCCTCGGACGAGTTCTACCTCCAGGCCGACTGGTCCATCCCCCCGGACGAGGCCTACGAGGGCTATGACCAGATCGACGACGGCGTGGGCCTGCTGCGGCTGCTGGAGACCGAATACCGCGAGGCCTGGGAGGCGCTGCCGGAGGACCAGCGCCGCGCCACCCCGAACGGCACGTCCCTGGCCATTGCCTGCGGCAAGTCCGCCGCGGCGTTCATTCGCCAGATGCTCTCGGACTATCCCGTCTCTGGGGCGGACATCGCTGTATACCCGATAGAAAACACCTGGTTCGGCCCCACCGTCACCGTGTCCGGCCTGATCACCGGCAAGGACCTGACCGGGCAAATGGCAAGTGTTCCCTGCGACGCCATCATGATCACCGAGGTCATGCTCCGGGACGGCAGCCTGTTCCTGGACGACATGACCCTCGACGTGGCCATGCGCCGCCTCGGCAAGCCCGTCGTGCCCGTGGGACGGCGGGGAGAAGATTTGCTGGAAACGATACTCGGCCTTGTAGGAGGATAAAACTATGTCAAAGCCTTTGGTTGCCATCGTCGGCCGGCCGAACGTCGGCAAATCCACCTTCTTCAACCAGATGGTGGGCAGGCGCATCGCCATCGTGGAGGACACCCCCGGCGTCACCCGCGACCGCGTCTACGCCGACTGCGAATGGCAGAACTATAAATTCACGCTGATCGATACCGGCGGCATCGATCCCAATTCCGACGACCCGCTGCTGTCCCAGATGCGCCGGCAGGCGGAAATCGCCATCGAAACCTGCGACGTAATCCTGTTCTTCATGGACGGCAAAACCGGTATGACCGCAGACGTCGAGGACGTGGCCGACATGCTGCGCAAGAGCGGC
>JAFRMB010000164.1 GCA_017430945.1 Clostridia bacterium | reverse complement strand
GGTATGAGGCGGCTGTTCGGGCGCTGCTGCGCCGCGCCGGATCCGGCCCGGGCCGACTCGGCGGATCTTCTGCGGGTGTTCAGCGTATTCATGGTGGCATGGTTCCACATCTGGCAGCAGTCCTGGCTGAGCCCGGGACTGATGCTGGGCGGTCGGTACGTCGATCTGACGCCCGCCGTGCGCACGGGATATATGTTCGTGGACCTGATGCTGGTGCTGTCGGGCTTCCTCATCTATCTGCCCTACGCCAACGGCAGGGAGCGCTCACCGGGCGAATTTTATCTGCGCCGCGCGCTGCGCATACTGCCCAGCTACTGGCTGTGCCTGGCGGTGATGCTGATCCTGGCGCTGGTCGCACCGGACTTTGAAGACGGCGCCCGGCTGTTCAAGGATCTGGCGGCGCATCTGGGCTTCGTACACGACCTGTTCGGCTTCTCCTACAACGCCACGCGGCTGAACGTGGTGCTGTGGACGCTTGCGGTGGAGGTGCAGTTCTACCTGATCCTGCCGGCGCTGGCGCCGGTGTTCCGGCGGCACCCCGTCGCGGTCTACCTGGCCATGACCGGGGCGGGGCTGTGCTTCATGTTCCTGTGGACCGCGCCGATGGAGGACACGGTGCTGTTCGTGAACCGCCTGCCCAACATGCTCGTGGTGTACGCCAACGGCATGCTGGCCGCCCACGTGTACGCGCACCTCGCACGGTCGGAGCGCCATCGGGGCTGGATCGCGCTGGCGGGCACGCTTGCGGCGGCGGCGGCGGTGTGGGGCGTTTTCCGGATGCTCTTTGCACAGGCGCGCGTGTCCGGCTACGAAGAGCTCAGGCTCGGCCAGCTGCGCTGGCGGTGGTTGTTCTCGCTGTGCGGCGCGGCGTTCCTGGCCGGCGGCAGCCTGAGCTTTGCGCCGCTGCGGGCGCTGATGTCCTGTCTGCCGGTGCGCTTCCTGTCCGGGCTGACGTTCAACTTCTACATCTGGCACCAGTGGCTGGCGGTCAAGCTGAAGCAGTGGCGCGTGCCGCCGTATACCGCGGCGGAGAACCCGAACATGGCCGGGGAGATGCCATGGCAGCGCGACTACACGATCGTGTGCTTCCTGGCGGCACTGGCCCTGGCGGTGCTGTTGACCTATCTGGTGGAAAAGCCCTGCGCGAAGTGGGGCCGCAGGCTCGCAAAGCGCTTGAAGGGCAGGCTGTTCAAGCGGCTCGAATCGGACGAGGCGTGACCGGACGGTGGAAAGGGAAGGTGCGAACATGCTGGTGGTATCGGCGGCGGTGGTGGCGCGGGACGGGCGGATCATGGTCTGTCAACGGCTGCCGGGCGTCCACAACGGCCTGAAGTGGGAGTTCCCGGGCGGCAAGCTGGAGCCCGGAGAGACGCCCGAGCAGGCGCTGGCGCGGGAGCTCTCGGAGGAGCTGTCCATCGATGTGGCGGTCGGGCGCATCGTGGACGCGGTGTATCACCGCTATGCGGACCGCGAGGTGCTGGTACTGTTCTATCGGTGCTCGATCACGTCCGGTGAGCCTGTGCCCGCCGACTGCAACGCCATCGCATGGGCGCGCCCCGAGGCGCTGTCGGGCTTCGACTTCGCCGGCGCGGACCGGGTCTTCGTCGATCGGAACCCGGAGCTCCTGGCGTGACAGGCACCGCAGCAGCGACGCCCCCTGAGGGGCATGTGGAGGCATGAGCCCCGTCTTCGATCGCGCCCGGCGGCATATCCGCCGGGCACGCATTTATATGAGGATGACAGCCGCTTTCGCGTAGGGAAAGGCTCCCTGTGACTGTCCCGCTCATTGAAAGCAGGGCCTTTCAACGATCCGGGGCTGCCGCGCGGACATGCGCGGCAGCCCCGGTGTCTTTGAAGCCGAAGGTCTGCGGGACCAAAGGGGATCGCGCCGTTCATCGCGCAGCACGGCGCGGCGGATCGGCCGGATCCGGGCCGCATCCGTTCGGCAGCGGACGGATGCGCTCGAAGATGCTCATCTCGCCGCGCGCCTCGACGAGCCGCTCCAGTTCATCGGTGCGGACGGTCCACGCGGCCATGGGCGTGCGGTAGGCGAAGCGCTGGAAATGCGGGCTGAAGAAGCGCGGCGCGTTGGCGTCGTAGGCGACGAAATCGGGGCGGCCGATGCAGTTGAGCAGCAGCCCGGACATGAACAGCCCGCTGATCGCGCTGGCCTGCGCGATGTAGTTGTGGATGGGGCACACCAGCTGTCCGCGCACGATCTGCGGCGCGTGCCGCCTGAACCAGCCGACGATCAGAGGATTGAAGGACTCGACGACGCAGTCGCCGCGGTAATCCGCCAGGTGGCGCATCAGCGCCCGGCAAAGAGCGGCGTTGCGGGGGCCGCTCTTGAGCTCGATGAGCAACGGGGCGCGCCCGTCGACCAGGTCGAGCACCTCGCGCAGCGTGGGGATGTGCGCGCCCGGGCCGTGCGCGAGCGGCAGGCGCTGCAGCTCGTCGAGCGTACAGTCGATGACCCGCCGGCTGTCTCCGCACATGCGGCGAAGATCGCCGTCGTGGAACACCACGACCTGCATGTCCCGGGTGAACTGTATGTCCAGCTCGATGCCGTAGCCCGCCAGGCAGGCCGCCTCGAAGGCCGGCAGCGTGTTCTCCGCGATGCCGGCGCCGGGATCGTGCAGCCCCCGGTGGGCAAACAGCTGGCGCCGCCAGCGCGCCATGCGCTTTCTCCGGCGCAGGCCAGGCCGGGTGAGGAACACGATCGCCGCGGCCAGGATCGCCAGTATCAGCCAGCCCTTCAGTCTCATCGCCACCGCTCCTCGCGCAAAGATCCGCTGCGGTCCGGGCAGCCGCGCCCGGTCATTCGCCTTCCAGCGGGTGGGCGATGGGCGCGTTTTCCGGGGTCAAAAGCGCGGGGGTGATGCGCTCGCCGCAGTGGGGGCAGAGGTATTCGGCGTCCTCTGCGTCCTCGAGCGACGTGAAGAACATGCGTCCGCAGCTGGGGCAGAGCTTGCCGGCCAGCGCGCTTTCGCCGTCGTCATCCTCGTCGTCGTCCCCGTCATCGGCTTCCTCGCCGGGGCGCAGCAGATGCAGCTTGTCCTCGCCGTCGCCGAAGGCATCGTCGAAATCCTCGTCCTCGTCGTCGTCGAAGTCGTCGTCATCATCGTCGTCGCGGCCGCCCTCCAGCTCCGCCAGATCGTCGTCGATGGACTCGACGAAGTCGTTCAGATCATCCAGGACCTCGTCGATGACCTCCACGCGGTCGGACAGCTCGTTCAGCAGATCCACGATGCCGCGCAGCAGCTTGCCGTTGGCGCTGCCGGCGTCGATGTCCATGCCTTCCAAAAGCCCGTTCAGATAGCCGACGCGCTTGCTCAGGTTCTCCTTTTCCATAACCGTACCTCCGATCGTATCAGCGCGCGCCGTCCGGCGCCGCTTCAGAAAGACCTTCATGAAACACCATAAGGCCGATGGCATGGATCCATCGACCTTCGTATATGGCGCGCCGCATCCGGCGCCCCGGCACCATCAGGCGCGGCCCAGATACATGCCGCCGTCGCGGGTGTCGATCTTCAGGACCTCGCCGTTTTCGATGAACAGCGGCACCTGAAGGGTCAGGCCGGTCTCGAAGGTGGCGGGCTTGGTGGTGTTGGCGGCGGTGTCGCCCTTGAAGCCGGGCTCGGTGTTGGTCACCTGCAGCTCGACGAAGTTCGGCGCCTGCACGCTGAACGGCGCGCCCTTGAAGAAGCGCACGGTCACGTTGGTGTTCTCCTTCACGAAGGGCATGGCGTCCTCGACCTGGTCGTGGGTCAGGGGCAGGTCGTCATAGGTCTCCAGGTCCATGAAGTGATAGAAATCACCGTCGTTATAGGTGTACTGCATCTCCTTGGTCTCGATGTAGGCCTTGGGGAATTTATCGGTGGGGTTGAAGGTGCGCTCGATCACGGAGCCGGTGACGACGTTCTTGATCTTGGTGCGCACGAACGCAGCGCCTTTGCCGGGCTTGACGTGCAGGAAGGACACGATGGTCCACACGCCGTTGTCCATCTCAAAGGTGACGCCGTTTCTGAAGTCGCTTGCGTTAATCATGGGGATATTGCCTCCTCAACATAGTATTACCTGTGGTCGGTAAGTCACAGCTCGATCAGTTGCTTCGGCGCGTGCATCGCGTTGATAAACCCGCCGGAAGTCAAAATCACCGTGTCCTCGATGCGGCAGCCGCCGACACCGGGTATATATACGCCGGGCTCCACTGTGACCACATGACCGGGCAGAAGCTCGGTCGCGTCATTGAAGCTGACCCGGGGCTGTTCATGGATGTACAGGCCGACGCCGTGGCCCAGGCTGTGGCCGAAGGCGCCCGGATAGCGGGCGTCGATGTAGTCGCGCGCGATCCTGTCGATATCGCAGCAGCGCCTTCCGGGGGCGATGGCGTCCAGCGCCAGCTGCTGCGCGTCGCGCACGGTATCGTAGATGGCCCGGAGCTCGGGCGACGGCTTGCCGAAGGCGACCGTGCGGGTGATGTCGGAGCGGTAGCCCCTGTACGTCGCGCCGAAGTCCAGCGTCAAAAGCTCGCCCGCGCTGATCGCGTGGGCCGACGGCACCGCGTGGGGGAGCGAGCCGTTCACGCCCGCCGCGGCGATGGTGTCGAACGCGGGGCCCTCGCTGCCGAGCCGCAGCATCTCGAATTCCAGCTCGATCTTCGCATCGATCTCCGTCATGCCCGCGTGCAGCCTGGGCAGTATGTTGATGAAGGCCTGGCTCGCGATGCGGGAGGCCTCGAGGATGCAGGCGATCTCGTCCGCGTCCTTGACCTGCCGAAGCCGCTCCGGCGCGCCGTCCATCGGCGTCAGCGCCACGCCTTCGAGCGCCCTTTCCAGCCGCAGATAGGCGTCGTGGGTCAGCCAGTCCGTCTCCACCAGCGCCGCCCCGGCGCCCGCCCGGGCGGCCAGCGCCTTCAGGACGTCCGCTTCCTTCCGGTCTGCCGTGGTGCGCTCGACCGACCAGCCCGGCGCCTCGCGCCCCGCGGCCTCGACGTAGCGAAAGTCCGTGACGACGGCCCGGATCTCCTTCGAGATGAACAGACAGCCCTCGCCGGCAAAGCCGGACAGATACCGGATGTTCTCCGGCCGGTGCACGACGGCGCAGCCCGCGCCGCCGGCCAGCGCGGCATCCCGGAACGCCTTCAGATGATCCAAAATCCTGCCTCCCAAAGGATCCGCATAGTGAACGGCATCATTATACCACACATCGCCCGGGATTTCCATAGCGTGAATGTAATTTATCAGAACCCGCCGCTCATCCCGCGTTCAGCCGCTCGACGGCGGCCGCCGCGTCGGCGTTGCCGGCTTCGGCCGCGCGGGCATACCATTCCAGGGCGGGATCGGTGAGGCCGAAGCGGTTCTCGATGCACCAGCCCGTCATGTACTCGGCGGACGCGTCCCCGGACTCCGCCGCCTTCCGGTACCAGGCATAGGCCTTCTCCGGGTCCGCCTCGGTGCCGTAGCCGAACTGGTACATCATCGCCAGGTTGTACATCCCCTCGACGTTCCCTGTGTCCGCCAGGCGGCACGTCCAGTCGAACGCCTGCTGCGGGTCGGGCTCAGTGCCGATGCCGGCGCGGTAGCAGCGCGCCAGGTTGTACATGCCGAGGTCGTACCCCGCTTCGGCCGATCGCTTGTACCATTCGAAGGCGGCGTCGGGGTCCTGCGCGGTGCCGGAGCCCTCTTCGCAGTTGATGCCCACGTTCAGCATGCCGGCCCCGGAGCCCGCCTCCGCCGCGCGCATGTTCCAGGCATACGCGCGCTCCAGATCCTTTTCGGTGCCGATGCCGTAGTAGTAGCAGTTCGCCAGCCCGACCATCGCCACCTCGTCGCCCGCCTCGGCCGCGCGCCTGTACCATTCGAACGCCAGGCCGTCGTCCCGCTCGACGCCCCAGCCCTTGCTGTAGCAGTCGGCCAGCAGGAAGGCGGCGTACGTGTTTCCGGCCTCCGCCGAGGTCCTGATGAATTCGAACTCCGCCGGCTCGAGCGATTCCTTCTGGGCCAGCGAGACGATGGCGGCGCCGTAGATGTCGAAGGACAGCGTCTGGTTGCGGCGGGAGATCTCGGCGTTTCGCCAGGCCAGCGCCCCCGTGACCGAGCCGATGATCAGCGCGCCGGCCGTGACGGCCAGCGCCGTCCGCCGCCTGCGCTGCTTTTCGCGATCCACCAGCCGGTTGAAGCGCACGTCGATCAGCAGCGAGACGACCTTCAAAAACGCCTTGGAACGGCCGATCTCCCGCACGTTCGCGCCGAGCGTGTAGCGTCCGTCCGCGCTGCGCAGCGCGGGCGGGTAGCACTCCAGCGCCGGGTCGTCGCTGTCGGGCTCGCCGGAAACGATGAAGGCGATGACCTGTCCGGGCTCATCGAGGCCCTTGAAATAGGCGATCTCCGCCTCGACCCAGCGCGACGCGGCGCTTTCGGGCGAGCAGATGACGATCAGGTCGCGCGAGGCGCGCAGCTCCTGCTGCAGCGCGGACGTCAGGTCGACCCCGTTCAGATCGGTCTGGTCTCGGAACACGCGGAGCCTGCGCCGGGCGGGCTTCGATCCGTCGGCGGGGCGGGGGACGGGGAAGGTCTCCAGCCTGCGCTGCAGCCAGCGGGCCCATTTCAGGTCGCGGTGACAATAGCTGATGAACGCATCGTACGAAAACTCACGCATGCGGTCCCCCTCCGGACGCGGCCTTCGCCGCGGCGAGCACCCTGCCGACGGCCAGCACGTTGTCCCGGTCAAGCTGTTTGAAATCCACGCTGCCGCCGGTGGCGGCGTTCTCCCGCGCGGAGAGCGCGTCGAGCGCCTCCCAGGGCGTCAGACACGCGTGCAGGCGCCGCTTCGGATCCTTCCGGATGGCGTAGCCGTCCGCCTTGCCCTGCGGCTTGAGGCGCGCGTATTCGGCTTCCCGCTGCTGATAGACGTCCTCCGGCATGGGGGCGTAGCCCGACTGCAGCGTATAGGCGCACCAGCGCAGGTGCTCTGTCTGCGCCAGGCGCTCCAGCGTATCGGGGTCCGGCGGCCAGTCGCCCGCGCGCACCTGTTCCTCGGTCCGCCCGGCGGCCCTGAGCAGCGCGGGATAGAAATCGGCGCTGGCGCGGCTGCTCATGCGGCTTTCGTAGTCGCACTGCGCCCAGTTCTGCGCGGAGCTGCCGCCGCCGGAGACGTAGGTGTTGTTGACCTCGCGCGCCATCGCGTCCATGCGGTCGATGTCCAGCAGCGTGCTCTCGTAGATGTCGCCGCTGCGCATTGTGCGCCGGTCGGGGCCCGTTACGACGAAGCCGTCGCGGGCGGCCTGAATGATCACGGGCGGCCGGTCGCAGGCGCGGAACCAGTTCTGAAGGTCCGACGCGATCTCCAGGTTCTTCTGCCGGCTGCCCGAGCACAGCGCGATGCAGCGGATGCCTTCGCCCGCCTGCTCCAGGAACGCGTAGAAGCCGTCGGCCGCTGCGTCCTCGGTGTGGAAGCGTATGTCGTATTCCTGCGCGATCGCCCGGCCGTGCAGATAGCCGTTCTGCGGCGCGGGGTCGAACACGTCCGCGCGGAATCGGCTGCCGTGGAACTGGCCGTTCACGAACAGCTGAGACAGCACGGCCCGGCCCATCCGGCCGAAGCCGACGATGACCGCGCGGAAGTCCTCGGTCGCGCTGCCGCGGCCGTCAAAGCCGATCATGTCACAGGGCGGGCAGGCTTGGACGATCAGCCGCGCGGTCAGCGCGTAGTCGTCGAAGGCGGCGACACTGCCGAAGCGGCCGTCCGGCGGCTTGAGCGCGTCGGAGGGCTCGCCGACGCCGGCGATCAGCAGCGCGGTCTGCTCAGGCGCGATGTTCGCCGCCTCCAGCGCCAGCGTCATCGCTATGCTGTAATCCAGGTTCTTCTGTCCGTCCGCGTGGAGCGCCGCCAGCACCATGCGGCGGTCCCCCGGCGAAAGGTTGATCTGCTTCAGGAAGCGCGCCGAGGGCGACAGCGCCGCGCTGCCCTTTTCGATGACGCCGCCGAAGGCCTTGACAGTGCTGTCGAAGCCCGAGGTGCCGTCGGGATCCACGAACAGCACGCTGAAGCCCTTGTCCGACGCCATGCGGCGGGCGTAGGCGACGGCGTTGGCGTTGACGCCGTACACCAGAAGCAGCGGCCCGCGGCGCAGCCGGGTGACGCGGATGCGCCTGAGCAGCCAGTCGCCCAGCGTGGCGACCACGGCGCTGGCCATGACGTAGAACCCGAGGAAGTGCCCGATCCAGAACACCACCATCACCCAGGTGTGCTGGAACAGGGGCGCGCTCTGTATGGCCGACAGGTCGCTGCCGCCGGCGAACATGCGGCAGAGCGCCAGCAGCGCGCGCAGCAGCGACACGGCGTTCAGGCCGTGGCACCAGGCGTAGCCGTAGCCGTACAGCACCGTGCCGATGACGCCGGTGGCGACGGCCGCGCCGCGCATGATGTCGTTCCGCTTCGAGCTTTCGAGGGTGAGGCTCAGCGCCATGGCAAGGAACCCGGCTGCCAGCAGCGCGATCATCGGGATCGTCTGTTCCATAAGCTGATCTCCTGGGTGTGGTCGATCCGTTCGTCAGATGCCGCGGCGCGCATCACTTGCGGCTGAGCGCGGCGCGCAGCTGATCGTTCGGCTGTATGAGCAGTATGGCGGTGCGGCCCGCGTCGTTGTGGGCCAGGGCCAGAGGCTCGATGGGGCAGCCCGGCCGCGTGGCGCGCTGCATCCGGGCGCCGGGGAAGCGCTTTTTGATGGACTCCGGGCTGCCCGCGGCGCGCACGTTGCCCGTCCACAGCTCCAGCATCGGCCGCCGCAGCCGCCCGTAGGCGCGGTATACGCGCAGGCATGCGCCGTCGTAGGTGTAGATGTAGGCCAGCACATACCTGTTCATCAGAAAGCAGGCGACGCCGAAGCCGAAGGCGATGAACAGTATGGACGCCGCGCGGCCGATCCAGCGCTCAAGCCATCCGAAGAGGCTCGAAGCCAGCACCACCGCGAGCATCGAAGCCAGCACCACCGCCGCGCCGCGCCAGCTGTTCAGGCGCCGATTCTCCACGCGCTGCTCAATCATCGCGCGCCGCCTCCCTTCCGCTTGTGCCCGTCAGGTCCTCCAGCATGACCTCCAGTGCCTGCCGGGTCGCCTCGGGGTTGTCGCTGTGGGCGGAAAGCGCCAGGCAGGCCCCCTCGTTGAAGAACGCGCCCATGTCCCTGAGCGCGCCGACGCTGTCTAGCCGAAGGCCCGCAGTCTGCTCGGCGCCGCCCTCGCCGATCACCGTCCGGAAGGGCTCGAGGTCGAAGCGGCCGAGCCAGCCCTCCGCGAGGTACGCATCCAGCGGCTGCAGCGCGCCCATCTCGGCCAGCGCCTGCATGCCCGGCGCGCTGGCGAGGAACGCGTCCGCCTCGCCCGTGCTGAGCCGGGTCAGCAGCAGGATGCGGCCGGTGTAGTCGCGCGCGTCGTCCGAATACTGGACGGACTGGAAGGATACGCTGCGCAGCCGGTCGTCGCCCGCGCGCGCGAGCATGTCGTCCGCCACGTCCTGCAGCGCGTCCGGATCGGAGAAGCGGTCCACCAGATAGATGAGCACCGTCTGATCGCTCGGGATGCGGGGCTCGGTGACGGTCCAGAGCAGGTTCGACAGCATGAGCGCCAGGGCGACGCACACGATGTACAGCGCCAGGTGCTTGCGCAGATGCTCCTTCAGAGCGGCCGGGGTCAGGCGATCGTCGGGCATGGCTGTTCCTCCGTCGGGCGATGGATGGGGTGGATCCGGATGCCTTCATTATACGGCACGCGCGGTCAAAGCGCAAGGCATGGCGCGAAAAAGTGGGCCGGGGAAGGGCGCCAAAACAGCTTGACAGCCGCCGTCAAAGCGTCTATCATAGATGTGGCAAATCCCACGGAACAGGAGCGATCGGCGATGAAAGAGCAGCCCCGGCTGGCAGAAATGATCAAGGGCCAGGTGTTCGACGGCTATTTGCTCGTGCGGCAGGCCACTCAGCGGACCAGCACGAACGGCAGCAAATATCTGGATCTCACGCTGTGCGACATCTCCGGCGAGGTCAACGCCAAGATGTGGGACGGCCAGACCGCCGCGCCGCCCGCGGGGCGGGTGATCCGGCTGCGGGGCATGATGCTGGAGTACAACGGGCGGCCGCAGCTGCGGGTGGACAAGCAGCGGCCGACCACCGAGGCGGACGATGTGGACATGGGCGCGCTGGCGCCCTGCGCGCCCCGCCCCGCCGGCGACATGCTGGACGAGATCCTGAACCGCGTGGACGCGTTCGCCGATCACGACCTGAAGGCGCTGGTGCTGATGCGCCTGGAGGAATGCGGCGAAAAGCTGAGCTATTATCCGGCGGCCTCGAAGCTCCATCACGCGGAGCGGTCGGGGCTTCTGCACCACACCTCCACCATGCTGCGCGCCGCCGCCGCCATCTGTGAGATCTATCCCATGCTGGACGCGGATCTTCTGGCCGCCGGCGTCATCCTGCACGATCTGTGCAAGATCTCCGAGATGGACGCGGACGCGATCGGCATCGTGTCCGACTACACGGCCGAGGGCATGCTGATCGGCCACCTCGTGAAGGGCGTGGCGGAGCTGGACCGCTGCGGCAAGGCGCTGAAGGTGGATCCGGAGCTTTTGATGATGCTGGAGCACATGGTGCTCTCGCACCACGATCTGCCGGAATACGGCAGCCCCAAGCCGCCGATGTTCCCGGAGGCGGAGGCCCTGCACGTGCTCGACCTGCTGGATGCCCGCATGTTCGAAATGGAAAGGGAGCTTAAGAACGCCCCGGCGGGCGGCTTCACCGACCGCATCTGGTCGCTGGACCGGAAGCTCTACCGCCGCAAAGGCGCGCCCGCGGCCGGAGACCGGGACGCCTGACCGCCGCCCGATCACAAAAGCGTTCCCCGGTGCCGCTCATGCGGCGCCGGGGAACGCTTCGTTCGTTTCGGGAAAGCGTCTCACGACATGGGCCTGCACACGTCGACCCAGCCCAGGCAGTTCTCCGCCAGGCGCTCGAGCGCGTCACAGCTGAGCTCGATGGCGCTGTTGGCGCTGCCGCAGGCGGGGAACACGGTGTCGAACCGCTTCATGGATACGTCCAGATACGTGCGCACGCCGGGCCGGACGCCGAAGGGGCACACGCCGCCCACGCCGTGGCCGATCAGCGCCTCCACCTCGTCGTGGCCCAGCATCTTCGCCTTGGTGTGGAACTGCGCCTTGTACTTCGGGTTGTCGATCTTCATGTCGCCCGCCGTGACGACCAGGATGGGCCCGTCCGGCGTCATGAAGGACAGCGACTTGGCGATGCGCGCCGGGATCACCCCGGCCGCCTGCGCCGCCAGCTCGACGGTCGCGCTGGAGACCTCGAATTCCAAAATGCGGTCCGCCATGCCAAACGGTCTCAGATACTCTCGCGCGCGCTCGATGGCCATGCGCATCCCTCCCGTACCGGTGATACCGTCAGGGTACCATCGGCGTGTAAATTCCGCAAGCGCCGCGGGCATGCGGGCGCGTTGCGTACCCATATCTTTTCTTGACACCACTTTTAAGCGCTGGTATACTCTTTTGCAGAAAAACAGGGAGGATACGCCTATGAACGTACTGGTCACCGGCGGCGCCGGCTACATCGGCAGC
>JAFRMB010000163.1 GCA_017430945.1 Clostridia bacterium | reverse complement strand
CCCGAAGGCCGCCTGTACGGCGTTCAGCGCGGCGATCGTCTTGGCGCCGACGCTGCCGTCGACGGCGATGTCCTGTCCGAAGGCCGCGAGCGTCTGCTGCAGGCCCTTCGCGGCGTCGCCCTTGCTGCCCTTCCTGATGACCTCGCCGGACGCGAGCGCATCATATGCTGTACGGTACAGATCGTCGTCCAGCGCGTCGAGTACACTGTCCGGAGGAACGTCCGATGCGCCTGAAGGCTGCGAGACCGTCTCCGCGGGGAAGAATCCCCGGATGCCCGGTACGTTGTACACGCCTTCCCATACGCTCTGCATGGGCGGTATGCCGTCCTCGAGGGAATCGACGAAGCCCGATGAACGCCGGCCCTTGTTGAAGATCCTGAACGGCGTCTCGCCGGGGCGATACAGCAGCGCCGTATAACTGGTGTTCCTCTCCCAGCCGATGAGCCCCTTCACTGAGCTCGATTTGCGGAACACGTAGAGGATCGCGTCTGCTTCCGAAATGCTATTCGCCCGCAGGGATCCCGGCAGCCGGACGTATAGATCGCCCAGCAGGAACACGTCGTCATCGTCGATCCTGTCGTAGAGGTCAAAGGACTGATACAGCGGCAGGAGCTTCGCACCCCGGAATTCCTTGGGAAGCGAATCGACCCCATGGGAGCTGTCTCTCTCATCCGTCACATAGCCAGCGGGCAGCGCCTCTGCCAGGGGGAACAGCAGCGACGTATCCCAGCCGCCGTCGTCCCAGGTGTCTGCATAGTCCCGGGAGATATCGTTGAGACGTGCCAGCTGTTCGTCCACCGTCGCGGCCCCGCGGCAGGCTTCCACATCCAGCTGCAGGGGGCCGACGGGCGTGGGCGACGGCGTGGGGGAGGGCGTTGGCCGCGGCGTCGGCGAGGGCGTGGGCGTCGGGGACGGCGTAGGCCGGGTCCGGGGATCCCTGTTTGCCGTCTCCACGAGTTCCAGCAGCTTTTCCAACGCCTCTGCGCGCCTGTATTTTCCGGAAGCGCCCCTCGACTGGGCGACGCCGTTGATGACGGGCACGCTGATGGTCTGGGGCGGCTCTTCTTTGGCGATCAGCTCCGCGGCGTACTGTATGTCTGCGGTCAGATCGAAGGCGGTCAGCCACGTCCGCGTGCGCTCCGCCGCGCCGCCCATCGTGTAGTGCCCCACCGTTTCATAGGCGGGGAAAACGATCACCGCCACGTCTGCCGTATCATAGGCTTCCGCCAGGTAATCCACAGGGATGTCATAGGTATAATTCGCCCCGGAGGTGAGCACTTCCGGGTAATCGTCGTCCTCGGTGTCGTAGATCGCGACGACGAGCTTGCCGTTCAGATACGCCTCGTCCAGGGGCGCACCTTCCTTGCGGCTTTTGGCCCGATCGAACAATCCGTTCAGCGCGGCGATGTCTGTCGGGGCCGGCGTCGGCGTCGGTGTCGGATCAGGGGTCGGCGACGGGGTGGGGGTGACCAGCGGGTCTGCGAAACGGCTCAGGTCGGTCAGCGGATAGCGCAAGCCGTCATAGAGCAGGTCGAATCCATCGCGGGGATGCGCGTCGACATCGTGATAGATGAGGTCGAAGCAGCTTACCGGCCAGTCACTGTCCAGAGCCTGGTCGGTCACCGTGGCGATGGGCGAGAGCGTCACATCCGGACTCGTGTACAGCAGGAGCGTCGGGGCGATCTGCTCCTCGATGAACCGGTGCGTGCCGATCGGCATGCTCCCCATAAAGCGCAATAGATAGGTCTCGCCATCACTCGGCAGCGTCCCGCCGAGGGACACGGACAGCATGCGGTGATCTTCGCGCGCCGATGTGAACAACACCACGTTGAAGCTGACCTCGCCGCCGTTCCATTCGATGTGGTCGACGCTGTCGGCATAGGGATATGCCGGATCGGCAGGTTCATCCGCGTCAGGCTCCTCCGCCCCGGACCCACCGTTAAACCCGAACAGCGAGAACAGAGGCGGGATGAAGGGCGTCGCGACCGGCGCTATATACGGTGTGACGACGGGCGGCGGCAGCTTCGGCGGCGAGATCGGAGGGATGTAGGGCTTCACCGGCGGAACGCCGAACGGAGCCGCCATCGCAGGCAGCGCGAACAGCATGAGGGAGAGGGCGATCAGGATGGAAAGCAGCCTCTTCATGGGATCAGCCTCCTTGCGTCCAAAGGCTCGTGTCGAAATACAGCAGTTTACGCCGATCGGTCCCGTCTACAGAGTCACGATCGCCATGCGGGGATGCCCGGGGCGTTTCGCGATCGGCGGGATTCGCCGGCGCTGCCGGTCATCCACGCCCTTTCAGGGATGATCACACATACACCCGGGGAGAGACATCGTCCGCAGATCCAGACCAGTCGGTACGCCGACACCGTATATTTATTATAGCAAGGTTAAAGCCGGGTTGCAATCACAAATTGTAAGCCGGGATACCGCTTGCGGCGCATCGTGCCACTGATGCGGTCGTTTACGGCAGCCTGTGAGCTGATGCGTTGTGAACAGGCGGGAAAGCGTGCTGGAAGCACCTTGCGTCGAAGTGCTTTTTATGATAAACTGACTGCATGGACGACCGGCTGCCGCGGTACCAGGATGTCACTTCGGGTATGAGACTGAGGAGGCATCGGCGGTGCGCGTCATGCGGAGCCCGCCGGCCGTCGACTCGGATGCCCAGTGTTGCGATGACGCGCGTGAAGCTGTGACGATGTTCTTTGATATGGGGATCGTGATCCATGCGATGGTCCAGGCGGGCAACGCGGCGGCGCAAGGCATGCAAGGGCACTTCGTTTGGTGATTTGAGGGACGATGACGAACAGAGAAGGAGAGGCGGATCAGATGAAGCGTGTCAAGGGATGCATGGTCATATCCATCGTCGTGTGTTTGCTGCTTTGTTGGACGGGCTTTGCCGAGGACAGCCGGTATGTCGGGATCATTTCCGCGATGCAGAATGAGATCGATTTGCTCCTGTCCGAAGCAGAGATCGACCACATCGATACGATAGGCGGCGTGGATTTCAACGTCGGCACGATAGACGGGAAGCCGGTGGTGATCGCAAAAGCCGGCATCGGGAAGAGCCTGTCCGCCGCCGGGACAGCTGCCATGCTGAACCGGTATGACATTTCGAAGGTCCTGTTCACCGGGGTCGCCGGCGGCGTCGGCGACGAGACAAGCGTGCTGGATGTCGTCGTCGCGACGAAGCTGGTCCAGCATGATTACGGCATGCTCACGAATGACGGCTTTGAATGGTTTGAGGACAGCGGCTATTACGCTTGCGACGGGGAACTCGTCGATCTTGCATACGACGCGGCCGTGAGTGTCGTCGGCGAGGAACACGCTTTCAAAGGGATCATCGCGTCCGGCGACCAATTCGTAGCGTCGGAGGATTACGTGAAGAGACTGCAGGCGGATTACGATGCTGTCGCCTGTGAGATGGAAGGCGCGTCCGTGGCCCTCGTTTGTCAGCAGTACGGTATCCCGTTCGTGGTGATACGCACGATGTCGGACAAGGCGGACGGCAAGGCACAGGCGACCTATGAGGACATGGCGGATACTGCGGCGAACCATTCGAACAGGATCGTGCTGGAAATGATGAAGTCCATCGGCGGCGATCCGGTGATCCGGGACGATGGCGACACCCAGTACGTACTCTATCTGGGGACCAATGACAAGGATACGAACAAGCCTGTCTTTACACAGAGCGAGGCCATGGAGAAGGCGAAGGAGATCCTGATCAGGCACTTTGGCGGCTATACGCTCCAGGAGGCCCATGGCGGCTGGATGGATGAGGGGACGCTGTATCAGGAGTATACGCTCGTGATCTACCTGTCTGACACGACGGAAGACGCTGTCCACACAGCGGCAGACGAGCTGGTCGAGGCATTCCACCAAAGCTCCGTGCTGATCCAGGCAAATCCCACGAAGACGGAGTTCTATGCGGGGAAGTCCTGAGACGGCATCGCGGACCGATCCGCTTCGGGAACGACTGCCTTTGAACATGACTATGATAATCGGGAGGGAAACGGGATGAAAAGGATGATCGCACTGGTGCTGTCTGCCATGCTGCTGTGCACAGCCTTCGGCGCGGCGGCGGAAGAACTGGCGCCCATGTACGCGACGGTCGGTGATGCGCTGGCCGCGGCGGGGGAAAGCCCGATCGTCGGCGGCGAGGACGATTACTACGCCGTTGTGACGGAAGAGGCCGGAAAATATTATCGCTCTGTCGCGGAGACGGACGAGCGGTACGCGGAGCTGCAGCAGGCAGCCCTCGATGCGGACCTCGATGAGATGGAAGCGGCTTTTGCAGCCGTGGACGAATACGTGAAGACGCTGCCGATCGCCTACAGCGAGGTCTTTACGGCGGTCCCGATGGCGCAGGCGGACATGGATGCCCTGGTCGGGAAGACCATCGGCGAACTGAGGGAAGCCGGGTATGAAGAAACGGAGAGCGGCACAGATGGCGACGATATCGTCTATATCATGAGAAACGGGCTGTTTGCGTATTCCTTTGCGGTCGACGCGGACATGGACGCCTATGAGAAGGCACAGGAGGAATGGCCGGACGGCGGGGCGGACTTCGTGATCAGGAGCGTGAGTTTCCACGGCGTCACAGGCGAGGCCGCCTTTAAGAGGTTCCATACCGACGGCACCGTCGAGGAGATCCCCGATCCCTTCGCGGAGTATGCCGATCTCATCGCCGACGTCAGCGAAGTGATCGAAATGGCCAAGAACGGTGAGGAAGTGGATATCGACGCGCTGTTCGACGGGCTGAAAGAAAAGTACCCGGACCTCGCGGATTCTGTCGACATGTATTTGGAGCTGTACCGGGCGCTTGGCGCTGAGGGCATCGCGTCGATGTTGACCGTTGAGGAAGACGGGAATTGACCATGCCGATCTTCTGACCGGAAGATCGCAAAAAGTGCGCCGCTTCGGCGGCGCATCATTTATGCCTTGAAGGCGGGGACCTCATACGTCAGGAGGCTGCATCGTCCGTCTGATGTTGGGGGATGCGTTCTTACATCATCTTCGCCTCATGCGCAGCCATGTCAGCAGATACAGCACCAGGAGGAGCGCGCCGATCCCGGCTGCGCCACCGCCTGCTCCGATCAGATCTCTGTTTGGATGCGTGACCATGCCCGACAAGCCGCGGCTGATCAGGATCTGATCGCCGGCCTTCGGGATGGCGTCCGGATGGCTCGTGCCGAACAGGACCGAGGCGGATCCGGGTGCTCCCCGGCGATCGATATATTCGACCTCGAGCATCACTTTATAATATGAGCTCGAAGTTCCTCTGACCATCTTCCTTGACGGGGTATAGGACGTCTCGCCGATCGCTTTGACCGTGGCTGTGTACGAAGGCTGAAGCCGGGCAAACAGGAGGATCAGCAGCCCGACGACCACGAGCGCGACGGGCACGCCCCAGACGATCTTCCTGATCACGGCATCCCAGGTCCCTTCGGTCGACGTGCGCTTCATGACGGGTGCGTCTCCTTATCTCACTTCCTGTCCCGCAAATACCATCAGGGGCGTCTGCGTCGACGTGGTGATGACATAATAGCGGAAAGGCTCGTCGGCGTGAAACTCGCTGTACTGCGGCTCTTCCGGCACCAGCGCCGCGCCCTCTGCCATGACGACCATCGTCACCGCAGCGGCTTCCAGGCCTTCCTCGTCGGTTTTGATCTTCGCCTTCTGCAGTATATCGCCGATGTACCACGGAAAATCCGCCATGCGGGAGAAGTCCGCGGTGCTCGCGTCGAAGGCGTCCGCCGCACCGCGATCCATCAGATACTGTACCAGCGCAGCCTTCCCGAAGGAGCTCTCCGTGTCGAGCTTCGGGAGCCACAGATCCACGTCCGTGTATTCTGCCGCGGCATAGTCTGCCAGCCAGTCCGATCCGTCGCCGAGGACGGCCACGAAGGTCAGATCGCCGTTCAGCGGTATGGAGATCAGTTTGGTGTTCGCATCCTCATGATACAGATAGCGGTCCTTTGCCTTCATCATGTCGCGGCGGGTCACCTTGCCGTCGATATCCGTAAAGTCTTCCGGCTCGGTCATGTATTTTGAGAATTCCTCGGCCCATGAGCTCTTCAGATACACCGCGTTGACCAGCGCCGCGGCGCATGACGACAGATCGTTCGAGATCTTCGGGATCAGCCCGGCAGTGGCTTCGTCGCACCAGTGGTTGACGGCGTCCGTGATCCGGTCCGCCGGTAGACTGTCCGCGGTCGCGCCGTAACGCTCTGTGACGGAACGCACGTAGTCCGGCAGAAAAGCCTCGAAACGGTCGGTGTTGTTCCAGACGCTGTTCAGGACCCGATAGGCGTGGACCGGCATCCCGGGCGCTTCTCCGGGCAGATAATACTGCGCTTCCTCTTCTGCGATCTGCTCCTGCCGTTCGACCCAGTCGTCAAAGCGATCGACGCTTTCCCTGACCGCTGCGTACCACCGGGCCATTTCCTCTTCAGACGCAAAGCCTATCGCACCCAGCAGCTGCGTGCGCGTGGCGGCATTGGCGCCTTCCACAGCCAGCATCAGTGCCGCCCGGAATGAAAGCGGAGATACGACGTAGTTTTCATTTGCGTTCTGTGCGTGTATATAGCTGAGAAAATCCAGATCGAAATCTGCTTTCGGATCGATCACACCACAGTCCTCCGATCCCTCGTCGATCGGGCGTTCGCCCGGAATGAGATGCGCACGGTCTTCTTCCGCCATTGCGAATGCGGGAAGAAGCAGGACGCAGATCAGAATGGCAGCCAGAAAATGCTTCATGGACGTGTCCTCCTTTGCCGGGCGGCCGCTGATACATGGCAGCCGCGATCGCGCTGTTTCCGGTTGGACGGTGATGCCATAAAAAACGTTCCCTGTCGCGTCGCCATCTTCAGAAGTCAGATCTGCGATCCGGCGCGATCCCCCGGTGCAACGATCCTGCCAAGACTATTATACAGGACAGATCGACGATCCACAAGACAAAACTCCCGGGCCGTGAAGTGAAAAGACAGCCGACGCGCGCGTTGGCATACCCTGACAGACCGGGACGTGAATGACGCCGGCCCTTGAGCGGTGGGAGCGGGAAGGGAAGGAGCCTCTGCTCCGGAAGAACGCCGATCCACAGGTGTGCTGATGACAGAAACTTCATTATATCCTTAACATTTGAAGCTCTGCCTATTGACAAATCTTACCAGAATAACTATAATGATTGAGGCTGCTTATTCTGGTTTGTTGCGTTATTGCTTACGGGAATCCAGACAGATGCAGGGCATCTGTTGGAAATAAAAGGAGGTTACCCCTATGAAGAAAGTCCTCGTATTGATTCTGGCTCTGGCTCTGGCCCTGGGCTGCACCGCGGCGATGGCCGAGAAGCTTGGCTACACCTGCATGGACGGCACCAACCCCTTCTTCGTGGCCCTCGAAGGCGCCATCAGGGAAGTCGTTGAGGCCAATGGCGACGAGCTGATCTCTCTGGATCCCCAGAACAGCAACGAGAAGCAGATCTCCCAGATCGAAGACCTGATCTCCCAGGGCATCGTGGCTCTGTTCGTCAATCCCGTTGACAAGGATGGCATCATCGCCGCTCTGGACAAGGTGAAGGAAGCCGGCATCCCGATGTATGGCTTTGACACCGAGGTCGCCGATCTGAGCTACCTGGTGACCTATGCGGGCTCCGATAACTACAACGCCGGCTATGTCTGCGGCGTCGATCTGGTCGAGAAGCTGCCCGAGGGCGGCCCCATCATCGTGCTCGACAGCCCGACCATGCAGTCCGTCGTGGACCGCACTGACGGCTTCATGGCTGCCATCGAAGGCCACGGCTTCGAAGTTGTGTTCCAGAAAGACAGCATGGGCAATCAGGAGCAGGGCTTCAACAACTGCACTGACGGCCTGACCGCTCATCCCGAAGCCGTCGCGATCTTCGGCGGCAACGATCCGACCGCTCTGGGCGCTGCAGCAGCAGCTGACGCCGCCGGCTCCACCGCGCTGATCTACGGCGTTGACGGCTCCCCCGACATCAAGGCTCTGATCGCTGAGGGCAAGGTCACCGGCACCGGCGCCCAGTCCCCCATCAGCATCGGCAAGACCATCGCCGAGCTGTACTACAAGGTCAAGGCCGGCGAAGCGATCGATGACCGCTATCCGATCCCGACCTTCATGATCAACTCCGACAACATCGACGAGTACAACAACGGTGGCTGGCAGTAATCTGTAAGCCGGTTGTGTGATTCCGATCGGCAGACCGACCCGGATCGCTGAGATCCCGGTCCATCTGCCGGCACAAGGGGCTTTGTTCTCACCGAGGGCAAAGCCCTTTGCTGAATGATTCGACCTTTCAGGGGATCGAAGCAGGACTTTCCCGTAGGGGTGGCGATGCGCCGCCCGCCCGGCAATGCCGGAGCTCCGCAACCCAGGCAGGCGTCGAATCGGCGCCCCTACATCATGAGCAATTTTACGGTGGTGATACTGAGTGAGCGAATTCCTGCTCGAAATGAAAAACATATCCAAGTCCTTTCCCGGCGTCAAGGCGCTCCAGCATGTGGACTTCCAGTTGAAGTCCGGTGAGATCCACGCTCTGCTGGGCGAGAACGGCGCTGGCAAGTCCACCCTGATCAAGGTGTTGGGCGGCATCTACATCGCCGAAGAGGGCGAGATCCTGATCGACGGCAAACCCGTTGGCATCCACGGCGTCAATGACGCGCGAGACAACGGCATTTCCATCATCCACCAGGAGCTGGTGCTGGTGCCTCACATGACTGTGGCGGAAAACATCTTCCTGGGGCGCGAGCCGATGGGCAGCTTCGGTGTGGATACCCGCAGGATGATCGCAGACGCCCAGAAGATGCTGGATCGCTTCGATCTTGGGATCGACGCCGCCTCCGAGATCTATGATCTGTCTATCGCCCAGCAGCAGATGGTGGAGATCGTCAAGGCCATCTCCTTCAACTGCCGCATACTGGTCATGGACGAGCCCACCTCCTCCATATCCGACCGCGAGGTCGAGCAGCTGTTCGAGATCATGCGCAACCTGGCAAGCCAGGGCGTCGGCATTATCTACATCAGCCACAAGATGAGCGAGCTGAACGAGGTGTGCGACCGCGTGACCGTGCTGCGCGACGGCACGTACGTGGGCACCCGCGTTGTGGCTGAGACACCTCGCGACGAATTGATCGCCATGATGGTCGGCCGCGAGCTTTCCAACTACTATACACGCGACCATGTAAAGGATACGCCGGTATTCTTCAAGGCAGAACATATCGACGACGGCAAGAAGAGCCACAAGCGTGTCAACGACGTGTCCTTTGAGGTGCGGCAGGGCGAGATCGTGGGCTTTGCCGGCCTGGTCGGCGCAGGCCGCAGCGAGACGATGCAGTGCATCTTTGGCCTGACCCGCGGCGCCAAGGGCACGATAACGCTCGACGGACAGAACCTCAACATCAAGACGCCCGTCGACGCCATGAAGTACGGCATCTCACTGGTGCCGGAGAACCGAAAGCTCGAGGGCCTGTACCATGTGCAAAGCGTGAGCTTCAACTCCACCATCGAGGTGCTCCACGAGTTCATCAACAAGCTGATGGTCAACCGTGCCCGCGAGAGCGAGATCACCCAGGAATACATCGACAAGATGCATACCAAGACGCCCTCCCATGAACAGTCGGTGACCAACCTGTCCGGCGGCAACCAGCAGAAGGTCATGATCGGCCGCTGGCTCGCCACGCACCCGAAGCTTCTGATCCTGGACGAGCCCACCCGCGGCGTCGATGTCGGCGCGAAGGCGGAGATCTACGAGATCATGAACGAGCTGACCAAGCAGGGCGTTTCCATCATCATGATCTCCTCTGAGCTACCTGAGATCATCAACATGGCGGCTCGCGTTTATGTGATGTATGACGGCCGGATCACCGGCTGCATCGATTATGAGGACGTCAGCCAGGAGGCGATCATGAAGCTCGCCACGCTGGAGACGCAGGAGGGGTAAGAACATGACCAAGAGCATCAAGCGCTATTTTAAGGACAACCTGGGCATCATCGCGGCCCTCGCCGCCATGATCATCTTCCTGTACATCTTCCCCAGGACGCACACCACTTTCCTGACCAAGACCAACATCTTCAACGTGCTGCGCCAGAGCTCCACCAACCTGATGCTGGCCTGCGGCATGACGATGGTCATCATTCTGGGCGGCATCGACCTGTCGGTCGGCTCGATCATCGCCATGTCCGGCGTGCTGGCTGCAGCATCGGTGGTGTGGCACGGCATGCCTGAGGCCGTTGGCATACTGATCGGCATCCTCTCCGGCGTCATCTTCGGTCTTCTGAACGGCTTGGTGATCGCAAAGACGCAGATCCCACCGTTCATCGTCACGCTGGCATCGATGAATATCGCCAAGGGTATCGCCTACGTTTATTCTGAAGGCAAGCCCATTCGCTGCATGACCGACGCCTGGAAGTTCCTCGGCGCAGGGTACGTGGCCGGCATTCCCACCCCCGTGATCACGATGACCATCGTGTTCATTGTGGCGGTGTTGTTCCTGAACCGAACGCGGATCGGCCGTCACATCTACGCGGTGGGCGGCAACAGCACCGCTGCTTCCTTCTCAGGTATCGATACTGCAAAGGTAAAGTTCGTCGTGTTCAGCTTCAGCGGCCTGATGGCGGGCCTGGCGGGCATCACGATCGCCTCCCGTCTGTATTCCGGTACCTGCACCTCCGGCGACGGCGCTGAGATGGACGCCATCGCGGCCGTCGTCGTCGGCGGTACGTCCATGAGCGGTGGCTCAGGCAAGCTGGGCGGCACGCTGATCGGCGTGCTGATCATCGGCATCCTGAACAACGGCCTGAACCTGATGGGCGTCAACTCCGACTGGCAGTACATCATCAAAGGCGCGGTCATCCTGTTGGCTGTATACACCGACTTCCTGCGCAACCGCAAGAAGGGCGCATAAAAGCGTCGGGAAGCACGGCGAAATGGCAGGACAGCAGCCAGCTGGTCTTGCAAAGCAAAACCATTGCACTTTGAACGCCCGGCTGGTGTGTTCGACACACCAGCCGGTCTCTATATCGCTGAAGATCAGGACAGCTTTCGCTTTCGCCGCACGACTGGCAAATACTCGGCTCGTGGCGACGCGATGACAAGGGACGCATCTTGCCTGTCGACGAACGATCAGGATCGTACGAGCGCTTCCGCGGCGGATGGTTGCGGCGCGGACAGCGCGCGTCCGCATCGCGATCGATGGGGACGGGTCAGATCGCGAACATATCGAACTGTCATGCAGGAGGAGTCAATATGGGAAAGAATTATCGCGCAGAACTTACAGGGGTGTTTGGCGATCCCGTGGACGGGAATCCCACAGGTGTGATGGAGGAAGCGGGTTACGAGGCTCTGGGCCTGAACTTCCGATATATCACGATGAAGGTGACAAAGGAGGATTTTCCGGATGCCATGCGAGCGGTCCGGGCGCTTCACATGCGCGGTGTGAACCTGACGATGCCACACAAGATCGAAGTCATCCCGTGGCTCGATGCGCTTTCGGAGGCGGCGCGGATCATCGGCGCGGTCAATACCGTGGTCGTCAGGGAAGACGGGACGCTGTTCGGTGAGAACACGGACGGGAAAGGCTTTGTGCAGGCGCTGAAAAACGACGGTGAGACGCCTGAAGGAAAGCATATCGCGATCCTGGGCGCCGGCGGCGCGGCGCGCGCGATCGCGGTGGAGTGCGCCCTGGCAGGTGCGAAGAAGGTGACGATCATCAATCGCACGGCCGGCAGGGCAAGGGAACTGGCGGAGCTCGTGTCCACACAGTCCGGAGCGAAGGCAGAGGGCCTTGGTTGGTCGGAGCACATGCCGGTCCCGGAGGGAACGGATATCCTGATCAATGCGACGCCCATCGGCTTTGGCGACGACCGCGGGAACGTCCCCGACATCGATTACGGCTCGATAACGGCCGATATGGTGGTCACGGATGTGGTCTTCAACCCTGTCGAGACGCCTTTCCTTCAGAAGGCGCAAGAGAGAGGCGCGAAGACCATAAGCGGACTGGGCATGCTGGCCTGTCAGGGCGCGATCAACTTCACCCTGTGGACCGGCAGGGAAGCGCCGCTTCAGGTGATGGTGGACAAGCTGCGGGAAGAGTTCGGTCAGCTTTAGTACGGGATCCTCTGCCATCGTGGAGCCACTGCCGTCCGCGCCGCTGCCGAACGGGCTTAGAGCTGGTCGCGCCCGATGAAGTCAGGGGACAACATCGATATACGATGCACCACAGGATCACGGCGCGCAAGCGGGCATACCGGGCCTGATGCTCAATGCGCTTTCCCCGGATGGATGACCGGATCGGGTCTGAGAGGTTTGAGAAATGAGAAAATATGCCTGGCTCAGGAAGCCTTGTAAACTGGACGAGCATACTTATATCTATAAGATCATGCTGTACGAAGCCGAAGACGGCATCTATCTTTTTGAATACGCCAGTCCGGACGCGATCCAGTGCGCATCAGACCGCTGCTATGATTCGCTGGAAGAACTGCACGACGACTGGGATGAACGGATCGATGAGAGAGGCTGGATCGAACTGGACGATCCCATGCCGGATTGCCAGCATGATGCGTTCATACCCCTTCGGGTAAAGGGCCGGGACAGCGGAAGGCCGGAATGGGGGAACTACGAGACCCTGAAGGACGGACGATGGGTCGATCTTTGAGATCCGGCGATCATTAAGGGGGCTGCCTCGTTTTGAGGCAGCCCCCTTCGCAGGTTAAAAACGATCACTTCGCATATTCCGCGCTGGCGGTGCCGATCATGCGGCCGCCGTTGAAAGCCGCGCCGAGCGTGACGCCTTCGATGAGCGGATAGCTGTTGTTGTAGAACTCGGCCACGTCCGCGCCGGCGGCATACAGGCCGTTGATGACCGTGCCGTCCGCCTTGATGACCTGCAGGTTGCTGTTGACCAGCACGCCGCCGATGGCGCCGAGGCTCATGGGGCGAGCCTTGACGGCGTAATAGCCGCCCTCGCCCAGATCGGTGAGGAACCTGGGATCCTTCCCGAGGATCTGGTCGGCACCGGCAGCGCAATCCGCGTTGTACTGTTCGATGGTGGCCTTCAGGTTCGCTGCATCGACGCCCATGTTCCCGGCCAGTTCTTCGGCGGTGTCGCCCTTGAACACGATGCCCTTTTCACAGCCGTCTTCCAGCGCGTCGATGAAGCCCTGCCAGGCGGTGTTGTCCAGCGTGAACAGCGGGATGGTGGGCTCATAGTTGACGGTGGTGTCGATGCCGTAGAAGGATGCGCCGTTGGCTTCGAGATTTTCGGCCATCTCCCTGGAGATGATGGCGTAGAAGTATTCGCCCTGGGCGAAGGTGGAGTTGGAAGCCAGCGCGGTATCGTAGTTCAGATCCTCCGGGCAGAAGCGGCTGCCGCGTACGGAGACCCAGATGCAGTTGGGGATGTACATGGCCATGGCGATCTTGTCCTCGCCGCTGCCGGTGCGGATGCCGGAGAAGCTGGTGATGCCGTGCAGCTGCTGGATGGTCTTGCCCTTGCCGGCGCCGATGGCCTGGCTCATGGCCGCGCCGTCGCCGGT
>JAFRMB010000162.1 GCA_017430945.1 Clostridia bacterium | reverse complement strand
CGCCCCGATCTCGTCTGACAATCGTACCGCTTCTTCCTTGAAGCTCTTTTCGTATGTTGTCATCTTCCTCACCTTCCTGTGGTCCCTATTCTATCACATCTTGGTGAGTTCTGCGACTGTACGTTTATGATACCACTCCAGTTGAACATGTTGCCTGCTCCTTTCATGTCGGTCCGTCGCGGTGTGTCCGGGCCCCGGCGGCCGCCTTCCCCGCCATGCCGCTTCGGGGACCGGCACCGCCCGTCTTTCAGGTAGAGTATACCACATGCCGCGCCGGATTTCCAGACGGTGCCGAGAATATTGCGCGGCGGGCAGTGCATCAGAGGCGTCCGTGTTCCCCGTCCATCCGGACGCCAAAGTATGGCGTCCCTACGGTGGCAAAGTTCGATACACCCATGTAGTGGCGCCACGATCGGCGTCCGCATCGCCACAGACCGATGCGCGCACACCCATCGTAGGGACGCCATAATTGGCGTCCGCATCCCTGGTCCTTCCGAACGCCAGGATATAGCGTCCGTACGAGGCCAACATTCGCGCGCACCCATCGTAGGGACGCCATGATCGGCGCCCGCGCAACTCCCCCAGGCCCTGCGGGCCAGCCCCCTCAATGAGGGGGCCAAGAGGTTCGCCCCGAACCCGTGATCCCAGCTTGATCTAAAGGAAGCTGCGGATGCCAAGGCATGGCGACCGATAGTCGCCGGTACGGGGCAGGTTGCACATACCCATCGCAGGCGTAGGGGCGATGCCCTCATCGCCCGCGTCGCTACGGACCGATGCGCGCATACACCCGTCGCACATGCCATAATCGGCGTCCGCGTTTCCTGTCCATCCGAACGCCAGGATATAGCGTCCGTACGAGGCCAGCATTCGCGCACACCCATCGTAGGGACGCCATAATTGGCGTCCGCCGTTCCCATCCCATCCGGACGCCAAAGTATGGCGTCCCTACGGGGCAAAGTGCGATACACCCGTCGTACATGCTATAATTGTCGCCCGCGTTCTCTGTCCGGCGGGCGTGGTGACGCATCCGGCACCTCCTCTGCCGCGGCCTCCGCACATGAAGGGGGGCTGCCTCTTTATGAGGCAGCCCCCTGTGTCGGTCGTTCGGTCAGTTCAGCGTGATGCCCAGCTCTGCGGCCTCCGCCCTTGTGATCAGGCTGACGCCGTCGCTGCCCTCGAACACGTTCGGGATGCCGACCGCGAACAGTGTATCCATATTCGCGTTATCGGGCAGGATCACGAAGGCCAACTTATCGCAGTTTGCAAAGGCGTTGCTGCCGATGCTCTGGATCCCCTGCGGCAGCACCACGACGATCAGCGCATCGTTGTTCATGAACGCCTCATCGTCGATCCCGGTGAGCATGGCCGGCAGGACCAGCTTCTTGCCGTTCGCATCCTCTGCGGAGATGACCTTCATATCGAAGCTCTGTGGTTCAATCACATCGTAGCCCCACTCCGGGACGGCGGTCACGGTGCACGTGTAGTAGCCCGTGTCGGTAAGCGCAGCGCTCGCGGTATATTCGCCGGGCGCGACGTTCTCGTCCTTCACCACGGTATGGCCGCTCTGGCTGATCTCAACGGTGTAGCTCTCGAGGCCCTCCGCTTCAGGCAGATCCAGCTTCAGCGGCTTGCCCGCGATCCAGGCATTGTGCCCGAACAGCATGAAGTCGACCGTACCGTAGGATTCCATGATCGTAAAGCGCGGCTCTTTTCTGTAGTCGGAATAGTTGTCCTCGTAGCATTCCTCGGCGATCGCATCGACGCTGACGCGCAGTTCCGTCTCGAACGGCTCCCTGGCGTCCGGCAGCGCCTCCATGATATCGCTTGCCGGGATGGTCCAGCTGTAGACGCCGCTGTCATTCTTCTCCACGATCCACGGCCACACATCCACATCGTTCGGATCGCTCGGTTCTCTCGGGACCTGCCAGCTGATGTCGTCGTTCGTATCATCGTCCAGTCGAACGAAGACCTCAAAGTGATCGACGTTCGTGCCGCTGTACTCGAAGCTGACCTCGAGGTCCTGCGTCGACAGCAGCTTGCCGTCGCGGGTGTTCAGGGTGTACTCGACGGGCGCCACCTGCCCCATGCTCTTGAACCGCAGCTGCAGGCTGTCGCCGGCCAGCGTCCACTCGGTGTTTTCATCGATGGTCTCAGCACTGGTGTAGCGGGCCAGCATCACGCAGTTGCCGGGCGCGGAATTCACGTCCGTGGACCACGTATCAGTGCCATCTTTGAACAACGGCTCCCATTCGCCGTGCCAGTCGATCTGCACCGCCTTGATGCCCTCCAGGCCTTCGCCGGGCGCGGCGCACACAGTGTACCACTTGTTGGTCCACAGGCTGTAGCTGCCGTCATCGCCGGGGATCACAGCATCGCCATCCCTGACCTTCAAGCTCAGGTTCAGTTTCAGGGCTTCAGGATCCACCAGCGCGAACCTGCTTTCGACCCAGCTGGCGTCGTAGCCGTCCGCCCCGGCATAGACGCCCACGCGGAACAACCGCCCGGCTTCATAGTCTGCGAACTTGCTCGCATCGACGGTGAAGGTCTTGCCGTTCGGATCGGTGATGGCGCCGTTCCAGTGCAGCAGATCGTCCTGCGGGTCGAAGTTGCTGTCCTCGTCGATGACATGGATGTCATACCGGGTGGCGCCCGCCACGGGCTTCACGGTGAAGGTGTAGCCATCGTCATCGCCCACCGTCAGCGTGAGCGGCCAGTCACTGGCATCCACCTCAGCAAGCGCGCCCTTGCTGTTGACGGTGATCTCGATGGGGTCGAACGCATAGTCCATCTCGTCGCCGCGCTTGTTCAGGGCGATAAGCTCCAGCGTGTAGGTGCCGGCCTGGTCGAATCCCTCACAGCTCGTCATCTGCTCGGGGTTCTCGTCCGGTCCATCGCCCCAGTTGAACCATTCCTCGCCGTCCCTGTAGAACACCAGCTTCCAGGCCCCCGGCGCGCGTGCGCTGAGGGTGTAGTTCTCGCCGGCGGTCAGCTCGGTCTTGCTGACGGTGAACATCGGCTCCGCTTCGGGCTGCTCGGTGACTTCGAAATACAGGTCCTCCTGGTCGTAGGGCAGCGTGCTGTCCTCGTATCCGAGCTTGCCGCAGGCGTTCACCTGCACGCGGTAGGTGGCGCCGGGCTCCAGCTCCAGGGTGGGCAGGCCCACGGTCACGCCCGCTTCGTCGGTGAGGCCGGGCACGTACAGCGAGTAGCGATGCTCGTAGTAGTCGCCCCATTCGTTCATGGCGTGCACCTGCACGTCGAAGTGATCGATGGCCGCGCGGATCTCTTCATCGGCGCGCAGTGTCAGGTCGATCACGTCTCCCTGCGCCGCCGTCTGCGCCTTCAGCTGCGCGTCGAAGCCGGTGATCGGCTCGCCCTTTGCGATCTCAAGGGTCACGGGGTCGCTGTACACCCAAGTAGTGGGCTCGCCTTCGTCGTCGTTCTCCCCGGCGCGGAACAGGACCGCGATGCTGCCGCTCCTGTACATATCCTTCACGACGGTGGCATTTTGGAGATCGCCGGTGATATCCCGCCGTTCGATGTCCTGCCATTCGTCGTCCCAGAAGATCTGCAGCGCATCGGGTTCAAAGCCAGTGGACACAGCCGTGAACTCCAGCTGCGTGTGCACGGGCAGGCTTTCACCGGGCGCGGGCGCGGGCTCAACGCTCACCGCGATGCTGCGCTCGTCCGCCTCATCCGGCACGGGCAGCACGGTAAAGCGCTTCGACGCGTGACTGTCGGCATAGCCCCCGGCGTGGGCGTGCACGCGCACCTCGTACATCGTGTCCGAATAGAACTGATCTTCGCTGATGCTGAAGCTGTATGCGAAATCATCGTCCCCGACGTCTTCAAAGTTCCACCTCGCGGTGACCCAATCTTCATCTTCCCCGATCCCGATCACCTCAACGTCGTACCACTGCGCGCGGGGCACAGCCTTAAAGCTGAAGCTCAGGTCCTCGCCCACGTTGATCGCGGCCGGCACGTCGATCACGGCATCCCCGAGCGGATCGGCATCCCGCACGGTCACGGTCACTTCCGTTTCGTTCAGGCGCCTGTAGCCGCGGACGCGCTCGTCGAACACACCGAGGCAGAAGGCGTAATCGCCGGGCTCGCCCTCCTGCCAGGTGGTGTTGAAGCTGCCCCTCCACTCTTCGTCCATGCCTTCCTTGTTGTTGCCGCGGAACAGGCACAGCCGCGCGTCCGGATCGGGATGGGCCGCCGTGATGGTGAACCGCTCCTGGGTGTCGACCGAGGTCTTGTCGATGGTGAACAGGGGCTCTCCGATCTCTGCGTCGGACACGCGGAAGTAGCAGCCCTCGACGTCCCGGTCGGATTCGTTGCCGGCATAGCCCTGCTTGCCATGCGCGTGGACGACCACGCGGTGGTCGAAGTCCGGCCACAGCGCCGCGGTCGGCACGGTGAAGGTCACCTGTTCGGCGCTGGGCGCGTAAAGAGACACCTGGCACTGCCAGTCATCCCTCCAGCCTTCGTCTTCGACATGATATCCTAGCCGCTCGACGTCGAGCGTGTATCCCTCGGCCCTCGCCGTGTCGCCCGCGAAGGTGACGTTCAGTTCCTCTCCCCTGGCCAGTTCGTTCACACTCAGCACAGGCTTCGGCTCATCCACACGGCCGCCTGAGCAGTCCACGTTCACCTGCACGACATTGCTGAAGAGATAGTAATTATCCGAGTTCTCATAATCGTAGTACTCTGCCCTGATCGCGATGATCTGGTCCTCGTCGGCCGACATCGTGAAGATGCCCTGCCGGAAGTCCTGCCAGTTGAAATCGTTGGTCCATTCGCCGTACCACAGCAGCTCGATGCCGCTAAAGCTGATATCGGCGCCGCCCTTCAACTCGTAGGAGATGAGGAAGGGCTCGTTCGCCTGCACGGTCACCGGATCAGTGCTGCCGTTGACCCTGACCACATAGTGCGGCGCTTCTTCGTCCTCCGGCGCCTTCATCGCCAGGAAGCGCTTCTCGGCGTAGGCGTAGTTGTAGTCGGTCGCGGCGTTGTAGACGCACAGCGCATAGCTGTGGCCGTCCTGCAGCTCCCCGGGCTCAATGGCGAAGGATGCTTCACTGCCCTCGACTTCATTGCCGAAGTGCCAGACCCGTTCATCCATCGCGGTGTCACGGACCTCGATGTCCACGTATCGGGACGCCGGTCCGCCCTTCATGGTGACGGTAAAGCCGACCTCCCCGGTCGGATCCACGACGGTACCGATACCGATCCCGGGCTCATCAAGATCGCCGCCCTCAGCGTTGACGCGAAGCGCCAGCTCTGTACCATAGGTCCGGAACTCGTCCTCGCCCTCGATGCGGTAGCGCAGCGTGAACGTGTGGTCGCCCTCATGGTCTGAGCCGTAGTGCGCCTCGCAGCCCTCGCCCCATGCGTGGTCCCATTCCTCCTCGCCGTCGTACATCACCTCGCCGTCCACAAGGATCTGGATCTCCTCCGCGCCGGGCACGAAGGCCGATATGAAGGCGTCCGTCTGCGTGGGGACCGTAGCCCTGTCGATGTCGAAGGCGATCTGACGGCCCTCCAGCACGGTGAACCGCAGGTCGGGGTTCTCGCCGGAGGTGCTCCAGTCGGTCGCGCCTTCCACGGGCCTGACGTAGACGTCCACGCGATAGTTGTTTTCTTCGCCGACGGGCAGCTGGCTGGTGGGCAGCTCGATGGTCTGCGTCCCGGGCGCGTACACACCCCTGTAGTACTCGACCTCTTCGTCGCCATCATATCCATCCTCGCCGTATCCGTAGCCGTAGATGCGCACGTGGTATTCCTTTGCCCAGTCATCCTCAGCAGCCACGATATTCACCTTCAGCAGCTGGCCGCGCCGCACGCGCCGCTTATCCAGCGTGACGGCGACCGGCTTGACGCTGCCCTTGATGGCAGCGTTCACGGCCACGGGGTTGCTGTAGATGTATACAGGTTCGTCGTTCCCGTCGTTTCCGTCAAGGATGCGCGCCACGGCCACCGAATGGCCCTGGGTGGACCACCTGAACTCGAAGCGGCAGCCGTCGTCGTTCCAGGTCACCTCTTCGTTTTCCATGGAGTGCCACTCGTTGTTCCAGAAGAGCTCCACCTTCCCGGGCTCGAGTTCTTCTTCAGACACGCCGTTGACGTCGATGGATATAGACAGATCCTTCGATGCCTGCGTCTCCACGGTGCCCCCGGTCTGTCCAGCGATGGTGAGGACGAGCTGCTCCGCCGCACTGTGGGATTCCACGAAATTCAGGGCGCCGTGGTTGCCGAGCATGCCCTCCGCTTCGACGTTCACGAACAGGATGTAGCGCCCGTTTGCTTTGAAGCGGGGCTCATCGTTCTCATCGTTCGCGGGGATGGCGCAGTCATACGCGCCGTTTACGAAATCGCTGCCCTCCATCTCGGCGTAGAAGATCGGTTCCGGCCAATCCTCGCCGTTTTCGATCGCCTCGTTGGTGGCATCCTCGTCAAACACTTCGATATTGAAGCGCTTGCCTGCGGGCTCATCATAATACACGGTGATGGGATAGCCATCCGTAAGGAAGTCCGCATCGGTCAGATCGAACACCGGCTCAGCCTCGATCACCGGCTTTTCAAGCTGCTTGGGTTCCTCGCCCTCGGCGTATACGGTGACGGTATCAATGACTGTCGGGCCGTTATTTGCCTCTTTGACCAGGTAGAAGGTGTGTTCGCCCTTACCGCCGATCGAGATCTCTTCCCTCCTGTTTTGGCCGGGTTCGATATACCAGTCGACATGCTCCTCCCAGTCGCGGAAGACGTTGTAGGAGGTGTCCTCACCGACCACGGCCCACAGCGTGACGTTGCTGTACGGCGCCACGGTGAGCTCTTTCACCAGATGCTCCTCGTCGCTGCCTTCGTCTTTGACCACCAGACCGAACTGCACCGGCACGGTGAACGACAGGCCGTCCTCGTTCCCGATGCCGCCCACGCTGTTCCAGGTATAGCCGACTGCGGGCTCGACATCCAACGTCACAAAGTATTCACCGGGCAGGGCATAGTCCGGCAGCGTCAGCTCGATGGAAGTCGTCTCGGGCTCGATGCGGTGATCTGTCTCCCCGAACTCATCATCCTCGAGCTCCCCGCATCCTTCGCATCCCTCGCAGAAGGTCTCGATGGTCTCCTCGTTTCCATCCTCGTCTTCGCGGACGACACGGACCCAGAAGGCGGTATAAGTGTCCGCTTCGGGCAGATTTTCAAGCTGCAGGGATACCGTGTAGGTGTCGCCGTCGTAGGCGAGCGCAACGTCCGGCACGGCCACCTGGCCGTAGCCTGCTTCAGTCGTGAGCCGTACAGCGTTGCTGTACAGCCATTCGGCGTTGTCGAAGCTCTCGTAGGGGTTGCCCTCCCAGTCATAAGCGGTCTCCGACTCGTCGAAGGTGACGCGGGCGACGACGTCGGCCGTGTCGTCACTGGCGTGGTTGCGCGCGGTGTACACGACAAAGCCTTCACCCTCGTCGTTGCAGTCTTCCGGATCCAGATCCTCCCATCGGGTCTCCCAGCCGTTGCGCCACAGCACCTGCACCTTTGTCGGGCGGGTCGGGCGGGCGACGTCGCCGTCCTCCGGCTCGTCGACCTCCGGCAGCGGCACGCGGATGGCCGCCTCGACCTCCTGGCTCATCCGAACGTTCAGCGGTTCGACCGTGGCTTCGCCGCTGGGTTCGTGATTCTCCAAGGGCTGCAGCGTCAGGCCGATCTCCACTTCGGCGCCGTTGCGCACCACGGTCTTCGCAAACGCCTCGCCGGGCGCATAGCCATAGCTATAGGCCGTCACCCTGAATGTGTAGACGGTGTTGGCACGGAGCTCGCCGGGGAAGACGTATTCAAAGTACCGCGCGCCATCCTCGTCTTCGCTCAGCTCGTCGTCGCTCAGCTCGAACTCCTCATAGTCAGAACCGACGTCAGGGAAGATCTCCACATAGTAGCGTTCGGCATTTTCCACCGCATAGAATCGGAACTTCAGCTCTGCGGTCTCGTCTTCCCCGCCGGACAGCACGAGCACGGGCGTGTGTTCGATGACCGGCGCGGCCAGCTCCTCGCCTGTGACGTGCACCACCAGGCTCTGGGGCAGCTCCGTGCGCTCGTCCGCCTCCTCGTCGATGCTGTACAGCTTGAAGACAAAGTCGCCGATCCAGTCGGGCGCCCATTCGCCGGCGGCAAAGTTGTCGCCCGTTATGCTGCCGTCGTCGAGTCTCCGGCAGTAGATCTCAAGCTCGTTGCCGTCCGCCAGTCCGGGGGCCCACGCGTTCACGCTGAAGCGCTGACCGGTGATCACCGTCAGCTCCTCGACATTGGGATCGTCCTCTTTGGGCTCGGACTCCACGACCTCACCGTCCACCAGGGTGGTCGCCCAGACGCGCGGGTCGCCCGTGCGCTCGGTCACGGTGAAATACAGGTCCTCTTCCTCGTCGACCCATGCGTTGTCATAGCCGGGCCTGCCGATGGCGATGGTCTGCACCCGGTATTGGCCGGGCGCCAGCTCGCCGGTGGGCAGCCCGACGACGGCCTCGTCCAGGCCGGCCTCGCGGAAGACCTTTTCCTCCCAGCGGTCGCCCTGGCAGGGGTAGATGCGCATATGGTAGCACTCGGTGGTCTCGTCGTTGGCCGCATCGGTATCGATATTCACCAGCAGCAAGTCGCCGCGCATGACCTGACCATTCACGAGGTTCAGCTGCGGCAGCGTGGCGGGGCCATCGCTCGTGATGTTCATCTGCACGCTGTTGCTGTAGGCCCAGCGCCACTCGTCCGCCTCATCGTCGTGATACTGCGCCCGGATCAGCGCCATTTTGATGCCGCTGTTCCCGCTGCCCCAGCGGAAGCGGAAGTCGCCATCCTGGACGTCTTCCGAATCGTCGATGTCCATGTCGTCGTAGGGGTCGAGCTCGTGCCACTCGTCGTCATAGAACAACTGGTAGCTGTCGCTGTCGATCTCCACCCCGTCCGCGTTAACGGTCACGTGCAGGCCGAACCGCGTGTTGGCGTCCAGATCGAGCGTATCATTCGATTCGTTATCGTCGTCATCCCCGGTGATCGCATAAGCGGTGAGCGCGATGCTTGGACCGACGTCGGAGCTGACCGCGACCGCACGCGCTTCGCTGTGGCCGCTGGCACAGCCCCGCGCGTTGGCATCCACGGAAATGACATAGCTGTGGCCCTCTTGTATGCGGCTGGACGGGACCGTGAACTCATAGACGGCCTCGTCATCGTTCTGATGGTTGCAGTCCAGTTCAAAGACCGTCCGCCAGTCATCGCTCTCATCCCGAACGCTGACGTAATACCACTCCGCGCCTTCCACGGGCTCAAATTTGAATCTCAGATAACCTCCATATGCCGTCTGAATCGGTGGATCGATCTGCGGGTCACCGAGCTTTGAGTCTTCCTTCGCCATTATTATGACTCTGACCGGATCTACATCATTCGGCTGATCCCAGGCGTCGTTCGCATCATCCCAGATGCCCAGGCGATACTCGCGGATGCCGGGATTGCCGTCGCCGTCAAAGAACACAAAGCTGTCCCCGTCGAACTCACTGCGGATCTCGCCGTTTTCAAAAACGCACAACCGCTCCGCACCGGGTACGTAGGCGGACACCGCGATGGTATCGTGGGTCCATACAGGCGAATTGCCCTTGAACATGATGCTGCCGGCGGCCGGCTCACTCACATGGAAGATCAGGCTTTGATCGTTGCGGTCGGTGTCTGCGTTGCGCCAGCCGGGCTTGCCGATCGCCGCCACGCTCACCATGTAATCGCCTTCGATCAGTCGAGCGGTGGGCAGCTTCACCTCGATGGAGCCCTCTCTCCCGATATCGCGGACGGCGGCGAAGAACGCCTCGTCCTCGAAGTCGCCGCGTTCATTCCTGGCGATGATGCGAACATGGTATTCCTGCGCATTCTCGGAGAGCTCTGACAGGGTGACGTTCACCGTCTCGCCGCGGCCGTACATGTTCTTGTCCAGCGCGATCGCGGGCAGTTTCACATCATCCTGGCCGGTGACCTTAAGTAGCTTGGCTTTACCGTAGGTCCAGTCGAAATCATCGTTTTCCGCATCTTCCCACTGCCAGTCATCGATCTCGTCAAAGCAGGCGCGCGCGACCAAGAGGTGATCGTTGTCGTCGCCCGGACGCATCGTCACGTGGTAATTCATGGTGTCGCCCATGCTGGAAAGCCGCTCCCAATGGCCCTCCCAGAACAGCTCGACGTGGGCCTCCTCGGGTGTCGAGATCCAGATCTCGACGGTATCATTGATTTTGCAACCTTCAAAGGGATAGAAGTTCAGAGAGACCCTCGACTCATCGGGTTCGCTGGGCACCACGACGAAGAGGATCTCATCGTAGCTGCTGTTGTAGTCCCATCTGTTTGCCCACACCTGCAGCTTGTAGCAGATGTTCTCTTCGAGATCATAGCATTCGAAGGTGATCTCGTCCTCTGTGCCGATATCACCTTCGAGCACGCGATCCCAGTTGTCCTCCCGGTGCAGCTCGTAGTGATACCATGTCCCTTCTGGCAGGGTGTCCTCTCCTGTCGGGGCGACAGTCGCAGTAAAGGATTCCTCTTGAAGGTAAGAGAATGCTGGCTTCTCCGGCTCGATCTCGATCTGGGGCATATCGCCCTCCGCCGTGACCGTGACCGTGACGTCCTTATCGAGCTTCACCCACTTCCTGGCCTGGTCGTCCCACTGCCCCAGGGTGTAGGTGCGCTCGCCCGCCTCGCCGGCGCCGTCGTACCAGAGGAAGCTGTCCTGGCCCTCGAAGGTCGCGCGGTTATCGCTGCCCTCAAAGACGCACAGGCCGCTCGCGCCCTGCACATAGCCGTACAGCGCGTAGCCCTGGTGCGTGGTCACCGTATTGCGGTCCACGCCGAACACCGCGTGGTTCACAGGCTGCTCGGTGACGGTGAACGGCAGGTCGACCTTCGTGGGCTGACGGTCGACCGCGTACCACCAGACGTGCAGCTTGTAGTTGCCGGGCGCCATGTCGGCGGTGGGGATGGTATACGTACCGTTGGCATAGACCTCGTCGTGATAGTAGTCCCGGCCCGTATCGGGATCCCAGGCCATCACGATCAGCCGTTCGGCCCCGTCGGGCTTGTCGGCCACCTCGTACGTGAGCTTCTCGCCGCGCCGGACCTGATCGCCATACTCACCGCTGAACGTCACGTTGGGCGCGCCGAATTCGCCGCTCGCCGTCACGTTGACGCGGGCGACCTGCGTGATGTACCATCTGCCCTTCGGGTCGTCGGGGTCGCCCGTGCGCACGCGAGCGTAGACGGGATGCGTGCCGGGCTCGCTCCAGGCCAGCGGCACTGTCAGCTCCCGGTCCCAGGAATCCCAGAACCAGCCTTCCCACTCCTGGCTGTCGCGCAGGTCTTCATATTCATAGCCGTTGAACAGCTCGATCGCGGTGGCATCCGGCGCATAGATGTTCACCATGACGTCCTCGTGCACCCGCACGGTCGCCCCCAGATCGCCATCGTTCAGCCAGAGCGCCACTTCCGTTTCTTCCGTCTCGGAATTGCCGTACGAGAACCAGCCGCCGCCGGAGGCGAGCGCCTCCCCCTCCTCCGGGGTGACGGTGACGTCGACGCGGTAAGCGTGCCCGTCCTTCAGCCTGCGGGCGGGGATCTCGAAGCCCCGGCCCTCTTCGCCCAGGTCGTCGGGCACGTCCTCGTCGTACACCACGGCGTCGTCCGCGCTGACGTCTTTGACGACGCACGCGATCGTGAGATCCTCCTCGTTCACGCCCTCGGGAAGGGTGCTCGGGTCGATGTAATAGCCGATGATCGCATTTTCGCCGGCCGGTACGACGAGATCAGGGCAAGTGACATTAAAGCCGATATCCTCCGCCATCGCGGAGATGCCGAACAGCGCGCAGCACAGAAGCGCCAGCGCGAGGCACAGGCCGAGGTGCGTCAGGGACTTTCGGATCATGGTTTTCATCCTTTCGTCTGATCTGAACTGTATACGGGCCGGCGGCAGCCTTCATGCATGCCGCCGGCCCGTGCATCAGGGGTAGATCCGCGTGTTGCGTCAGCTCGGCGCCTTCATGGTGGCGAGCTTGGCGCAGTTCTTGAACGCCGCTTGACCGATCGTGGTCACGCCATCCGGGATGGTCACGGTCGTAAGCTCCGCGCAATCCTCGAACGTACTGGCCGCGATCTCCTCGACGCCGCTCGGGATGGTCACGCTCGTGATCGCGGTGCCCTTGAACGCCGCTGCGCCGATCTCATATACGTTGGCGGGGATGGTGATGTTCGCAAGCCCCGTGCAGCCTTCGAACGCCGAGTCGCCGATCAGCAGGATCGCGCTCGCTTTTTCGAACGTGACTCCGGTGATGAACGTCTTGCCCTTGAACACATCTTTATCGATCGACTGGACCTCGAAGCCCGTGATGTTGCTCTTCTCGGGGATCGTGATCACCGCTCCGTCCGATTCGGCGCCGTTGTATTTCACGATCCTGTTGCCGTCGATCTCGAACAGGCCGTCGCTGGGCATCACGTGCGTTTGCCCATTGTTGACAGCCGCCTGCAGCTTCGCGAACGTCGCGCTGTCGACCGATCCGGTCACCTCCAGGCTGTTGAGGTTCTGGAAGGCCTGTACCGCCTGCTGGGTGGCTTCTTTATATTCGCCCTCGGTCAGGGCCAGTTCATCCTCGAAGTACGCCTTCAGGAGACCCTGGATGACCTTCACAGCTTCCCCGGTATCCCCCAGGCTTATCGGCTGATCGTCGTCGATGTGCCAGTCCGGCATGTTCGGTTCGCCCTCGTCGTCGAACACGATCCCCTTGCCGACGCATTCATCCATCGCGGCCAGGGTCTTGGCATCGACGCTGCTGCCGTCGCCGGCGGTGACGCCATAGCCGTGGTCCGCTGCGTACGTCTGGAAGGCCTGTACCGCTGCTTTCGTGGCGTCGTCGTATACGCCCGACACTTCCGCGGTGGTCCCGGGCAGCAGGCCGAGCTCGACCAGCCTTCTCTGGATGGCCTTGACCTTTTCCGTCGATCCCGTGTCCGGCGTGACCGGATCGCCGCCGATCTCAAGACCCACGGTGATCTTGCAGGTCGCCTTGACCTTCTTGCTGTACTGCACGGTGATGGTCGCCGTGCCCTCGCCCACCGCCTTCATCAGGCCGAAGTTGTCCACATCGATGACTTTCTTATCGCTGGAACCGTAGGTGAGGCCGCCGATCGGGTTCGGGCCCATGAGCGCCCAAGTGTCGCCGATATTCATATAGACCGGGTGGTCCTCTGGGATCGTGATCTTCTTGGGCGCCGCGAGCACCTGCACCCTCACCACGCGCTGCATGCCGCCGCGCGTGTACAGCGTGATGCTGTTCGAGCCCTTCTTCTTGCCCGTGACCGTGACGATGTTCTTGCTCGCCGAGGCGGTGAAGAGCTTCTTGACCTTCTTGCTCAGGCCCTTCACCATCACCACGTCTTCCAGCGGTTCAAAGTTGTCGTCAAACCACGCTTCGGGCGTGCCGTTGTCGTCCAGCTTGCCGAGCGTGCCCTTGATGTAGGCCTTCTTCTTCACATAGACCTGGATCGGCTCATCGGCTTCCCTTATGTGGCTGAACGGCACCGTCGCATCGGCGTCCCTGCTGGTGACGACGATCGCGGGATCGTAATCCACGACGTTGATGGTGAGCGACTGTGTCAGCGTTCCTTCCTTGTTGGACACGGTCAGCGTCACGGGTCCGCCGGGGCCCATCGTCGTGAACCTGTCCTCGCCGGTCACCGGGAACACGCCGGGGTCGCTGGACTCCCAGTACAGGAAGCAGGCCCCGTTCTTGGAGAAGCTCACTGAAGGCTTGAAATATGTGCCGGACCCCAGCGTCACCGTTTCAGTCTGGCCCGCCATTTTGATGGAGGTCGCCTTCTTCTTTTTCACCGTGACTTTGACCGTCTTCTTCACGCCATTGTAGGAGGAGATGGTGACGACCGAAGCGCCGGCCTTCTTGCCGGTGATGAGGCCGTCCGCGCTGACAGTCACATATTTCGTCTTGGAGGATGCATACCTGAGCTTTGCGTTCGTGGTGTGGGGACCGCCCTCTTCGTCACTGCTCTCAGTGGAGAGCTCCTCGCCGGCTTCGTTGAAAAGCTTGATGCCGTAGATCGCGTGGCGCAGATCGAAGGTCTCCTTCAGGCCCAGCGTGATGCTCGGCGTCTCGGGCATCGTAATGCTCTTCAGCACGGAATCCGCGTCCGCTTCCACGGTGACGGTGCAGGTCCTGGCCAGCTTGCCCGCGGCGTTCGTCACCCTGACGACCGCCGTGCCGGGCTTGAGGGCCTTGATCTTCATCGTGCCGGGATTTCCGAGGATGAAAGTGTTCCGATAGCCTTCGTCCTCTTCGTCGAATGCGATGATCTCCTCGCCGCCCGCGTCGATGCTCCACTTCAGCTGCGTCGTGGCGCCCTTGGGCGAGGCGATGGACGCGCGCAGTTCAAGCACATCGCCCTTGACGATGCCCACGTTCGCGGCGCTCAGGGCGAGGCTCTTCGCCGCCGCCTTGACGTAGACTTTTATTGGATCGCCCACCTGTTCGAGCGTCGTCGTCCCGTCGTCGTTCGTGGTCTTTGTCTTGATCGTGATCGTCGTCGACTTTTTGGCCTTGACGCCCTTGATGCGGATGGCGGTGACCTTGCCATCGGCGTCCTTGGTCACGTAAGGCACCGCATATTTCTTATTGTATCCGCTGAATACCAGTTCCTTCGTCGCCCATTCGGCGTTGGCACAGCCGATCGTGTAGAACTCCTTTGCCGCGACGTTGACGGAAGCGGGCAGTTCGAACGCCGCTCCGCCGTCGTCCGGCGCGAGCATCGGCATCATCTCGCCCTCGAGCGCGTCCTCGGTGAGCTCCTCGGCGTCCTCATCCTCAGCGAGCTCTTCCTCTCCGTCCTCGTCCTCTTCGTCTTCTTCGCCGTCTTCGTCCTCGGCGTCTTCGTCCTCTTCGCCTTCGGCATCCCCGTCCGCGTCGGCGTCTTCGTCTTCGACGTCCTCGCCGCCTTCGACGACCTCGCCGCCTTCGGCGTCGCCGGCGGTGGCGCCCTCCGCGGGCGCATCGGTGCCATTCCCGCCGTCTTCGGGGGCAACGACCGCGCCGCCCTGCTCCGCGTCGACCGGCTGTGGATCCTCCACCTGGAGATCCCCATCGCCGTCTGCGGGCAGATCGACATCGCCGCCGCCCTCGCCGGGCAGGTCGGCGTCGCCGTCTGCGGGCAGGTCGACATCGCCGCCCTCGCCAGGCAGCCCGTTGCCTTCTTCGCCGTCGCCCAGATCGAAGGCGTCGACTTCATCGAAGCTCTCGTCCAGCCACTCGTTCGAGATGGGCTCGTCCTCTTCCTCCGCCGGCTCGGCCAGAGAGAAGCCGACGCAGCCCAGCGCCAGCATCAGTGCCAGCAGAATGGACAACAGCCTGTTCCTGAGCTTGTTGGCGCTTCCGGAATGCTTCATAGTATCCCCTCCAAGGATCTTTTACTTTATACCGCGCAGCCTCGGCGGCACGGATATATAATCACATTCTATTATAGCGGAAAAATCATTTCTTTGCAATGCATTTACAAAGAAAACATGAAAAAAATATGCCGACAGCGGTCGGTTCGGACCGCTGCCGGCTCGCGCCCCTGCCGGGACGCCTATTCGATGTTCCTGTGGCGCGACTCCATCGCCGCGTGATCGAGCTTCAGGCTCTGTTCCAGCATGATGATGATGATGTCGAACAGCACGAAGCAGTGCTGCTCGAACAGCGCGCCCATGGGCTGCACCGAGGGCACGCAGCGCTCGTCCGTGCCGTTGTACACCTGCGCGGGCACGAACAGCGTAAGGTCCGCCATCATCGGGGTCTTCTGGCGCGGCGCGCCGGTGATGACGGCCAGCGTGGCGCCGGCCGCCTTGCCCTTTTCGGCGACGTAGTGGATGTGGCCGATCTGCCCGGGGCCGCTGACCACGATGAACAGGTCGCCCTTCGCCATGCCGGGGGTGGTGTCGTCCCAGATCCAGTGCACCTCCTTGCCCAGGTGCATGAGCCGCATCGCGAACGCGCGCGCGGCGATGCCCTCGCGGCCGACGCCCATCACGAAGATGCGGTCCGCGGCGACGATGGCCGCCATGAGCCGCTCCAGCTCGCCGATGTCCTGTATCTCGAACGCCCTGCGGTGCTCCTCCAGCACGCGGGTATACAGCTCTTCATAGGTCTTTTTGATGTCCATCATACGCTCTCCTTTCTGTGTTCGCGCCGTGCGCCGTCAGTCGGCGTCCCCGCGGACGTACCTGACGCGCGTGCCGCGCCCGCCGATCCAGTACCTCAGCGACGGGTCCTTCGCCTCGAGATAGTCCGTGAAGTCTATGGGGTCGGCCGTGTTCCCGGGGAACATGTCGTAGTGCGCAGGCACCGACAGCGCGGGCTTGATCGCGCAGACGAGGCACACGGCCTCCTGGAAGGTCATGTTGCCGATGCAGCCGGCGCGATAGCGCTTGCCGTCCCGGCCGTTGATCGGCAGGAACGCCACGTCGAACGGCCCCTTCGACAGCAGCTTGCCCTCGAGCCCGTCATACACCACGCAGTCGCCGCTGTGGTACAGCTTCACGCCGTTGCCGGTGATGATGTAGCCGGTATAGGGGTATTCGCCGGTCTGCGGGTCGCGGTCCAGCGTCTCGTGCGCCGCGGCGATGCCCTCGATCTTCAGCCCGTCCGCCTCGAACGCGTACTTGCCCTCGCTGATGCCGATCAGCCGCTCCCGCGTCACGCCCAGGTCCGCGCTCAGATCGTCCACGAACACGGAGGGCACGATGAACTTCGTCTCCGGCAGGACCTTCGCGATGACCCGCCAAACCTTGCGGTCGATGTGGTCGTCGTGGTCGTGCGTGCCCATCACATAGTCGATGCCCCGCATGTCCTCCGGCGCGATCAGCGCCGGCTGGAGGCGTTCGCTCCTGTCCGCGTCCAGGAAGGCGTCGATCATCAGCGTCACCTCGCCCAGCCGGATCAGGTATCCCATCTGCCCCAGCCACCAGAAGCACACCTCGCCCGGTGCCGGATGGGTGTTCAGCACCTCGTCCATCAGTGCGCGACCCGTCTTCATACGCTCGTCCTCCTCATATGTGTCTCGTCCCGCCGCGCCGGCCGTCAGGCCAGGTGCTCCGTGCGGGTGATTATCTCGTCCTGTGCCTTTTTGCCCATCTCGACGAAGAACGCGCTGTAGCCGGTGACGCGCACGCAGAGCGTGCGGTAGCGCTCCGGATGCCGCTGCGCGTCGCGCAGCGTCTCGGCGTCCACTACGTTCACCTGCAGCTGCATGCCGCCCTTTTCCATGTAGGTGCGCATCAGCGCGCTCATGACCGCCAGCCCGTCATCGCCCTCCACGGCGGAGGGGTGGAGCCGCAGGTTCAGCGGCCCGCCGGTGATGCCCTCGAAGGGCACCTTCGACACGGAGTTCAGCATGGCCGTGAGCCCCGATCGGTCCATGCCGTTGGTGGGCGACTGGTTCTCGCTGAGCGGCTCTCCGGCCCGACGGCCGTCCGGCGTCGCGCCGACGTAGAGGCCCATCGTGGTGAAATCGCGGTCGGTGGAATAGGTGGGCCACAGCTGGTAGAGGTACCTGTCGCCGTTCCACCTGTCCACCGCACCCAGGAAGATGTCCGTCACGCGCCCGGCGTAGGCGTCCACGTCGTCCAGGTCGTTGCCGAACTTGTTGAGCCGGTTCCGCCACAGAAGCGCCAGGCGCTCCTGCCCGCGGTAGTCGCTTCGCAGCAGCGCGGCCAGCTCGGCCACCGTCATCTCCTTCTTCACGAAGCAGATCTGTTCGATGGCGTAGAGCGCGTCCACGGCGGTGGCCAGCCCGCAGCCCTGGGTGACGATCGGGTGGTACTTCACCCCGCCCCAGGTCCAGCTCTCGGCCTTCTCGACGGTGCCGCGCAAAAAGCAGTCTTCGATGCGCAGCCGGTCCCTCGCCACCTGCAGCTCGATCTCAAAGTCCTGCTCGAAGCCGCGGCGGAACTCGCCCATCAGGTATTCGGTCTGCTGACGGTACGCCTCCAGGACGTCCGCCATGCAGGTCATCTCCTCCGGCGCCTTCGTCTTCACGCCGTAGTAGGGGCCGGTCATCAGGCCGGTCATGCGGTCGTCGATGTCGAACTGGCACTCGGGGTCCAGCGGCTGGAGCGGGCCCGCCGCCGCGACCGCCTCGGGCCCCAGCGGCGCCATCGGATAATCGCCCTGGTTCAGCGCCAGCTCCAGCGGCTTGACCAGGTTGAACCACACCTGCCTGAGCCCGCCGGTGTCGCCGGGCATGGTGGGATCGTTGCAGCCGAAGAACCCGTAGTCGTACAGCTCGGGCTCCTTCACGCCGTAGCGCCTGAGCGCGGGCAGCATCGTCTCGTCGTTGTAGAACACCAGCGTCGTGTTCTCGCGCATGGCGTCGCAGCAGTAGCGCCAGAACGCCTCGTCGATGCCGTCGTAGTAGCGCACCACGATGAAGGGGTTGCGCAGGCGCAGCGCCCGGGCGGCCTCCACCATCAGGAAGGTCAGCCGGTTCACGCCGGGCGCGCCGTCCGCGCGCCTGCCCGCCAGGATGAGATAGTTCGGGTCGTCGTAGGCCACCTCGAGCGTGTACTTCGTGGTCTCGATCTCCTGGGACATGTGGTCCGTCTGGACCATGATCTCGTTGTTGCGGTAGTAGAATTCCTGCAGCAGCTCGACGGCCTGGTCCTCGGTCAGCGCGCCGGAGGCGATGTCCGCCTCATAGCGCGGCAGCAGGTACTGGTCCATGCGGCTCAGGTTCAGCACGCCGCAGCCGCAGACCTTCTGCAGCACGAGCGAGATGATCCATATGAGCTGCAGTGCCTGCCGGAAGGTCGCCGCGGGGCCCTCCGCGACGGCGCGCAGATCGCCCGCCAGCGCGTCCCGTCCCTCGGCGGCCGCCGCGTCCGCGAGCCGGCCGATATACGCGCTCACCGCGTCGTAGCACAGGATCGCCCCGTTCAGGAACACCGCCTTGTCGGGATCTTTCTCGCCCTCCAGCCGCGCCTGCGCGCTGCGCCGGAAGCTGCCGATGCCCTCGTCGATGATGCGCTCCCAGTCCATGGCCAGGTGGCCCATCGACGCGAAGAACGGCGGACGGCATTTGAGCCAGCCCTCGGAGTAGTAAAACAGGATCTGGCGGTGGCGCGCCTCGGTGGGGATGTCCCACCAGCGCCGGTAGTGCGCCAGGATGTCCCGCTCCTCCTCGGGCGTGGGGATGCGCAGCACGACCTCGCCCGCCAGCGGCCCCTCGCCGGTCACCGGGGTGATGTGCCTGAGCACGTGGTCCAGGGTGTGGCCGTAGCGGACGGCTGCCGCCTCGCCTTCAAACAGCTTCTCCGCCTCGAATATCAACTCGATGCGCTCAAGAAACGTCTCGCGGTAATCCCGCCGGAACCAGCGGTCGATCCTGGATCGAAGGGACGGGCTGATCTGTCTGACCATCATCGCACCTCTTCCCCTCCAATGTCTGAAAAAACGGCCCGAAGCGCCGCCATGCGCGCCTCGTCCGGCCTCTCGAAGGTCTCCATCGAAACGCCCACGCTCGCGGCCTTGGCAAGGCCCATGGCGTGGTACGGCAGCAGGCGGACCTCCTGCACGCAGCGGGCATCGCCGATGAAGTCGCGCGTCCTGCGCGCGTTCTCCAGCGAATCGTTCACCCCGGCGATGACGGGCATGCGGATGTGCATCGGCACGCCTCCGCGCATCAGCCGGGCGGCGTTCTCCAGGATGAGCCGGTTGGATACGCCGGTATACCGCCGGTGGACGTCGTCGTCCATGCACTTCAGGTCCAGAAGCACCAGGTCCGTATGCGGCAGCACCGCCTCGAAGCGCTCGTAGGGCACGTTGCCCGCGGTGTCCAGCGCCGTGCGGATGCCCCTGCGCCGGAGCTCCCCGAACAGCGCGGCCACAAAGCGGTGCTGCAAAAGCGGCTCCCCGCCGGAGCAGGTGACGCCGCCGCCGGACCGGTCGTAGTAGGCCCTGTCCCTCTCGAGCAGCGCGGCGAGCCCTTCGACGTCCCACGACTCGCCGGCCAGCTTGAGCGCGCCGCTCAGGCACGCCTGCTCGCACCGGCGGCACAGCACGCAGCGCTCCGCGCCCGCGCGCGCGCCGTCCACGATCCGGATGCCCTGCGGGCAGACCGCCTCGCAGCTTCCGCAGTGCACGCACTTATCGGCGAAATACTGGATCTGCGGCTCGGGCCGGTAGGACTCCGGATTGTGGCACCAGCGGCAGCGCAGGTTGCAGCCCTTCAGAAAGACGGTCGTTCGGATGCCCGGCCCGTCGTGCGTGCTGAAGCGCTGGATGTTGAAAACCCTGCCGGTGTCGGTCATGTTGTCCTCTGTCATATCATCGCCTTACGCGGCCGCGCCGCCCTTGCCCGCCTTGCGCGCGCTGCGGTGCACCTTGAACACCTCGGACTGCAGGCCGACGGAGATCAGCACCAGCAGGCCCATGACCACGTTCTGCCACCAGGTGTTGATGCTGGGCGAATAGTTGAATATCGTGGTGATGACGGCGATGACCAGCGCGCCGAAGAACGCGCCGGAGAACTTGCCCTCGCCGCCGGACAGCTTCACGCCGCCCAGGGCGCACATGGCGATGGCCGTGGTCTCCCAGCCCTTGCCGGCGTTGGGCTGCGCGGAGTAGAGCTTGCCCGCCACCAGGATGCCGGCCAGCGCCGCAAACATGCCGCAGCAGGTGTAGGCGGCGATCTTCACGCGGTCCACCTTCAGGCCCATCATGCGCGCCGCTTCCTCGTTGCCGCCCACCGCGTACAGCGCCATGCCGAAGCGGGTGTTGCGGGAGATGTGCATGCACACGAAGGTCAGCGCCACCAGCAGGATCACCAGGATCGGCACGCTGCCGAACACCTTCAAATTGCCCAGCTGCTGCAGCAGCTTGCTGGAGATGGACACGGGCTTCTGGTCCGTGACCAGCAGCACCGCGCCGCGCATGGCCAGCTGCATCGCCAGCGTGGCGATCCACGAGGCGACGCGCATCTTGGCCACCATGAAGCCGTTGACGATGCCGCAGGCCGCGCCCACCAGCAGGCCGCACAGCACCGCCAGCACCGGGTTGACGTTCTGCATCAGGCCGGCCGTGACGCCCGCCATGGCCATGACCGCGCCGACCGACAGGTCGATCTGTCCGGTCAGTATGACGAAGCACAGGCCGAGCGCCAGGAAGCCGCCGTCGCTGGCCGCCTTTTTGGCCACGTTCATCAGCGAATTGTAGGAAAAGAAGTCCTTCTCGGAGAACGCGATGCTGCTGAACAGGACCAGGAGGATCAGCGCGAGTATCGTGCTCTTGGAGCTGAACCAGTTGTAAGCCTTTTTGATGCCGTTCATTCGTCCGCTCCTCCTTCAGGAATTCTTCTCTCTCTGGATGTACACCGCCAGAACGATGATGATCGCCTTGAGGATCTGCGCGTACTCATAGGTGATGTTGTTCATGTTCACGGTGATGTTGATGAGCTGCATGATCAGCGCGCCGATCACGGTGCCCAGCACCCGCGCGCGGCCGCCGGCCATGCTGGTGCCGCCCACCGCGACGGATGCGATGGCGTCGAGCTCCGCCAGGTTGCCCAGCGTGTTGGCGTCCGCCGCGCCGGTCTTCGCCGAGGTCACGACGCCCGCGACGGCCGCGAAGATGGCGCAGTACACATAGGACATGATGAGCGTCTTGCCGGTGTTGATGCCCGCCAGCCGCGCCGACCTCGGGTTGTCGCCCACGGCCTGCACGTGGCGCCCGAAGATGGTCTTTTCCATCAGGAACCACGTGATGGCGATGGCCGCCAGGATGGGGATGACCTGGATCGGTATGAACCCGGCGATGCGCAGCGAGCCCAGCGAGTTGTAGATCTCGGAGTTCACGCCGTTGATATAGTAGATCTTGCCGTCGTTGATGAGCTGCGCCACGCCGCGCACGCCCATCATCAGCGCCAGCGTCACGACCATGGCCTGCACCTTCAGCTTGCCGATCATGAAGCCGGCGATGGCGCCGGAGATCATGCAGACGCAGATGCCGGCCACGATGGCCGGGAACACGCCGATGTCGTCGATCAGCATGCTGGCGACGACGCCGGAGAGCGCCATGACCGAGCCGACCGAGATGTCGATCCCGCCGGTGGCGATGACCACCGTCATGCCCATGCCGGTCAGTATGATGGAACAGGTCTGGGAGACGATGTTCCACAGGGTGCCGATCTTGAAGAAGTTGGGCGTGAAGATGACGTTGATCAGCAGCATCAGCGCCAGCATGATCAGCGTGCTGTACTTTTTCAGCAGGGTGACCGTGTCTTCCCGGGTCCTGATCCCGTTATCCATTCAGCCCAGCCTCCTTTTCCAGTTCGCCGCCGGCCGCGGCGATCATCGCCATCATGGCGTCGGGCGTGATGTCCAGCCCCGTCAGCTCGCCCAGCTTGCGGCCCTCGCGCATGACCACCACGCGGTCGCAGTTGCGCTGCAGCTCCGCCATCTCCGATGAGATCATGAGCACGCTGACGCCCATGCCCGCCAGCTCCTGGATCAGCGCCTCGATCTCGGCCTTGGCGCCGACGTCGATGCCGCGGGTGGGCTCGTCCATGATGACCAGCTTCGGGTTCATGCAGATCCAGCGCGCCAGCAGCACCTTCTGCTGGTTGCCGCCGGACAGGTTGCGGATGGCCTGATTGGGCGACGGCGTCTTGATGCGGAACCGGTCGATGTACTCCTTCACGACCTCGTTCTGGCGGCGGCGGTCCACCACGCCCATCCTGCTGATCTGGGGCAGCAGCGCGATGGTGATGTTCTCCTTGACCGACAGGTGCGGGATGATGCCCTCGACCTTGCGGTCCTCGGTGCAGAAGCCGATGCCCTTGTCGATGGCGTCCTTCGGGGAGCGCATCTTCGCCTGCTGCTCCGACCAGAATATGACGCCCTCGTCCGGCTGCGTCGCGCCGAACAGCACCTTCGCCAGCTCCGTGCGGCCAGAGCCCAGCAGGCCCGACAGGCCCAGCACCTCGCCCTGCTTGATGTCGATGCCGATGCCGTTCAGGCGCATGCCCTGCTGGATGTTCTCCATGCGCGCGAGCTCTTTGGCGTCCTGGAGCTCGTAGTCGCCCTTGGTGCGCTCGAGCTGCTTGGCCTCGCCGCCGATCATGTAGTTGATGAGCTTGAGCTGGTCGATCTCATCGATGTCCACCACGGCGGCCAGCGCGCCGTCCTTCAGGATGGTCACGCGCTCGCAGATCTCGAAGATCTCGTCCAGGCGGTGGCTGATGAATATGACCGCGATGCCCTTGGCCTTCAGCTTTCGGATGACGCCGAAGAGCACCTGCACCTCCTTGGTGTCCAGAGACGAGGTGGGCTCGTCCATGATGACCAGCTTGGCGTTGACGGAGATGGCGCGGCTGATGGCCACCATCTGCTGGACGGCGGTGCCGTAGCTCAACAGCGGCCTGCGCACATCGATGTTCACGCCCAGATCGCCCAGGATCTGCTCGGTCTCGCGGATCATCGTCTTCCGGTCCACGGTGCCCAGCGCGGTCTTCGGCTCGCGCCCCAGGAACATGTTTTCATACACCGCCTGGAAGGGGGACAGGTTCAGCTCCTGGTAGATGGTGCTGATGCCCTCCCGCTGGGCCTCCAGCGTGCTCTTGGGGTTGATCTCGCGCCCGTCGAAGATGATCGTCCCCTCATTCTTCTGGTAGATGCCCGTCAGGCACTTGATCAGTGTGGACTTTCCGGCGCCGTTCTCGCCCATCAGCGCGTGGACCTCTCCCCTTGCGACGGAGAAGTCGACGCCGCGCAGGGCGCGCACGCCCGGGAACTCCTTGACGATCCCTTTCATTTCCAATAGCATCTCGCTGCCCATACTACCGCTCCTGTCCTTTGAACTTGGTATAAACGCGGGGAGCCGTCCGGCTCCGCGCCCGCATCCCGGAATCCCGCATATGGGGCATTTCCAGAGACGAACGCGCGATGGCCGCGGCGGCTCCCCACATTATGTCAGGTATCCGTTACACCGGTACCGTACACTTCATCCCTTGAGTCCGGATCAATAGCCGGCTTCCAGGGAGACGTTCTCGGCGGTGTACAGGGTGTCGGTGTTCTGGATGAAGGCCGGGACTTCCTCGCCATTGGCGATCTTGGCCAGGGTCTCGAAGGTCTTGGGCCCGAACAGCGGAGAGCAGGTGCAGCTGGCCAGCTCCTTGCCGTCGATGATGGCCTGCATGGCAGCCTTGGGGCCGTCGATGCCGGCGACCTTGATGTCGACGCCGGGCACCTTGCCCGCGGCCTCGATGGCCTTGATGGCGCCCAGCGCCATGTCGTCATTGTGCGCGAACACGTAGTTCACGTCGTCGCCCTGGGCCTGCAGGATGTTCTCCATGACCTCCTGGCCCTTGTCCATCACGTAGTCAGCGACCTGATCGGCGATGACCTTCATGTTGCTCTTCTCGATGACATCCATGAAGCCCTTCTGGCGGTCGATGGTGGAAGTGGCGCCCTGGGTGCCCTGCAGGATGACGATGTTGCCCTGGTTGCCGCTGTCCTCGACGAACAGATTGGCGACCTGCTCGGCCTCCCAGATGAAGTCGGACATGATGGCGGCGGTGTACTGAACGCCCGCTTCGCCGTTGATGTTACGGTCGACCAGGATGACCGGGATGCCCTTGTCCATGGCCTCCTGCAGCGCGGACTGCAGGCCGTCCTCCTCCTGGGGCGCGACCACCAGGAAGTCCACGTTCTGGGCGACCAGGGACTCGATGTCGGAAGCCTGCTTGGCCAGGTCGGCACCGGCGTCGGTGGCGATCAGGGTGACGCCGAGCTCATCGGCGACAGCCTGCATGCTGTCGGTCTCGGCGATACGCCAGCTGTTGCGGTTGTCGCACTGGGCGAAACCGACGGTCTTGCCGGCGAGAACGCTCATGTCAACTTCCTCAGCCATGGCGCTCACGGCGAGCACCAGCATCAGAGCCAGCAGAATAGCAACGATCTTCTTCATGTTTGTGTTCCTCCTAACAGTTTTCTGCCACAGCGTTCGCACACGGCGCGCTCTGTGACGAATAGATTATAGCATCTATTCACCCGGGATAAATCAAATATTCAACACAAAACATTAAATATCCAGCACACTTATCGCAGTTCCTTCAAGTAATCGGCAGTTTGCACAGAGCTAAAACGGTTTCTTTGCCGTCGCCGGTATTCCGTGGGCGCCATGCCGTAGGCGCGCCGGAACGCCGTGCTGAAATAGGTCGCGTTCGCGAATCCGCAGCGCGCGGCGATCTCGTAGGTCCTGCGATCCGACTCCGCCAGCAGGCGCGCGGCCTGCTCCAGGCGGATCTCCGTCAGGATCCCGCTGAAGGTCCTGCCGGTCTCCCGCTTGATGAGCTGCGTCAGATAAGACGTGCTGATGTAGGCATAGTTGGCGACCTCCCCGATCTTGAGGCCCGGGTCGCCGTAGGCGCGGCGCATGTACTCGATGGCCCTTTTGACGTAGGTCTGCCAGTCCGCGTCTCTGGGGCCGGGCCGGCCGCCCTGCCCGCAGAGGGAGGCGAAGACCCGCTCCAGCACCTTCACGGCGCCGCCCGCGTCGTCGCACAGGCTGACTATGCGAAGGGCTTCGAGAAACATCCCCTCGAGGCGCTGCGGCTCATCGATGCAGCCGCGGTCGCAGAGCTCCCACAGCAGCGCCGACGCCGCCGACATCACCGTCAGGCGCGAGGCGCCCGCCAGGTCTTCCGCCGCGTCCGCAAGGACCTCGTGGATCCTCTCCCGATCCCCTTCCATGACGGCGCGCTCCAGCGCCTCGATGTCGAAGCCCCGGACGCCCGCCGCGCGCCGCTGTGTATCCATTCGCTGCGATCCCTTTCGTCTGGTCCCGTTCGATCCGGCCGCAGTCCGCTCACCTCTGGACGCGGCCGGAGCCGGAGCCGCCGGCGAGGGCGAGGACCTCCTGCTCGGAGGCCAGGTTGAAGTCGTACTCGGTGGCCTGCTTCAGGCACGACGCCGCCACCGCATACTCGATCACCTTCTGCGGGTCTTCCGGCCACTTCCGCATCGCGTGGATCAGCCCGCCGCCGAACGAGTCGCCGCCGCCCACACGGTCCACCAGGTGGATCAGGTAGTTGCGCGCAAAGTACGTGTCCCCCTGCAGGTACAGCATGCCGCTCCAGTTGTTGTCGCTCGCCGAGATG
>JAFRMB010000161.1 GCA_017430945.1 Clostridia bacterium | reverse complement strand
AACGCATCGCTTCCGCGCCGCCGACCTGCGCCAGCGCCATCGTGATCGCCGCCGTCAGCGTCGTCTTGCCATGGTCCACGTGACCGATCGTGCCGATGTTCACATGCGGCTTCGTGCGCTCAAATTTTGCCTTTGCCATTGTCTTTCCCTCCAGTTATCGTGATTGGTCCTCCCGAGCTGTGCTCAATAATGCCGTCCGAGTATCTTCTCAGCAATGTTCTGCGGCACCTCTTCGTAGTGCTCGAATTGCATGCTGTAGTTGCCGCGGCCCTGCGTCTTGCTGCGCAGGTCAGTCGCGTAGCCGAACATCTCGCTGAGCGGCACGATGCCGTCGATGGAGTGCAGGCCCGCGTGTGCGTCCATGCCAGTCACGCGCCCGCGCCGCGCTGAGATGTCGCCCATGACGTCGCCCATGTACTCGTCAGGCACGACGACTTCGATCTTCATCATCGGCTCGAGCAGCGAAGAATCCGCTTTGCGCAGCGCTTCCTTGAAGGCCATGGAACCCGCGATCTTGAACGCCATCTCGGATGAGTCGACCTCGTGATAGCTTCCGTCAAGCAGATCGACGCCAAAGTCCATGACCTCATAACCGCCCACGGCACCGGACAGAGCCGCCTCCCGGATGCCCTGATCGATGGCCGGGATGTACTCCTTCGGTATGACGCCGCCGACGATCTTATTGTTGAACTCGTAGCCGGCGCCGGCTTCGCGCGGGTAGATCTCGATGACGCAGTGGCCGAACTGGCCGTGCCCGCCGGTCTGCCGCACATAGCGCCCCTCGGCCTTCGAACGCTTGCGGATGCACTCCTTGTAGGCCACCTGGGGCTTGCCGACCGTCGCCTCCACGCGGAACTCGCGCAGCAACCTGTCGACGATGATCTCCAGGTGCAGCTCGCCCATGCCCGCGATGATGGTCTGGCCGGTCGACTCGTCCGTATAGGTCTTGAAAGTGGGATCCTCCTCGGCCAGCCGCACCAACGCCAGGCTCAGTTTGTCCTGGCCCGCTTTGGTCTTGGGCTCGATGGCCACGCGGATGACGGGGTCCGGGAATTCCATGGACTCCAGGATGATCGGCTTGCCCTCCACGCAGATCGTATCTCCGGTGGTGGTATCCTTCATGCCGACCACGGCGGCGATGTCGCCGGCCCGGATCTCATCGATCTCCTCGCGATGGTTGGCGTGCATCCTCAGGATGCGTCCGACGCGTTCGCGCTTGCCCTTGACCGAGTTGTAGACGTAGGAGCCGGTCTTGAGCGTTCCGGAATAGACGCGCAGGAAAGCCAGCTTGCCGACGAACTCATCCGCCATGATCTTGAACACCAGCGCGGAGAAGGGCGCGTCGTCCGAAGCCTCCCGCGTGATCTCGTCGTCCTTTCCCGGACGCTTTCCCTTGACGGGGGGAATGTCCACCGGAGAAGGCAGATAATCGACGATGCCGTCCAGCAGTGGCTGGACGCCCTTGTTTCGATAGGAAGTGCCGCACAGCACCGGCGTCATCGTTCCTGCGATGGTGGCCTTGCGGATGCCTGATTTGATCTCTGCGGTGGTCAGCTCCTCACCGTCCAGATACTTCATCATCAGCTCATCGTCCGCTTCAGCCGCCGCCTCGACCATCTTGGCGCGATACTCCTCTGCCGTCTCTCGGAGATCGGCGGGGATGTCCGTCTCGTCCATGGTCGTACCCATCTCGTCGACGTAGATCTCGGCCTTCATCTTGACGAGGTCTACCAGGCCCACGAAGCTTGCCTCGGCTCCGATCGGGATCTGGATCGGTACGGCGTTGGTCTGCAGCCGATCCCGCATCATGTTCACCACGCGAAAGAAGTCGGCGCCCACGATGTCCATTTTGTTGACATAGGCAATGCGGGGCACATCGTACTTGTCGGCCTGACGCCAGACCGTTTCGGACTGGGGCTCAACGCCGCCCTTTGCGCAGAACACGCAGACAGCGCCATCCAGTACGCGCAGCGAGCGCTCCACCTCGACAGTAAAGTCGACGTGGCCGGGGGTATCGATCAGGTTGATCTGGTGGCCGCGCCATTCACATGTCGTTGCCGCAGAGGTGATGGTGATGCCGCGCTCCTGCTCCTGGACCATCCAGTCCATCGTCGCCATGCCCTCATGGACCTCGCCGATCCGATGGGTGCGGCCGGTGTAATAGAGGATACGCTCGGAGGTCGTCGTCTTGCCGGCATCGATGTGCGCCATGATGCCGATGTTGCGTACATGCTCCAGTGAATGTGTTCTCGCCACAGTCAGTTGCCTACTTTCTTTAAGTCTCTGCAACACTCGGTATCCGAAGTTAACAGATGTCCTGAGCGTACTTCAGCACGCCATCGTGATCCCGCCATCCACCAAAATGGACATGGATCAGTTTCGCCACATGGGGCGAAACCGGAAACCCGTCGGGTCTCCACTCGTAGCGTGCTGAAGCAGGTCCTGTACAGTTTTGGTATGCCTGTGCCGTTATGCGGCTTACCAGCGATAATGCGCGAACGCCTTGTTGGCCTCCGCCATCTTGTGCATATCCTCGCGGCGCTTCACGGCGTTGCCGGTGTTGTTGGCGGCATCCATGATCTCGCCGGCCAGGCGGTCAGCCATGCTGCGCTCACCGCGCTTGCGGGCAAACATGACCAGCCAGCGCAGGGCAAGGGTCTGACGGCGCTCGGGACGGATCTCGATCGGCACCTGATAGGTGGAGCCGCCGACGCGGCGCGCCTTGACTTCCATGGCGGGCATGATGTTCGCGATCGCCTGGTTGAAGACCTCGATGGCCTCCTTGCCGGTCTTGGCAGCGACAGTTTCAAAAGCATCGTAGCAAACGGTCTGCGCGACACCGCGCTTGCCGTCGTACATGACCTGGTTGATCAGCTTGGTGATGATGGTCGTTCCGTATACAGGATCCGGAAGCACTTCGCGCTTCGGGATAAAACCACGTCTGGGCATTTCAGTCCCTCCTATTTCTTGAGCCGGCGCGTTTCGCCGGGAAATTACGAACGTTAAGTGAACGAGAAACAGGTAAAAGCACCTGCGGCATTTGGCGCTGCCGCATTAGCCCGGCCTTCACGACCCTCGCGCATATTCCCACGTTCCAAATGGACATGCGCTCCGATCGGTCAAGTCGTTTTCACCAAACAGAGATAGATGTATAACCTGTCTCTTACTTCTTCGGACGCTTTGCGCCGTAGAGGGAGCGGCCCTGCATGCGCTTGGCAACGCCAGCAGCATCGAGAGCGCCGCGGATGATGTGGTAACGTACGCCAGGGAGATCGCGGACCTTGCCGCCGCGGATCAGCACGACCGAGTGCTCCTGCAGGTTGTGGCCGATACCGGGGATATAGCAGGTACCTTCGATGTTGTTCGTCAGACGAACACGCGCAATTTTACGCAAAGCGGAATTCGGCTTTTTGGGGGTCTGCGTCTTGACAGACATACAGACGCCGCGCTTCTGCGGACAGGACTGCAGAATCGGGGAATTCGACTTGCTGGTTACCTTTTCTCTACCCTTGTGGATCAACTGATTGATCGTCGGCATTGAAGAAAAGCACCTCCTGAACTGGTATTGAGTATTGTAAAAGCCTCTATATAAACTTCCGCAACCCTGGAAGAATAGAGCGTTGTGCGATGTGGGCGCCCCTACTTTTTGATGCCGGCCGAAGCGGTCCTGACCTCGATACCGCACGCCTCGCCGAGCTTCTGCATGGATTCGGCCTGCACCATGCGCACACCCATCCTGTTGCAGGCATCGCGCACCATGCGGACGATGTAAAGGTCGGCATCCTGTGCGATATAGGCCTCTTCGATCTCACCGGCCAGGATCGCACGCACGAGTCTGCGCGTGCCCACGACTTTGTCGCTGTTTTTCAAGCGTTCGAGCATCCGCGCACACTCCTTTCAGATAAACCCACACTTGAATATTTTATCATTTTGTCGCCCTGATGTCAAGGCGCGCAGGGCATTTGCCGCAATTTTAACCTGCATTTCCCTTGCTCCAGGCGATAACCTCCGATTCAAAAGATTTAACTTCGATTGCATCTTTCAATACGTCCGTGATTGGGTTATAATATAGGTTGAATACTTAGCGATAAAGAGAGGTCGATGATCGTGACTCTGTTCAACATCCGCCGTCTGCTTTGCGCGGTCCTTGCCGCCATTCTTCTCATATCGGCTTATTGTTCTGCGCTGTCCGAATCCGGCAATCCGTTTGACGATCCTGCCGTTGACTCAGGTAATCCGTTTGATGATCCTGCATCCGGGACCGCCGATCCGATCACAGATGGCGGCGACGATGCTGTGCCCCAATTTTCCACACAGGACAGCGCCACGCCCATACCTGCCGCGACGCCGGTCCCCGTCCCGACAGTGGGAACAAACGTCAGTGGTGCCGAATTGTTCAATCTCAGCCCCGCCGCGACCTCGCCGGCCATCGGCACGAGCCCAAACGGCGATCCCTTTGCTGGCGCAAAGACCTCTGATCCCTTTGGCCTGAGCCAGCCGACTTCCATCCCCGGTTACAATCCTTTCGATCCCGACGCATCCGCAGCGCCTTCCATCTCCGCCAGCGGCACCGCGATGTTCGTCACCACTGCCACGGTCAAAGTTCGCCGTTCGCCCAAGGATTATGCTCGAACGATCACGGTGCTGACCTTTGGACAGCAGGTCACCGTGGTCGGTATCAACGACGAGTGGGCGTGCGTCGTCAATCCAAACGGTAAAAAGGGCTATTGTCTGGCAAATCAGCTTTCAGCCACCGATCCCAACACGCTCTCGAAGCTGATGTATGTCCAGCCCCCTCGCCTTGCGCTCAGTAAAGCGCCCGCCAAACGTTCCGGCCGATATCGCTGGCTGAATATGGGCGACACCATCACCATGGTCGCCATCACCGATGACGGGCTATGGGCCCGCGTCACGGACGGCTCGATCTATGGATATGTCCCCAGCTTCGCGCTCGATGATCAACCGGCTGCACAGACGGGTACGACGATGTGGTGTTCCACCAGCACCACGCCTTTGCTCGTGAACCCCGAGAGCTGGCGGCAGATCGGCAGCCTGTCGCTCGGCCAGCCTGTCACATTGGTCGGCACCCTTGAGAACGGTGCCATCGCCAAGATACGTTCTTCTGCCGGCTATGTAGCTTACTGCGATGCTGCCGCGCTCACGAACGCAAATCCCGTCGGCATGAATACCGCCGTCTACGCGCAGGTCTCCGGCAGGATCCTCTACCATCAGGCCTCGGATGAAGCGCGTACCGCAAACATCGGCAAGAATGCGAAGCTCACGCTTCTCGGCGTCGACAGCTCCCAATATTGGGCGCTGGTCAAATACGGCCGCCGCAAATACTTCACGCCCTACGTGCTCGTTGCGCCCACGCGCGTTGGAAAAGGCTATCGCACGGTCACCGTCTCAGAGGACGCTCCGCTCTATCGCAACAGCACCGATGTCATCTCTACGCTGCCGGCCGGCACGCGCGTCTATCTGGCCGGCGTATCCGGCACAACCGCAAAGGTCGTCACCATCAGCGACGGCGTCACGCCGGCGGCTCAGGGCTTCGTCGCCCTGCGATCCCTGAAGGGCGAGTGACCTCTGTTCCGGCCTCGACCCACATCGAAGCAAGCCTTTTCAACACCCCCTCAGAAAACCCCGCGTCTCTTTTGATTGCCGGTCTGCTTTTCTGCGGGGGTGTTTTGTCGTTCATTTGATCCGCAGCCCGGCCGCGCCCACCGTATCGATTTGAACATTATTCATACTTTATTCAGACATTTGCATCATAATAAACGCAAGTTCATGTTATAATGTGTATGAGGTAAATAGGCGTTTTATGCAATTTTGGAAAGGGGGAGCGGATCATGCTGAGGTCATCCGTGCGCATGCTTTGTCTGGCGCTGATCCTCGTGATCTCAACGGTCATGTGTCCGGTCTCCCACGCGTCCATCAGCTATCAGGATGCCGACGCACCCGTGTTCTACGTTAATACCTATTGCATGGATGTCTACGATTCGCCCAGCACAAAAGCACGTGTGGCCGAGGTCGTCCCCTATGCGAAGGACATCAAGGTCGTCTGGGAAAAGAAGGGCTGGGCAAAGGTCTATACCGTCAACCGCGTGCTCGGATACTGCAAAAGCGAATTTCTGACCAGGCAGAACCTCAATACCCTGAATATGACCGTCTATTGCCAGCAAAGCGCGATCAACGTACACCGCTGTCCTGACGCCAATTCCGATATCCTGGGCCGGCTTTACCGGAACGATGAGATCCATCTGGTAGCTATGACGCCACTGGGCGACTGGTTCCGCGTCGAGAAGGGCAATCATTGCGGATATGTACAGCGTCCCCGCATGGATTTCAATAAATATGCCAAAGGTGTACCTGCCTGGTGTGCCAAGAACACGATGACCGTGTATTATGATTACCGCCTGGATACCAAATTGGATACACTGTATTTCGGCGAGCAGGTGACGCTACTTGAAACGCGCGGTGAATGGGCAAAGATCCGCTCCATGAGCGATTTCATCGGTTTTGCAAAGACGGAAGACCTCACGACCACGAATCCCAACGATCTCAACATCCCCGTCTATACTCAGGCGGACGGCAACTTCATGTTCAAGACATCGACCGATCTGAGCGGGCGCGTCAAGGTAGCAAAGAATGCGCCGATGACGCTGCTGGCCATCGACAACAATCGCTTCTGGGCGCGTGTACAGTTTGAAGAGGATTGCTACTATATCCCGTTCATCTTCCTGGATACCAAACAGCGCGGACCGGGCGAATACAAGCTGATCACCACGACGGCAGGTGTCAACATCCGCGAAGGCACAAAGAAGTCAAGTGCCATCGTCGCCACCGTGCCCACCGGCACTCAGATGTGGCTGGTCGACGCGATGGACAGCCGTGCAAAGGTCACAACCCTTCCGGACAAATACGGCAAATCCTATACGGGATTCGTGGAATTGCAGTATCTGAAATGATCTCCGCACCGCATGCCGGGTCCCTCGGACCGGTAGGAAAACGATATGATGATGGGCAGCCGTTCGCGCGGCTGCCCATCGGTCGTTTCGATCCCGTTATTCTTACATGTTTTCTTGCTCATGTCTCTTCAGCGATGCGTCTGCCCATCAGCACGCCCATGACGCTGGCCATCATGAGCCCGCGCGTCCAGCCGCTGGAGTCGCCCAGACAATGAAGCCCCCGGATGGATGTGGTGAAGTGATCGTCCATCTTGACCCGATTGGAGTAGAACTTGAGTTCCGGGGAGTACAGCAGCGTCTCATAGCTGGCAAAGCCAGGGACCACATGGTCCATGGCCTGTATGAAGTTGATGATGTTGATCATCGCCCGATAGGGCATGGCGGCAGTGATGTCGCCTGCGACGGCGTCCGGCAGCGTCGGCCGGACGTTTGACTGCTCAAGCTCCTTCTGCCACGTGCGCTTCCCGTCCAGGATATCTCCGAAACGCTGCACCAGGATATGCCCGGCACCGAGCATATTGGTCAACTCGCCCACCTTCTGGGCATAGGCGATGGGCTGGTTGAAGGGCACGGAAAAGTTGTGGCTGCACAGGATAGACAGGTTCGTGTTATCCGATTTGCGCTCCTTGTAGGAATGCCCGTTGACCACGGCAAGGTTGTTGTCGTAGTTCTCCTGGCTGACGAAGCCGCCCGGATTCTGACAAAAGGTCCGCACTTTGTTCTTGAATGGCTTGGGATAGCCGATGAGCTTGGATTCATACAGCACCTCGTTGACCTTCTCCATCACCTCGTTGCGGCATTCCACGCGAACGCCGATGTCCACTGTGCCGGGCGAATGGGCAATGCCGTGCTCTGCGCACAGCCCCTCCAGCCAGTCTGCGCCGCGGCGTCCGGTGGCGACCACCGTGCGTGTGGCAAGGATCTCGCGCTCCTGCCCCTGGTAGATCACGCGCACCCCCAGACATACATCGTCCTTCAGGATGAGGTCTCGGCACTCACAGCCGAACAGGATCTCAACGCCATTGTTCAGAAGGAACTGCTCGATGGCGTAGTAGATGCTCTGCGCTTTCTCCGTGCCCAGATGCCGGATCGGGCAGTCCACAAGCTTGAGCCCGGCCTGTATGGCGCGTTTTCGGATATCCTTGACCGCCTCTGTGTTGCCGATGCCCTCCACGCGGGTGTCTGCGCCGAACTCCAGGTAGATGCCGTCTGCGTAGTTTATCGTCTCCTGCGCCAGCTCCGCGCCGATCAGCGCGGGCAGATCGCCTCCCACCTCGCAGCTCAGCGACAGTTTTCCATCCGAAAATGCGCCGGCCCCTGAGAAGCCGGTCGTGATGTGGCAGTAGGGCTTGCAGTTGACACAGACCCGCGTCTTTGCCTTTGGACAGCGCCGGTCTTCGATGGCCGCGCCCTTTTCGCAGATGGTGATACGCTTTTTACTGCCCCTGCGGAGAAGCTCCAGCGCCGTGAAAATGCCTGCCGGTCCCGCGCCGATGATAACGATATCGGTATTCATGTCGATTCCTTTCATTGATAACGGCAGCCGGGAGCCGCCCCCGGTACAGATCGCGCGTCTCCCCGGAGCGGCCCCCTGACTCACCGAATTTGACGGGCAGCCCGCCATGCGGCAAGGCTGCCCGGACCTGCGATCAAGCCCTTAGCTCGGCGCCGAACTGCTCGCGCAGCGATCTGAGCACCTTGTCCATCGTACCGTTGATCTCCTCGTCGGTCAAAGTGCGGTCCTGTGCGCGCAGCGTGATGGCGTAAGCGACGGACTTTTTGCCCGCACCCAGCTTGTCGCCGCGGTAGATATCGAACAGCTTCACATCCTCCAGCGTCTTTGCGGCCGCCCTCCGGATGGCATCCATCATGGTGCCGGCCCCGACGCTTTCATCCACCACGACGGCGATGTCCCTGCCGACGGCCGGGAACTTCGGCAGCGGCTTCACGCCGTAGAAGTCCTTTTCCAACGGCATGATCGCATCCAGATCGACTTCCGCCACGTACACGCGGCGATTGGAGATGTCAAAGGCTTCGGCCACGTCCGGATGGATCTCGCCAAGCGCTGCGACCTGCCGGCCGTCGATGCGCATGACCGCCCTGCGGCCGGGATGATAATATCCGTCGCCTGTGGCCTCGATCTCCGCAGTCAGCCCAAAGCGCGCCAGCAGCCAGACCACGATGTTCTTGACGGTGTAGAAATCCACACCCTCACCGAAGCATCCGACGCACAGCCCGGTCTTTTCGGCAGGCAGCGCGCCGGGCTGGTCGGCCGGCACGAACACCTTGCTCAGTTCGAACAGCCTTCCCTCGACGTTCCCGCGGTTCAGGTTGGCCGCCACCGTGTTCAGCATGCTGGGCACCAGCGATGTGCGCATGACGGAGGTGTCCTCACCCAGCGGATTTCGGAGCACCACGGCGCTGCGGCGCGGATCGGCTTCTGAAAGCGCCAGCTTCTCGATCCATCTGGGGCTGATGAAGGAATAGTTGAGCACCTCGAACAGACCCATGCCCACCAGCGCATCCTTTACGCGGTCGGAGAACACGATCCGCTCACTGCGATAGCCGGGCATGGTGACGGCGTTCATCAGCGTAGAGGGGATGTGATCGTAGCCGTACATCCTGAGGACCTCTTCCGAGATGTCCGCCTCCGTCTCCATATCCTGCCGGAACGCCGGGATCTCGCAGTGCAGCGCGTCGCCCGCCAGAGTGGTATCGATGTACAGCCGGTTCAGGATATCCTCCATCGCCTCACCGGGCACGTCTACGCCGATGCGTTTACAGATGCGTTCGACGCTCGCCTCGATCTCAACGGGCTCCGCGGGATGCGGATAGTAGTCATAGGCGCCCGGCACCACCTTGCCGCACTCCAACATATTCACCAGCATACAGGCGCGCTCGAGCGCCTCCATGGTGGTCGCAGGGCAAACGCCCTTTTCAAACCGTCCGCTCGACTCCGTGCGGATGCCCAGCTTTCGGGCAGTGACGCGGTTGTTGGCGCGCTCGAACGCCGCGCACTCGAACAGAACGCTGGCGGTGTCATCCACGATCTCAGACTCCTCGCCGCCCATGATGCCCGCAAGGCCCGTGGCGTTCTCACGGTCGGAGATGACCAGCATGCTCTCGTCGAGCACGTGCGTCTTGCCGTCCAGCGTGGTCAGGCGCTCGCCCGGCCTGGCGCGGCGGACGACGATGGCCTGATCCTTCACCTTGGAAAGATCGAAGGCGTGCATCGGATGGCCGGTCTCGAGCATCACGAAATTCGTGATGTCCACGATGTTGTTGATGGGCCGCACGCCCGCGCCATAGAGGTATTCGCGCATCCATTTGGGGCTTGGCCCGATCTTGACATCGGTGATTACCCTGGCGCAGTAGCGGGGGCAGAGCACATCGTCCCGCACCTCGACACTCGCGTAATCCTCGAAGCGGCCGCTGCCATTCTCTTCAACGGCGATCTCCGGCATCACGAAATGTCCGTCCAGCACGGCACTGGACTCGCGGGCCAGCCCCCATACGCTCAGGCAGTCCGGGCGGTTCGCGAGGATCTCAAAATCCACGACGTCATCGCCCAGGCCGAACACCTGCTTGACATCGGTCCCCGGCGCCACATCCTCGAAGATCTCGATGATGCCCTCGTCGCCGATGTGGGGGTACAGCCCTGCCGGCACATCCAGTTCAGGTCCGGAGCACAGCATGCCCATCGACACCTCGCCGCGCATCTTGCCTTTTTTGATCCTGATGGGACCGGCACCGCCGGCGCCGGGCAGGCGCGCGCCATCCAGCGCCGCCGCCACGCGCATGCCTTCGCGGACGTTGGGCGCGCCGCATATGATCTGGATCGGCTCCGCTTCGCCGATATCCACCATGCAGATGTGCAGATGGTCCGAGTTGGGGTGATCCACGCAGCTCACGACGCGGCCGACCACGACCTTGTCAAACTGCTCACCGGTCCGGTCGATGCCCTCGACGGCGGTGCCCGTCATCACCATGCAGGCGCCATATTCCTCCGCCGGCATATCGATATCCACATATTCACGAAGCCACTTCATCGGCACTTTCATGTTGCATTACCTCCCCTGATTAGCGATACTGAGTCAGGAACCGCAGGTCGTTCTCATACAGGTACCGTAGATTCGGGATGTTGTATTTGAGCAGCGCCATGCGCTCCACGCCCATGCCGAAGGCGAAGCCGGAATACTTCGCGGAGTCGATGCCGCACATGTCCAGCACCTTCGGGTTCACCATGCCTGCGCCGAGCACCTCGATCCAGCCGGTGCCCTTGCACATGCGGCAGCCCTCGCCCCTGCAGTTAGCACAGGTGAGGTCCACCTCGGCGGACGGCTCGGTGAACGGGAAGAACGAGGGGCGGAAGCGGGTCCTGATGCCCTCGCCGAACATCTGCCGGGCGAATTCATCCAGCGTGCCCTTCAGATCGCCCATGGTGATGTTCTCATCGATCACCAGACCTTCCATCTGATGGAACACCGGGCTGTGGGTCGCGTCGGCTTCGTCCGCCCGGTATACGCGCCCGGGGCAGATCACGCGGATGGGCGGCTTGCGGGTGGTCATGATGCGCGCCTGGACCGGAGAGGTATGTGTGCGCAGCACGATATTGTCGTCGATGTAGAACGTATCCTGCGCATCACGGGCAGGGTGGTTCTTCGGGATGTTCAGAAGCTCGAAGTTGTAGTGGTCGAACTCCACCTCGGGGCCCTCCACCGCCTCATAGCCCATGCCGACGAAGATCTCCACCATCTTCCTGAGTGCGATGTTCATCGGATGCAGCGAGCCGGCGCTGCGCTCGGGCCCGGGCAGCGTGACATCGATGGCTTCCGCTGCCAGCCTGGCCTGCTTCTCCTTTTCCTGAAGCTCTGCGACGCGTTCTTCAAGTTTGGCCTCAAGCGCCGCGCGCACATCGTTCACGAGCTGGCCCATCCTGGGCCGCTCTTCCGGCGGCAGCTTGCCCATGCCGCGCAGCAGCCCGGTCAGTTCACCCTTCTTGCCGAGGATGCTCACGCGGATCTGTTCAAGGCTGGCGCTCGCCCGGGCTTCTTCGATGTTCCGGATCACGCGCTCGCGAAGCTCACGAAGCATTTTTTCCATAGGATCTACGACTCCCTTCGAATGGTTTGCTTTTTTCAGGGCAGAAGAAAGCTTCGCCCCGATCAGGGGCGAAGCCGATACCTGCTCCGCTGTACCACCCAGCTTCACCGCGATAAACGCGGTCTCTCATTCCGATAACGGGGAATGAAGCCGTCCGCCCTATTGAGCATATGCCGTTCAGCGCGGAAGCTCCGGAGTGAACTTCGACCGCACCGCCTGCCCACCGGACTTTCAGCCCATGATCCGGATCTCTTTGGGGTGCCTGCGCGGGTTACTCTCTCCATCACAGCGAAGCCTATTTTAGCACAACCCGGTCAAAGATTCAACCGTCTTAATCATTATTTCACCAAAGCCGTTGCGCCGCATCAGCCCCAGAATACGGACAGTGCGGGGATGACCTGCTTCTTGCGCGATACGATGCCGGGCAGGAAGACGCAGTTGCCCGAGGGCTTCACGTTGAAGGCCTGTGCGATCACGTCGGCGTCCCCCAGGAACAGCAGCTGGCTGCCCTCCAGCAGCATGTCGGTCAGTATGAACAGCATCATGTCGTACTTGCGGTCGCTCATTCGATGCCGCATGGCCACGAGGAACTCATCCCGCCGCCGCATGACGCGTTCGGAATCCAGCGTCACTGCCTGGCCCACGCCCAGCGTATGCCCGGAGAGCATGAACTCCTTGTAATCCTGGAACAGGATGTCCTCCGGGGATTTGTCGTCCGATGTGGAAGCGGAGAAGATCATCCTGCCCAGCTCATCGATCGAGACATGCGCGATGCTGGCCATGCGCTCCGCAGTCTGGATGTCGCGCGGCGTGCATGTGGGCGATTTGAACATCAGCGTGTCTGAAATGATGGCACAGGTGATGATCCCCGCCATGCTCATGGTCGGCATGAGCCCCCGTTCCATATACATGCCCGCCACGATGGTCGCCGTGGAGCCGACCGGCTCGTTGCGCATGTAGATGGGCATGGCCGTCTGCACGTCTGCCAGTCGGTGATGGTCGATGATCTCCAGGATCTCGGCCTGCTCCAGCCCGGGCACGGACTGGGCGAGCTCGTTGTGGTCCACCAGCACGACGCGCTTGCGTCGCGGCTTGATCAGGTGGATCCGGCTCAGCGTTCCCACGACCTTCATGTCCTGGTCCACCACCGGGAACACGCGGTGCTTGTTCGACTGCGCCATCTTGAGCACATCGTCCACATAATCCGTGAGATGCGCCGGGCACAGGTTCGTGACCCGGCAGACCCGATCCACCGGCACCGCCTGGAAGACCATGCGCGCGGCGCGATAGGGCTCGTGCGGCGTCGTGATGACGATGCTCCCCCGGTCGATGTCCCATGCCTCCTCCGGCACGGCAGCCTGGCACACCACGATGCACGCCACGCCGGCACGGATCGCCGCCAGGATCACCTCCGGCTGGTTCCCGCAGATGAGCACGGTATCCGGCGTCATAAGGATGGCTTCCTCTCCGTTGGCGGGCAGCGCGATGTTCACCCGCCCGGAAATGGTATTGGTGGGCTGTTCCCTGTCCAGCACGATGCGCCCCTCCAGCGCACTGACCAGATTGAAGACCGGTATGTCTTCTATGGTCGAGTGTACGACGGACTGCATGTCGTGTACGGCGATCGTATTGGTGGACAGCATGCCGAAAAGTGTGCCGTCGTCGTTCACGACCGGCAGTGCCAGCGTGTTCTCATCGTCGTGCAGCAGCTGCCACGCATGGGCGATGGTCACCGCGCGGTTCAGCACGGGCGGCGTATCGAAATTCAGGTCGCTCACCTGGTTTTTCAGGTCATGGATCAAAAGCGGCTGCGGCATGCCGAAGTGATCCAGCACCAGCTGGGTCTCGTCGCTCACCCTGCCCAGCCGCGCGGCCGTGTATTCCCTGTCGCCCAAAGCATTTCGCATTTGCGCATAGGCCATCGCTGAGACGATGGAATCCGTATCCGGATTGCGGTGTCCGGTGACGTAGATGGGGTCCATTGATCCACCTCCGTACTCAATTTGTATCCCAACGCCATTATACCACAGAAAATGCCCGAGGTAAATCAAAATCATCACCGTTCCTGCGTGATTCGGCGTTGCTTTTCTTGACATTTCTCCGCTATGCTCCTTATAATACAGACAGAAAGCGCGGGCGGTCCGCGCAAAGTCCCGACACCATTGGAGGCGATATCGCCATGGATGACATCCGCGAAGTCCTGAGCCGCGTATGGCCGGAATGGGAGATCATCGAGGAGCTCGGTCGCGGCACTTACGGCGTGGTCTTCAAGGCGCGCCGCCAGGACCTTTCAGGCACCAGCTATGCCGCCATCAAGGTGATGACCATCCCGCTCGACGAGACCGAGCCCGAAGCGCTGCGTCAGGAAGGGCTTTCCGAGGCGCAGTGCCGCACCTATTTTGAGACCTCCGTTCGCGATATCACCGGTGAGATCCGGCTCATGGAGAAGGTGCGCGGCTACACCAACATCGTCGACATCGAGGATCACCGCATCTACGCCCATCCGGATCGCATGCGCTGGGATATCTTCATCCGCATGGAGCTGCTCACCCCTCTGAACCGATACCTGGCCGACCACGCGACGGACGAGGAGACGGTCATCCGGCTCGGCATCGATCTGTGCACCGCGCTGGAGGTCTGCCGACGCGAAAGCATCGCCCACAGGGACATAAAGCCCTCCAACGTGTTCGCCAACGCCGCAGGCGTATTCAAGCTCGGCGACTTCGGCGAATCCCGCCGCCTCGAGCGCCACACGATGGACCTTTCCCGCCGCGGCAGCTTCAACTATATGGCACCGGAGGTATTCACCGGCAGCCTGTCGGAGGCGGACATCGACGCCGTCGCCAGGACCGATCTCTACTCGCTCGGCATCATGCTGTACCGCCTGACCAACGGAGGCCGGCTGCCCTTCGTGCCCGACAAACAGCTGCGCACCCCGGCGGACAATCGGCTCGCGCTGGAGCAGCGCATGAGCGGCAAGGTCCCGCCGCCGCCCAGAGACGCCTCGCCCGGACTTGCTGCGGTGATCCTGAAGGCCTGTGCCCCTGTCTCCGGCGACCGCTACACCTCCGCCGCACAGATGCGCCAGGCGCTGGAGGTCCTGAGCGACAAAAACGCCTTGCAGGACACCGCGCCTGCGAGTGCCCCTGAGACTTCGGCCCCCGCATCACCCGTCGGATCGAATGCCGACGCCGGATCGTCACCGACTGCGGCAAGTGTCGGCGCCGTCCGCCGCAGGCTCGTCCCGCTGGCGATCATCGCCGCGCTGGCGCTGGCCGCAGCCGGGTGGTTTGCCGGCGCGCGGTTCAGCCGGCCCGGGATGCCCGCGTCCTCTCCCCTCCCCGCCGCAACGGATCCCGCTCCGACCGATGGAACCGCACCGCCCGAAGACATATCATCGGCACAGCCTGCTGATGCCATCCCCCGGACGCTGAGCGCCAGGATCCCGCTGAGCGACGATCGCGACCTGCGCACGAACATCGCTCTTGCGGCGTCAAGCGTCGACGGCATCTCCCTTGAGCACGGCGAGCGCTTCTCCTTCAACGAGGCCGTCGGTCCCCGGGACGCATCGCGCGGCTACGTCACCGCCTTGAACGGGCGGGGCGCCGAGGTGGTAGGCGGCGGCGTGGCCCAGGTAGCCAGCGCGCTGTGGCTCAATGTCAAACAGCTGCCGGACGTGACCGTCCTTTCGAGATCCACGTACCCGAACTACAACCAGCACTACGTCGACGATGCTGAGGACGCCATCCTCACCGACTACAAGGGCCGCCAGGATTTCTCCTTTCGCTACGACGGCGACGGTACGCTGGAGCTGCACGTACGCATCGACGGCGATGAGCTGATCTGTGACATCATCCACGCCGGGCCATGAGTGCCGGCACCTGCGCGATACGGATCGGGAGGTGATCCAGTGTCCCTCGACGAGCTCCAGACATCCGAATTTACCGATCGGGCCATGGAATCCTTCTATGGCGCTGTCGACGACCCCTACTTTCGCGACAGGGATCAGTTCCTGATCTATGACGCGCTGAGGACCGGACTGCGCCTGGTACCCTTCGGCGATCACCTGAAGCGCTACATCCACGAAAAGGCACAGCTGGAGGGCGATTATCAGCAGATCCCCCTGAAGGAGTATCAGGAGATCATACTGACCGCCTTTTCCGAAAATGACGTCCCGCCCGCCTTCTACCCCACGACAGCCCGGCTGAGCGCGCTGGCGAAGAACTGGCTCACCCAGCAGACGGTCAAGCGCAGCGTCGTGTTCCTCCTGGGATTTGGCCTTGGCATGAGTGAGGCAGACGTCGATGATTTCCTCACCAAGGCGCTGAGGGAGCCGGTCATCGATCCAAAGGATCCCTTTGAACTCATCTGCGGCTATTGTTTTCGGAACGGCCTTGGTTATCTCAAATATCGCGCGCTCTGGGAGCGCTTCGAGGCGATGCCGGTAAACGAAGATGCGCCGGCCGACGCATTGTTCGGCGAACACACGGTGCTGGTCCGGGGTTCCGCGGCAAAGATCCGCTCTGAGGCCGAGCTGATCGCGTGGCTTCGCCGCATGCGCCGAACGGACAGCACCCGTCGGCAGAGCGTCGCTGCACGGGATGCGTTCGACAGGCTCTATCGCGAGGCGCAGGCGCGCGTTGCGGACATATTCAACGCGTCTGAGGGCGATGAAGGCCGCAGGCGCGCGCACCGCGAAGACCCGCCTTCAGACGACGGCATGCGTGACGACAGGTCCGGTTCGGAGATCCGCCGTTCAGATCGGCGCTGCCGGCCGGAGGACATCACGCCCAGCGACATCGAACGCGTCATCTGCTCCGCCGTGCCCATGGGGACGCACGGCAACCTGGCTCCCGCCAGAGATTCGTCGCTGTCCGGTCAGTTTGCCGGCAAGCGCTTCAGCCGCCAGCACGTGAGCGAGGTGCTTGCCGGGCGCGCACCGATCGACCGCTTCGATCTCATCACGCTGAATTTCTTTATCTATTCCCAGCTGCTCGAGCAGTACGTGAATCCCCGGCGGCGCTATTCCAGCTTTATCGAATCCACCAACCGGCTGCTGCGCGGCTGTGGTATGGGCGACCTCTATGTCGCCAATCCGTACGAATGCTTCATACTGATGTGCCTGCTTTCAGACGATCCGCTCGGCACCTACGCGGACGTATGGGAGATGTCGTATCGACAGGATGAATGATCCTCGCCACGTCGGGCGATCGGTCTGCACTTCCCGCTCTCTGTTGATGGTCGGCGGCGCTTCGCGACCGGCGCATGGCGAGGCATAAAAATAAATTACGAAATTGTTACAGTTCAGGCAAAACTTCCGTCAACGATCCCAGCGCAGCTCCCATCAGCAGATCAAATCCATAAACTCCCTGAAATCACAGGGCTTTCAGCACTTTTGGCATTGCGCATCCTTATGATGAAAAGGACCGCTCCTCCCATATCCCGCTGTGATTCCGCTTGTATGTACTTGACAGATTCGTAATTATTCGTTATAATACAGTAACATAATAGAAATGTGAGGGGATCATCAATGGGTGTTATCAGTATTCTTCTGGGCATCATCGCCTTCATCGGCTTCACCGGAGCCGGCGCCATACTGGGCAACGGATTCATCTCGGTCAAGGCGCAGCTCGCTCTTTCGCTCACCGCACTGGCAAAGGTTTCCGACAGTGCGGTCATGATCGGCTTTATAGGGGTGTTCGGCTTCATCGGCCTGCTCATCGGCATCAATCTCATCATGGGCGGTCTGACCTACAACAAGGTCTGCAAGATCCTCAAGCGCACGAAGCGCCTGTAATACTGAGCACAAGCTGAAAGCAGACATATGCAAAGCGTTTTTTGCTCTGCCCAAGCTGGACGGAGAGAGGCGATGCAGCGCATCGTCGGCCACAGCGAGAAAGCGACAGGGCGGAAAAGGCGCCTGCAGATGGTTGCGATTCAGTTCGGGAACAGAACAAGCTCACTGACAGGAAAAGGCGCCGCTGCACCCGTCCGGCATGGTATTTCGCCGGACGGCCGCGCAGCGGCCCTTTTTGTTTATCGTTCCCTTCCAACGCCGTCTTGTCCCAATATTCATCATTTTGACACGGAAAAATCGTGCGCGCCGCCCTGATCTGTGATATAATAGCATAGAATAGGTATATATGTCCGCATCCATCCATTCAGGAGGGCTCATCGCCTTGAAATACATTATTTTCAAACCCAGGGAGCACGAGCGCAGCTTTTTGTTCTCCGTCGTACTCATGACCGTGAAGATGCTGTTCTTCGTGATACTGCTGATCGGTCTGGCAGGCGCGGGCCTCGTGGCCGGCGTCGCCAAGGGCTGGGTGGATACCTCGCCCAACCTCGACCTGGCGGCCATCGGCGCACAGTCCCAGACTTCGTTCATCTACGACCGGTCCGGCAACCTCATCATGGAGTTCAAAGGATCGGAGAACCGGATCTATGTCGAGATCGAGGACATCCCCCAGCAGCTGATCAACGCCGTCATCTCCGTCGAGGACGCCCGTTATTACGAGCATCACGGCGTCGATCTGAAGCGCATCGTGGGATCGCTGGTCAACAACCTGCTGGGCGGTAACACGCAGGGCGCGTCCACCATCACCTGTCAGCTGGTGAAGCTGACGCTGCTCAACAGCGAGCAGACCTACAAGCGCAAGATGCAGGAAGCCTATCTGGCGCTTCAACTCGAAAAGAACATGACCAAGGATCAGATCCTGGAGGCCTACCTCAACGTCATCTATATGGGCGGTTCCAGCTATGGTGTGAAGATCGCCGCTCAGGATTACTTTGGCAAGGATCTGAACCAGCTGAGCCTGCGCGAATGCGCCGCGCTGGCGCGCGTCATCCGCAATCCATGGCGCTATAACCCCCGCAGCAACTACTATATCCGCCACACGCCGGAGGTCATCGAAGACAACACCAACTACGTGCTGGAACAGATGCTCGAGCAGCGCCTGATCAGCGAATTCGAATACAACCGGGCTGTCGGCCAGCGGCTCAACATCATCGAAAAATCCACCGCTGCCAGCGACAACATGTACGACAACGCCTATTACGTCGAGTACTCGATCTACGACGTAGTCACCAAGATGCTGCGCGTCGAGGGCCTGGAGGACAACTCGCTGAACCGGTCCACGATGGAGACCCGGCTGCGCAACGGCGGCTACAAGGTGTTCACCTCGCTGAACGCCGACGTGCAAAGGGCGGTACAGGATACCATCACGAACTGGAGCCGTTATCCCAGCATGCGCTACCCCAACGACCGATCCACGCAGGCCTCCCTGGGCGGCGGCGAATACCTGACGGTCGTACAGCCGCAGTGCGCAGCTGCCGTGATGGACTGGCATACCGGTGAACTGGTGGCCATCGTCGGCGGACGCAGTGAACCCGTGCAGCGCAAGCAGTTGAACCGTGCATATCAGAACGACATGCCCGTCGGTTCATCGCTGAAGCCTCTGTCGGTCTACGGCCCGGCCTTCGACATGGGCTATTCCCCCGGCACGCCGGTCCTGAATCTGCCCATTCCCGTCAAGGACTGGTCGGGCGGCAAAGGCTATCCCTCGAACTTCTCGGGCGGCAGCTTCACCGGCGTCGAATCCATGCGGCATGCCATCACGCTGTCCCACAACACCTCCACGGCACACGCGCTCATGGACTACGTCGGCATCCAGAACGCCGTCACATATCTTTTGAAGCTGGGTGTCGATCCGGATCACATCTGGGCCACCGGCTCCGGACTGGCGCTGGGGTCGTCCGGTCTCTCCGTCATCGAGCTCGCCACAGCCTTTGGCGCCATCGCCAACAACGGCGTCTATCAGGAGCCCTACGCTTTCACGCAGATCCTGAACCCCGACGGCACCGTCTACATCGACGTCAACGAGGTGCAGGAGACCTGGCAGGCCTTCAAGCCATCCACTGCCTACATGCTGGTGGACGTGCTGAAGAACTGCGTGAGCGACAACGGCACCGGCGCGCGCGCGCGCTTCGGCGGCCTGACGGTAGCCGGCAAGACCGGCACCAACACCAACAACATCGGCGTCACCTTCGCGGGCATGACCGGCTATTATTCCGGCGCAGTCTGGGTCGGCTCGGACAACTATAAGCCCCTGACCTCCAGCGCCACGGGCGGCACGTACGCCGCACCGCTCTGGGCGGCGATCATGTCCCAGGTGCACGATGTCACCGGCTGTACCACGGATCGGCCCATCATCTCCGGTTCGCCCACCAGCTATGGCCTCACCGTCGCCACGGTCTGCGCCGTGTCCGGACTGCTGCCCACGTCTGCCTGCGTCAACGATGCGAACCAGTACGGTACGAACACCGACTATTTTGCCACCGGCACCGTGCCCACCAAAAAGTGCAACATGCACCGCTCTGTCAAGGTCTGCCTCGACAGCCGGCGCGTGGCCACTTCCCATTGCCACAACACGCGCACGGTCGGCATCATCTACATCCCCGACGGTCACCCGCTCCGATACGCCGAGAACCTCGAGGATGTGACCAGCTACTTCATCGGCGCCGCGACGAACGAGAGCCTCACCAGTCTGGGTCGATGCAATATCCATTGACGACCCGCCATGACGATTCGGGGGCTGCCTCATTGAGGCAGCCCCCGATCCTTTTGACGTGTGTCCTTATCCCTCTGCCAGCAGCCTCCGAACGCATCCGAGCGCCGCTCCGATCGCCTGATCCATATCGTAATACCGATACTCTCCCAGGCGGCCGCCGATCACCAGCTTCCCGTTCTCTGCCGCCATCGCCTGATACCTGCGCAACAAAGCCGTGTTCTTCTCATCGTTGACGGGGTAATAGGGCTCATCTCCCGGCTTCCATTCCGAGGAATACTCCCTGCTGATCACCGTTCGATCGGTCTCGAGGCCATTCTCGTCCAGCCCGAAGGTGAACCACTTGTGCTCGATGATCCGCGTCCACGGCGTCTGAGGATCCGTGTAATTGACGACGGCGTTGCCCTGATAGTTGGCGCAGTCCAGCAGTTCCGTCTCGAATCGAACGCTCCTGTACGCAAGCGGACCCAGGACGTGATCGAAGTATGCATCAATGGGGCCGGTGTAGATGACCCGATCGGCCCTTCGGTCCCACATCTCCCGGTCCGACAGATAATCCGTATCCGTCAGCACCTCGATGCCCTCCAGCATGCGCGCCACGAGCTGCGTGTATCCGCCGATGGGGATGCCCTGGAAGCGGGCATTGAAGTAGTTGTTGTCATAGCAGAAACGCACCGGCAGCCGCCGAATGATGAAGGCCGGCAGCTCGCGGCAGTCCCTGCCCCACTGCTTTTCGGTGTAGCCCTTGATGAGCTTGTCATAGATGTCGCGTCCGACCAGGCTGATCGCCTGCTCCTCCAGGTTTGCCGGCGTGCCCTTCACTTCCCGTCGCTGCGACGCGATGATGTCCATGGCCTGCTGAGGCGTGGTACAGCCCCACATCCTGTTGAACGTCAGCATGTTGAACGGCAGCGAATACATTTCGCCCCGGTAGTTGGCCATCGGGCTGTTGGTAAAGCGGTTGAACTCGGCAAAGCGCTGCACATATCGCCAGATATCGGCGTCGTTCGTGTGGAAGATGTGCGCCCCGTACCTGTGGACATCGATGCCTGCGATGCGCTCCGTATAGACGTTTCCCGCGATATGCGGCCGCCGTTCGATCACCAGCACCGATCTGCCGGCGTCCTTCAGCTCGCGGGCACACACCGCCCCGTACAGTCCCGCTCCGACGATCAAAAAGTCTGTCATGCTCAATACGCCTCCGTGGAAGGTCCGGCAGTGAACGGTCGGATCGCCAGGATCCAACGCCCCGATCCGTATGAAAAAAAGCGGCTGTCCGTCGCCGGGCAGCCTGCTTGGTGGGGTTAAATGGGCTCGAACCATCGACCTTTACGATGTCAACGTAACGCTCTGACCAACTGAGCTATAACCCCGAACACAAGAGCTATTTTACTACATTTGAGCGCCCTTGTCAATACCCGGCGGAAAATATTGTT
>JAFRMB010000160.1 GCA_017430945.1 Clostridia bacterium | reverse complement strand
CTTCGAGACACGCAGCTGCTTGAGAACATCATAGCCGGACATGTCCGGGAGGTTCAGGTCGAGCAGGATGATGTCGTAATCGTAAAGTTTTCCGAGGTCGACGCCCTCTTCTCCGAGATCCGTCGTGTAGACGTTGAAGCTCTCGGATTTGAGCATCAGCTCGATCGACTGCGCAGTGGCGCTGTCATCTTCTATCAGCAATACGCGCATGCCAGTCCCCTATAGTCGCCGCTCCGGGCGTCAGGCCGGCCGCCTACTCGCGGCACTGGAAACGCCTTTGAACAACTGATTCGGATCCTGACGACATATGGTTAACAAATGCTGATTCGTGTCTGCAAGCTCTATCGTGCAATTTTTGTCGAATCGCACTAAGATATTGCGGTCAAGAAGCTTTTCGCACCCGCGTCGTTCAAGTTCCACATTAAGAGCCGGGCCTAACCGACTCCTGCGACTCGCTCCTTCGTTCTGAAGGTCAAGCGCTCTCAGTCATCAAAGACAGTGACGCAATGATTAACGATGCGGGTAAACACAGGGTTAAGGGGATGCCGCGAAATCGCGGAAACTTAAGGTTTTCGCAATGAAGGCCCTCGCGGAACAGATCTCCGACATCGACGGCGTCAATATTTATGGCCGCGTTGTCGGTGTGCGCGGACTTATGGTGGAGATCGCGGGACCGATCCATGCGATGTCGGTCGGCGCGCGCATCGTGGTCGAGACCGGCAACAATCGCTTCATCCCATGCGAGGTGATCGGCTTCACCGGCAACAATGCCGTGGTGATGCCGTTCGCGGGACTGGAAGGTGTCCGGCGCGGCTGCCGCGCGGTGATTGCCAACGCCGCCAGCCAGGTGCGTCCGTCGGCGGCGTGGCTCGGGCGTGTCGTCAATGCCATGGGCGAGCCGATCGACGGCAAGGGACCTTTGGTTCAGGGCCCGTCGCCGATGACCTACCGGAACGCGCCGCCGCCTGCGCATTCCCGCAAGCGGGTGGGTCCGCCGCTCGATCTCGGCGTGCGGTCGCTCAATACTTTCCTGACCTGTTGCCGCGGCCAGCGCATGGGCATCTTCGCAGGCTCCGGCGTCGGCAAGTCGGTGCTGCTGTCGATGCTCGCGCGCAATGTGGATGCCGATGTTTCGGTGATCGGCCTGATCGGCGAACGCGGCCGTGAGGTGCAGGAGTTCCTGCAGGACGATCTCGGCGAGGAAGGCCTGGCGCGCTCGGTGGTGGTGGTCGCGACATCCGACGAGCCCGCATTGATGCGGCGGCAGGCGGCTTACCTGACCCTGGCCATCGCGGAATATTTCCGCGATGAGGACAAGGACGTCATGTGCATGATGGACTCGGTGACACGCTTTGCGATGGCGCAGCGTGAAATCGGCCTGTCCGCCGGAGAGCCGCCGACGGCGAAAGGCTATACGCCGACGGTGTTCACCGAACTGCCGAAGCTGCTGGAGCGGGCAGGGCCTGGACTGGGTGAAGGCACCATCACCGGCATCTTCACGGTGCTGGTTGACGGCGATGACCACAACGAGCCGGTGGCCGACGCGGTGCGCGGCATCCTCGACGGCCATATCGTGATGCAGCGCTCGATCGCCGAGCGCGGCCGTTATCCAGCGATCAACATCCTGAAGTCGGTTTCCCGAACCATGCCGCGATCTGCCGATCCGGCTTTCCTCCCCAGCGTCACCCGGGCCCGGCAGGTCATGGCGACCTATGCGGACATGGAAGAATTGATCCGCCTTGGTGCTTACCGGGCCGGATCGAGCCCTGAGGTCGATGAGGCCATCCGGCTGCACGAGCCGCTCGAAACCTTCCTGCGGCAGGCCAAGGATGAATCCACCGGGATCGGGGAGGGCTATCGCCGATTGGAGCAAATCCTGCAAACCTTGGAAACGGAACGCTAACTTTGTCGCGCCATGATCCCGCCATCTGTGTTTGACCGGAGGGGCCCTTGGGGGGATGCCGGTTCCGTCCCGCTTTGTGGTTGGGACTTCTGGGGAGTACGAGTCGATGAAGTCACGTGAAACGCTGATCCGCCTGAAGAAATTTCAGGTCGACGAAAAGCGCCGAAGGGTTGCGCAGATCGAAGGCATGATCGCCGACTTCCAGCGCATGTCGGTCGACCTGGAGCGCGAAATCCAGCACGAGCAGGACCGCGCTGGCATTAATGATCCCACACACTTCGCCTATCCCACCTATGCCAAGGCAGCCATTCAGCGCCGCGAAAATCTGACCCGCTCCGCCGACGAACTGCGGGTTCAGCTCGAAGATGCGAAGGCGGTGCTCGGCGAGGCGTTCGAGGAGCTTAAGAAGGTGGAACTGCTGGACGAGCGCGACCAGGCACGCGAACGCGCCGAGGAAAGCGCCCGGGAGCAGGCTGATCTCGACAGCATCGGTTTGATGCGCTCGCGGATCGGAGCGATGGCCTGAGGTCTGGAGCGTCCGGTGGCTACAGCGGCCGGAACCCATTCGCCTCGCTGAACCTGCCTGATTGCCGCTGGTTCTAAAGTCTCAGCTCACAAGGCTGGTTTTTGTGAGTTGTTTCCGTGATATGAGACCCGGGCCGCAAGCCCGGGTTTTGCTTTTTCGCGACTTATCTCATGGCGGGACGCTGGACCCGATGCTGGCAAGATGTGATACGACGGCAAGAGTGACTTCGATTTTCGACTCTGCCGGGTACGATAGAGCGACGTATATTTGAGGACGTTTAATGCTGACGCCGGCTGAGTTGATCTGGCTGCTCGCATCGGTTGCGAAGGGGGATGAGGCGGCATGTGAGCGCCTTTACGCCGCCACACGGGCGAAACTCTTCGGCGTGGTGCTCCGTATATTGAGGCGTCAGGATCTTGCCGAGGAGGTGGTCCAGGAAGCCTACGTCAAGATCTGGCACAGTGCTGGCCAGTTCAATCCTTCGCTGGCTTCTCCGATTACCTGGATGGTTTCGATCGCACGCAACCGGGCGATCGATGTCGTGCGTAAACGGAGCGAGGCGTCGATCGAAGACGAGCCGTCTGCCATGGAGATCGCGTCGGATATTCCGGATCCGCTGGCGCGGCGGGAAATGACGGAGGAGCTGAAGCGCATTCTGGAGTGCGTCGGGCAGCTCGATCCGGAGCGCCAGAAACTCGTGCTGCTGGCCTATTACAATGGATGGAGCCGCGAACAGCTGTCGGAGAAATTCAATACGCCGCTGAACACCGTGAAGACCTGGCTACGTCGCAGCATGATTGAAATTCGCGGATGTCTTGGATTGGGATGAGATGAACTACAGCGAAGACCATATCGCGCTTGCCGCGGAATATGCCCTCGGCACACTGAG
>JAFRMB010000159.1 GCA_017430945.1 Clostridia bacterium | reverse complement strand
TGCCGACCGAAGGGCAGCTGCCCTTCGGTCGGCATGTCGGATCGGATGACGCAAATCAATCGAGGGTGAGTACTTCGGGATGATAGACGGGCTTCAGGGCTTCGACCCAGGCCGTCAGTTCGCTGTCGAAGTGCTCATCCTGCTTTGCCTCGAGCGTCTCCTTGTAGAACTTGTCGCGCACCTCCTCGAGCGGGACTTCGCCGGAGGTCGCGTCAGACTCATACCGGATGATGTGTACGCCGCTGCTGCTGACGAGAGGAGTCTGGGTAACATCGCCCACGTTGGCCAGCGACATGGCACCGGCGGTGAAATTGGCGTCCCAGTTCTCGGAATTGGCGGCGACATAGTATCCGCGGGTAGCGGTGGGCTCGTTCTTCATGCCCGGATCCTCGCCGTACTCAGCGATGAGCGCGGCAAAATCGTCGCCTGCTTCGATGCGGCTGTAGATCGCGTCGGTCTTGTCCTTGACGGATTCCAGACAGGCAGCTTCCGCGGCAGCAACGTCGGCCTTCGCCGTTTCCAGCGCCTTTCGGGCATTCTCGATGTCGGCGTTGATCTGCTCGGCTGTGCGCGGCGCCTCTGTCGGCTCGGCCTCGGCGTCTGCAGCATCCGCATCTGCCTCGTCGCTTTCCACGGCGTCTTCGGCTTCTTCAGCAGCCTCGGCGGCTTCCTCAGCTTCGGCGTCCGCTTCCGGATCAGTATCGTTCAGCGCGTCGAGCTCATCCTCAAGATCCTCAAGATCGCCTTCCGCCTTGGTGAGCGCGCTGCGCGCGTCGGTCACAGCCTTGAGCACATCGTCCGCGGGCTTGACCAGGATGTGCTTCACCGTGCGGTATCCCTCCGGGATCCATGCAACGACCTCATCGTCGGAGGACATGTGAGATTCAAAGCTGCCCGCGTTCTCGGAGAACTCCTCCTTGTCCTCGGCAACTTTCTCCTTGTAGGCCTCTGCGAGCTGATCGTCGGTGAGCTCCACTTCAGCACGCACGGTCTCACTGATGAGATCGTAATTCGCCTGCTGCAGCTGGGACTTGTAGAAAATATCCTTGCTGAATCCGTTGGTATACAGGTCGTATTCGGCCTGACGCGCGCGTACGGCCTCGTCCTTGCCGGTCGTGTTGTCATAGAAACTCTGATAGGCCTGGTTATAGTTCTCGTCTGCGGCCGCCTGTACCTCGGCAAGCTTTTCCTCAGTGAGGCTCAGACCGCGGGACGCGATCTGCTTTTCGATGGCAACGGACTGCATGGCCGTTTCCAGAGACTGCTGGCGGACCGAGTCGATCGTGGCGCTGTTGAGCTGCATGCCAAAGGCCTGATACATCTGCGCGTAGTAGCTGTATGTGCTGACAAAGCCGCCGAGCACATCGCCCTTGGTCAGTTTGCCGCCATCGTACTCGACCGCAACGGCCTCATCGTATTCCTTGGTCAGCTTGGCAAAATCCACATCCAGCTGTTTGAGGGCATCGACACCGATGAGGTTGCAGCCGGTGAGCAGGATCATCAGCGCAAGCATCAGTCCGGTCAGCTTCAGAAGCGATTGTCTCATTGTAACTCTTCCTCTCAATCCAGGGCAAAGGTACCCAAAAATAGAATTCATTAGTATATTATACACATTTCCGGGTTTTCCGCAAGGCATTTGGCATAAATGCATTCGCTAAAATGACGTAAACAGGTTTCAGCGCCAGCGATCCATGCCCGCCAGCGTCTTTTCGCTGGCCACCACCAGCAGAACGTCTCCTTCCGCGATCACCGTCTCAGGCTGTGGCATCGGATTCAGCGTTTCGCCGTTCCGGATCGCGACGACATTGACGCCCATGCTGCTGCGCAGCGCCAGCTCGCGGAGGCTCTTGCCTGGCCATTCCGGCTTGGGGCGTATCTCGGCCATGGAGTAGTCCGGGGACAGCTCCAGATAATCGATAATGTTACCTGAAACGAGGTTGTGCGCGATGCGCCTACCCATGTCCCTCTCGGGGAACAGGACCTCGTCGGCGCCCAACTTTTCAAGCATCCTGCCGTGGAAATCGTCGTGAGCCTTGGCGATGACGCGTTTGACCCCGAGCTCCTTCATGAGCAGCGTGATCATGCCACTGGCGCGTATATCCGAGCCCATGGTGACGAAAGCCACGTCGAAATCCTCTACGCCAAGGGCCATGAGCGCGCTTCGATCCATGGCATCCATCTGTACGGTGTGCGTGATGCGCTCGCGCATATCCTCCACCAGGTCGAGGTCGATGTCGACGCCAAGCACTTCTTCACCCGCCAGGCACAGCGTTTCGGCGATGGCACTTCCAAAGCGCCCCAGTCCGACGACGAGATACTGCTTTCCCTTGCCCTTTTTAGCCATAATGCGATCCTCCCTGTTGCATCAGCCGATCATGATATGTTCCTCAGGGTACTGTATCAGCTCACGGGTGCGGTTCTGTCTGCGCGCGAACAACAGCGCGAGCGTCAACGGACCCACGCGTCCGGTGAACATGGTCAAAATGATCATGATCCTCGCCAGAGGCCTCAAACTGGACGACCCGATGGCGGAGATGCCCACCGTGCCCATGGCAGATGCGCATTCGTACAGCAGATCCAGAAAGCCCGCGCCGGGCTGCATGAGCGACAGCACGCACACATCGATGAACACGACCGCCAGCGCGATGAACGTGACAGTCATCGCCCGTGTGATGAGCGTCGGATCGATCCTGCGTCCGAACACTCTTATGCTGCTTTCGCCCCTGGCCACCATCCGCGCGGTCAGGAACAGGATGGCCAGCGTGGTCACCTTGATGCCGCCGCCTGTGGACGCGGGAGCCGCGCCGATGACCATCATGAAACTGCCGATCAGCTTCGTGCAGTCGCGCATGGCCGCCTGGTCGAACGTGTTGAAGCCCGCCGTTCGAAGCGTGACCGCCTGAAAGAGCGCGGCAAGCAGCTTCTGTCCTATGGGCATCGCTCCGAGTGTCGAGGGATTCGACCATTCGAGCGCGAGCACCATGACAAAGCTGACCGCCATCAGCGTGCCATAGCTGGCCAGGACCAGCTTCGTGTGGAGGCGAAACTTGTCGAATCGACGACGCCGAAGGATATCGCTCTGCACGCCGAAACCGAGCCCGCCGACGACCACCAGCATGATCGCCGTCAAATTGATCAGCACATCTCCCGAGAATCCGGTCAGGCTGCGTCCGTATCCGAACAGGTCGAAGCCCGCGTTGCAGAACGCCGACACGGCATGGAAAAGCGCATAGAACAGGCCCTTGCCCGGTCCGTACATAGGGATCAGCCGTATGGTGAACAGCGCGGTACCTGTAAGCTCAACCGTGAACGAGCTGATGGCGACCCACTGCACGAGCTGGACGATGCCCCCCAGCACGTCCTCGTTCATGGAATCCTGCATGATCAGTTTTTCGCGCAGCGTGATCTGCCGTCCCATGAGCCGGAATATCAGGGTGGCGAACGTCATGAATCCCAGTCCGCCCAGCTGGATCAGCACAAGCAGCACGACGTGTCCGAATGCGGAATAGGCGGTGCCCGTGTCCAGGACGACGAGCCCCGTGACACACACCGCCGATGTTGAAGTGAAAAGCGCGTCGAACCAGCCCACCGATCTGCCCGACGCGGATGCGACCGGCAGCGACAGCAGCAGGCTGCCCAGCAGGATCAGCCCCGCAAAACCCATGGCGATCACGGGCAGGGGGCTGAATCCGTTTTTACGATATATCCTGTGAAAGACGCGGTCCAGAAAGCGCTGCCTGCCGCGATCATGGCCCTGGCCCGCAGCGCTCCTCCAACTTCTCAACATGTTCCGTTAGATCCTTTCGATGGTGACCATTTCCATGAGCGCTTTGTATACCGTGCGTTCGATGATGCGATAGCCATCCGTCATGCAGCGCGCCGTTGCGCACGCCATGCCCATGCGAAAGGTATCCTCAAGGCTGCACTCGCCCATGAAGCCTGCGACCAGGCCTGCGACCATCGAGTCACCGGCGCCTACCGTAGATTTGACGTCGATGTTCAGCTGCGGCGCATACAGCGCCTCATCGCCTCTCAATATGATGGCGCCATGCGCGCCAAGCGATACGGCGACCACTTCGACGCCCATATCGATGTATTTGCGCGCCGCATCGCGGATCTCCGGGATGCCGGTCAAGCTTTGTCCTGCCATCGACTCAAGCTCGAAGCGGTTGGGCTTGATCATGAAGGGCTTGGCCTCCAGCCCGTATCTCATACGCTCGCCGTCGGCATCCAGCACGCAATGACAGCCCAGACCGTCCACCGTATTTATGATCGTTCGATAAAAATCATCGGGGCATCCCGGCGGCAGCGAACCGGAAAGGATCAAAAAGTCGCTGTCCTCCGCGTGACGGGTCAGCAGTTCCATCACAGCGTTCAGCTGCTCCGAGGTGACCTCCCGGCCCATCTCATTGAGTTCAGTGATCTCGCCCGACGTCTTGTCCAACACCTTTATATTCGTTCGCGCCGTGCCGTCGCACCAGACGAATTCATATGCCGTCGAGTTCATCATGAGCCGCTTTTCAAATATGGGCGCACTGTCGCGGTACATCAGCCCGATGCACTCCGCATCTAGACCGAGTCCGGACACCGTCAAAGCGACGTTGATCCCCTTGCCCGCCGCGACATCGCTGCTGGACAACACGCGGTTCAGCCTGCCTGCCGAGAAACCCTCGACCGTCATCGTACGATCGATACTGGGATTCAGTGAAACAGATGTGATCATGATCTATGCTCCTGTTTTGTCGATTTTGCTCTCGTTGGACTGCAGGCGCTGTTGCCGCTCCAGCTCCTCCTGCTCCTCAGCCTCGCGGGCCTCCCGGGCGACGGTCTCGATGAAGCCGCCGATCTGGTGTCTGAGCACGGCGCCGACGATGAAGCCCAAGGCAGCCAGCATGATTGCTGCGACCAGCAGCGTCCTTATGAGGACATCCATCGCCACCACCCCCGTTCGATCCGCATATGATAGTACATTAGATTATATCATGTTTTCATAAGAATTCAAGAGCAATTTCGCGAACAGGGCCACGGTCCGAACGAATGACTGTCGTTGTTCCCGGCGTTGACATCTGAATGTAAAGCATCCGGGCCGCGGCGTGTTCCGCGGCCCGGATGAGACGGCCTGCATCCATCGTGACGGGCAGGCTCCTGTTCTGCGAACGGACTATGATGCCGGCACATACATATGCCGGTCTTCCGCCTTCTTGAGCGTAAAGGCCGAGACCTCGCAGACGCTTCGGGTCAGACAACTGCCATCGTCCAACAGCTTTTGATATTCTCTCGACTGCAGCCGGCCCGTGATGGATAGCCGGTCCCCGACGGCCAGCCCCGCCGCCGACCGTGCGTTTCGCCCCCACGCGATGCAGGGTATGTAATCGTTCTTTCCAAAGGAGCGGCTCACCGCCAGCATCATATCGCAGATCTCCCTTCCGAACGGTGTCGAACGATAGACCGGCGGCCTGCACAGCGCGCCGTCGATGATCACGCTGTTCTGCGTATCGTCGTCCGGGGATGTGGAAACATCGCGAACGAAGAGCGTCACCAGGAGCCGGCTCGCGCCTTTCTCCACCCTGTTGTAGGAGCGGATCTGCCCCTCAAGCCGAAGCGGCATGTCTCCTGCCTCGCCGAGAAGGCCGGCCAGCCTGCCGGGGACCGTCACCGGCAGGCGGTCCAACGCGCCTGACGTGCGCTTTACCGCGAACGTCCCGGTATAGAACACCTCGTCCATCACCTCATGGCTCATCGTGAGCCCGCCCTCAAGCCGTCCCGACGCGGCGATCCAGTTGTTCATCCCGTCCATAACGTCCCCTCCGATGCTCTCCCTTCGTACGATGCGCGCGTCACATTTGCGCAGCGCGCGGTCCCCTCGCCTCGACGAACCAGCGGCCGTCGTCCTCAAACAGATAGGTCTCGTGGCCGAGGATCCGGCAGGTATAGCGCATGCCCTGCCCGCCTGCCCGTGTGGCCGCCGCCCGGCGCACATCCAGCAGGCGATCGACCTCGAAGCTGCGTCCGTCCTCCCAGAAGATCCTGACCGGCCGGGCCTTGCCGATCTCGTCGACCTCGATGATCACCCGCACATACACACGATGTGCCACGCCGATCTCCCTCCTTTAGCGCTCGCGCCAACCCACCGGATGGATCAGATGATCGTCGCGCGGATTGATGGCGCCGAATTCAGATGCGCTGATGAGACTTGCGCGCTGGATCGCAAAGTGGCCAAAGCGTTGGCGTATGCCGCCCAGCGTGCGCTCCAATGCGTACCGGCGCTCGAGCGCGTTATCCACAAACATGCTCAGCTGCCCGTCGCCGTCCTCCGGCTCCAGCGCAGATACACTGACCCCAAGGCTGCGCACCGGCCGCTCCCAGCGGTAGTGTTCCCTGAAAAGTGCCGACGCGCAGCCGCAGATCTCCGAAGCCAGCGCGGTCGCGCGACCCAATCTGTGCTGGCAGCCAAAGCACCGCAGTTCGCTGTCCCGCACGGACAGGCTCACCACCCGTCCCCGCAGCCCGTGATCCCGCAGCCGCTCCGCCACGCTTTCCGAAAGCACCATCAGCACCAGGCGGACATCCCGGTCCGTGGCGACGTCCCGCGGCGTGGTCGTGCTGTTGCCCACGGATTTGACGGCCTCTTCCTCTCCCACCGCCAGCACCGGCGAGCGGTCCAGGCCATTGGCAAACGTCCACAGCATGACGCCCGTCTTGCCCATCGCGGCCTGCAGCGTACGGATCTCGCAGCGCGCGATATCCCCGATGGTCAATATATTGCGCCTCGCCAGCTTCCGCCGCGTCGCCGGCCCCACGTATAACAGCTCCCCCGCAGGCAGCGGCCAGACCTTCTCCCGAAAGTTCTTATGCGTGATGACCGTGGTGGCGTCCGGCTTTCTCATATCGCTGCCCAGCTTTGCGAATATCTTGTTGAATGATACGCCCACCGATACCGTAAGCCCCAGTTCCTCTCTTGCGCGCATGCGCAGCTCGTCCGCGATGACCTCGCCGCTCTTCTCGTGCCCGGTGACATCCAGCCAGCATTCGTCAAGGCCGAAGGGTTCGACGCGGTCGGTGTACTGCATATAGATCTGACGCATGAGTCTGGAAAAGCGAAGGTACTTTCTGTAGTCCGGCGGGATCACCACAAGGCCCGGGCATTTCTGCTTCGCCTGCCATATGGCTTCGCCGGTCGTGACGCCCGCCTGCTTTGCGAGCATGTTCTTTGCCAAAACGATGCCGTGGCGTGCTTCGGGGTCTCCGCAAACCGCCAGAGGCACGTTCCGCAGCGATGGATCGTATACGCATTCCGCGCTGGCGTAAAAGTTGTTCAGATCGCTGTGCAGTATCGCGCGCACGCACTCACCCCCTGTCGCGGATCGGAGCATGCCCTTCCCGGCCCACAAAGGAATCGTGGCCCGGCAAGTAAATAGAACATATGTTCGCTTATTATTATATCACGTTCTACACGATTTGCAATCGAACATGAAATTAATAAATTAAGGCATTTGGCGTGGAATGATGCAGGATCCTGCGGTCCCGGCACGTCGCGCGTCACTGCCGGACCTCCGTTGCCGGGGCCATGGCTTCCCTGATCAGAAAAGCACATTAAATGATTTCTGTTTCAGTACCTTCTCGGCGTCAGTGTTTCGGGACCTTCTCAGCGTCAGGCGCTTGTATTTTTGCCGTCGATGCGGTATAATGACGTCAACATGATCCAAGAAAGGGTGTGTCCCATGAAGACCTACCGGCCATACACCTCCGGATTCATCGTGCTTTATGCGCTGGCGACGCTCTGCATCCTCGATGCCGGCTATTCGCTGTACGGACAGGTCACCGGCACGGCCAATCCGTATATGCAGAGCTTTTCGATGTTCTCCTATCTGATCGCTGCGCTGGCGATCGTATATGTGCGCATGTATTTCAAGACGCGCATCACCATCGACGGCCGCAACATCCGCATCGTCTTCCCCGCGTACATCCGGCCGCCGGAAGGCAGCAAGCGCGCGTTTTTCGTATTTCGTCAGGGCCAGAACGATCTGAAGCTCATCGACAAGGCGTTTTCACTGGACACCGTGGAGCGCTACGGCTTCGTGGATGACTTCAATCTTTCGCACCTGGACCAGAGCGGCGCAAACGAAAAGACGCCTCTGTTCAAAGTCAAAGAGATCTGCTTTCTGACGTCTAACGGCAAGCGCTACCACATGAACGCCGGCTTTTTCAAGAAAAAGCAGCTCGCTAATATGTTCCGTCAGATCAGGGACATCATCGGCAAGGATCCCGAAGGCAGCCTCGCAGAGCTTCTGAAGTGACCTGTGTATGACGTCCTTTCATGATCGTTTCGACAGGCAGACAAAAGGACCGGGAACGCGCGCATCAGCGCTTTCGTTCCCGGTCCTTTTCAGGCTCGGCGTGCTGAGGTGCCCGATCAGAGCTTCTGCACGCACGCCAGCTGGCGGTTCTTGTATGCCGGTTCGCCCGTGACCTCACGGATGACGTTCAACTCCTCCGGCAGAAGGGGCGATGTCCCGCCGTCGTAGACGAACAGCACGGCGCGGTCCTGCGAAAACGGATAGATGTCGATCTCCATGCGATGGCCGTCAAAAATAAAGCGGTGCTTCGTCTTGCGCACGCTGTGCAGCGTGCTGTCGCCCTCCATGAGATAGCGCACGTACTGTTTCTCGGAGATAGGCTTTTCGGTGTCCCACTTCGTGCCGTCATCCATCAGGTGCTTCTCTGTGTAGAAATACAGATAGTCCTCGCCGTTCATCTGCTGGCGGATGCGCCGCTCGACGTTCGGGCTCGTGGGAATGAGGTAAGTCTGCATCATATCGAGGGCCACCGCGCCGTATTTTACGGCGAACGGCCCGATATCCGGCATCTCGATCAGGTACTTGCGCTTGACGGCGGAAGGCTCCGGCTCGCCCATGATCCGGTAGATCTCCCGCATGGCGCGATTCATCTTGTCCTCGAAGTTCACAGCGTTGTCGATGATGCGCAGATTGGGATGTCCGCTCCATGCGCGCAGGGTCCGGTCGTCCATCTCGCGGGCGAACTCCAGCGTCTCCGTGCGCGCTTCGTTGCCAAGGTTATAGGCAAACTCCGCACCCTTGGCGCAGCTCACCAGATGAAGCACGGCGTCATAGCCCGCCAGTACGCTGGCTTCGGTGCGCCCATCGAAGCGTGAGAGCACCTCGGCGAACTGCTCGTCCGTGATGTAAGCCTTGTCATCCATGAGTGCGCGGTCGTAGATGATGAGCACGTTCTCCTCGGGCACCACCTCGGCCGCCTGAAGCGCCAGCTTTTCCTTGTGGATCTGGTCGGCGATGACAAAGTCCTGGAAGGCCAGCATCGACATGCACCCTCCGAACGGGCGTATGCCGAATCCGGAGATGAGCTCCGTTGCGGTCTCGGGAATGACGATGACGCGCCGGTTCTCCTCCTGCTCGATTTCATGAAGTATCCGGCTGATGAGGGTCGTCTTTCCGGCAGCCGGTCCGCCGGTGAGCACGATGCGCGTGATTCTCTTCATGATGCTGACACCTCTGTACACTTCATTATGTCGATGCGTCCGTACGCGTTCACCGCCGGCTTCATCCAAACAGAAAGTCTTTCAGCTCCGGCACGGTCTTGAAATAGCGGTCACAGTTCTTTCGCATGAAGCCCTCGATCTCGGGGATATCGTTTGCCCAGCCGGCCGCCGCGAACGCGATGCCGCATGCGCGCGCCATGTCATAGCCGGGTTTCAGATCGTCCAGCATGAGCAGTGCATCGGATGCAAGATCGTATCGCGCCATGATCTCGTACAGCGCATCCGGCCTGGGCTTGCGCTTCTCAGCAGGGTACTCCCATCCGAACACCATGTCCGGCTCCGGCAGGCCGTTCTCGCGGTAATCCCTCAGGATGTTCACCGCCAGCGAGTGCGATACCACGCACAGCAGGCCGCCGCGGCGCTTTTGTTCCCACAGGATCTCGGCCATGCCCGGATAGACTTTCGGCACATGTGTTTGGACATACGCGTGCCAATAGGCCTGCTCATGACGCATCTGTGCGTCCGTCATGCCCACTTCGTCCCGAAACAGCGCTACCACACCGGGGTCAAAGTTCTTGACGAAGTACTCCTCAAGCGTGCAGTGGTAATTCGGAAAAAACGTCTCACAGTACTGGACGAAGCATGGATAGTGGACCGTAGCGGTGCTGTCGACCACGGTATCGTCGTGATCCACCACCAGGCACCTGTACCTCAATCGCGCAGCCATGCCCGTCAGATCTCGGTATCACAGCCTGACAGCCGCCTGATCAGCCGGAAGCACACCACGAACATCACGGCGACGAAGACTACGAAGAACCAAGGCGAGATGCGCGGCGTGGAAGAAGCCAGGAAATCGTAGGCGCCGTGCATCAGCGCCGGCACCACTACGGCGAGCACCCGCATCGAACCGGACGTCGCCTCATCGCCCAAATTCGCCAGGCCCCTTGCGTGTGCGTACCAGCAGCCCATGAGCACGCCGAAGCAGGCGTGACCGGGCACAGCGGTCATCGCGCGTATCAGCGCCGTGCCAAAGCCGTTGGCAAGCACGTAGCCGATGTTCTCCCACAGCGCGAAACCCATCGAGACGAACACCGCGTATACGATCCCGTCGAACCGATAGTTGAATTCCGGGCTCTCCCATGTGGCGCGCTTCAACAGTAAGTATTTCGCGCCCTCTTCGGCAAAGCCGACCACGCCGAAATACAACAGCGCCAGGTACAGAAAGCTCTCCGTGCGGAACAGCGCGTTCAGCACGAACACGCCGATGTACTCCACGACCTTGGCAGCTGCCGTGGCGATCACGCCCAGCAGCACGAGCTTCAGCAGCAGCTGCGGCGGCTCCTTCTCTATCGTGTCGGCGCGATACACGTACACCAGCAGCGCTATGGCCGGGATCGCCGCTGCCGCGATCAGTATGAAGTTCGGCAGATAATACGGAAACAGATAAAAGAGCATATCGAAGCCTCCTTTGGCGATCTGCGATTCTATTATAATGCCTTGCGCGCGCGCTTGTCAATTTGCGCGCCCAAAAAAGTGCCCGTGTGCGATCCTCCACTCGCCATTATCATTTATTAACGCAATCACACAGCGCGCGGGATTGACAGTATCTTAATGGGAATACTACAATATACTGTGATGATTTGCGCGCTGGCCGCGATCTACAGGCATCGTCCATGTTCAGACCCACTTGACGCGTTCGGGAACACGGATGATCACATCAACGATCAGGAGGAACGATCATGCCTCATCCCGAGCTCGGTGCGGAGGTCGCGCGCAGGCGCACCTTCGCCATCATATCCCACCCTGACGCCGGCAAGACGACGCTGACGGAAAAGCTGCTGCTATACGGCGGCGCGATCCGCCAGGCAGGCTCCGTGAAGGCCCGCAAGGCCGCGCGCCATGCCACCTCCGACTGGATGGAGATCGAAAAGCAGCGCGGCATCTCGGTGACTTCCTCCGCGATGCAATTCGATTACAACGGCTACCGCATCAACATACTGGATACCCCCGGTCACCAGGACTTCTCGGAAGACACCTATCGCACGCTGGTCGCCGCGGACAGTGCCGTCATGCTGATCGACAACGCCAAAGGCGTCGAGGAGCAGACCATCAAGCTGTTCAAGGTCTGCCGCCTGCGCTCGATCCCCATCTTCACGTTCATCAACAAGATGGACCGCACGGGCCGCGATCCCTTCGAGCTGATGGAGGACATCGAATCCGTGCTGGGCATCCGCAGTTGCCCCGTGAACTGGCCCATCGGCATCCATGGCGACTTCAAGGGCGTGTACCACCGGGACACCCGGCTGATTGAGCTCTACTCGGGTGGTGACCACGGCCAGGGCCAGGTGCGCGTGGAGAACGTGTCCATCGACGACCCCGCCTGCCCGGACAGGATCGGCCGCACCTACTACGACAAGCTGGTCGAGGACATCGAGCTGCTGGACGAGGCCGGGGATGAGTTCGACATCGACAAGGTGCTGTCCGGCCAGCTGACGCCCATGTTCTTCGGCTCCGCCACCAACAACTTCGGCGTGGAGCCGTTCCTGAACCGCTTCCTCAGCTACACGCAGTCGCCCACGCCCCGCGCGGCGGAGGGCGTCGGGCCCATCCGGCCGGACGACGAGAAGTTCACCGGCTTCATCTTCAAGATCCAGGCCAACATGAACCCGGCCCACCGGGACCGCCTGGCCTTCATGCGGGTGTGCTCCGGCGTGTTCGAAAAGGGCATGACCGTGTGGCACTCCTCCAGCAACAGCCGGATCAAGCTGGCCCAGCCCCAGACCTTCATGGCCCAGGAGCACGA
>JAFRMB010000158.1 GCA_017430945.1 Clostridia bacterium | reverse complement strand
CGCGCCGAGGGCATCCGCACGCCGGTGATGATGCTGACGGCCCGCGGCGACTTGCAGGACCGCGTGCGGGGCCTGCAGGCCGGCGCGGACTACTACCTGCCCAAGCCCTTCCAGATGGAGGAGCTGATCGCCTGCCTGAGGGCCATCACCCGCCGGGGCGACGGCGCGCCGGTGATGGCGCTGAGCTTCGGCGGCGTGTCGCTGTCGGAGAAGGACGCGAAGCTCACTACGGACGCCTCGGGCCAGTCCGTGAAGCTGGGGGCCAAGGAATACCAGCTGATGGAGCTGTTCCTGCGCAACCCCGGCCAGATCCTGCCCAAGGAGACGCTGATCGAGCGGGTGTGGGGCTATGAGAGCGACGCGGAATACAACAACCTGGAGGTCTACGTGTCCTTCCTGCGCAAAAAGCTCAGCTTCATCGGCGCGCCGGTGAAGATCAAGGCCTCGCGCGGGCTGGGCTATTCGCTGGAGGCCGAGCCGTGATCGCCCGGCTGCAGAGGCGGCTGACGCTGCTGGTCATCGCCGTGCTGGTCGTCGTCACCGCCGGCATCATCGCCTCCATCGGCATCGCGACCTACCGGAGCATCGACCGGAGGTCGTACGAGGCGCTGCGGGTCCTGGCGGAAAACCGCGGCGTGCGGCCCGGACGGCGCGGCACCCAGCGCGAGCAGGACGCCTCGGCGACCGGCGCCTCACCGTCCCCGACGGACAAGTCGTCCCCGCGCGCGATGCGGAGCATCCTGCGCACGCAGTCGGGCTTTGCGGACATGGCGCGGCTGTCCAACTTCTGCACCATCGACCTGGCGCAGGACGGCAGCGTCACGCGCTGGCGGAGCGACCGCGCCGACCTGTACGACGACGAGCAGGTGCAGGCGCTGGCAGACGCGGCGCTGCAGCGCGGCGCCGAGACAGGCCGCGACGGTGACCAGTACTTCCGGCTCGCGGACGCCGACAGCGGGCAGCGGCTCATCGTGCTGGACGCCAGCATGGAGCGCCTGGCCGCGCAGATCTTCATCCGCACCACCGCGCTGGTGGCCGGGCTGGCCTGCGCGATCCTCTCCGCGGCCGCATACCTGCTCATCCGCAGGATGGTGCAGCCCGTCGAGGCCGCCTTCGAGCGCCAGAAGCAGTTCGCCTGGGACGCCAGCCACGAGTTCAAGACGCCCCTGGCCGTCATCTCCGCCAACGCGGAGGCGCTGGCCGCGGACATCGGCAGGAACGAATACCTCGACTACATACAGTCCGAGGTCCGCCGCACCGACCACCTGGTGCAGAGCCTTCTGACGCTCGCGCGCATGGACAGGGGCACGATCACGGCGAAGATGGCGCGCATCGACCTGTCGAAGGCGCTGCTGGGCGTGGCGCTGCCCTTCGAATCCACCGTGTTCGAGGCGGGCAGGACCCTGGAGACCGACATACCCGACGGCGTGACCGTCCGCGGCGACGCGGACCTTCTGCAGCAGCTGGCGGTGATCCTGCTGTCCAACGCGCTCAAGTATTCGGACGCGCACGGCCTCATCAGGATCTCGCTGCGCCAGAAGGGGCGCGGCTGCCAGCTCACCGTGTACAACACCGGCCCCGGCATCGCCCCCGAGCATCTCGAGAAGATATTCGACCGCTTCTACCGCGAGGACGCCTCCCACAGCAGCGCCGTCGCCGGCAACGGCCTGGGGCTCGCCATCGCCCGCAACATCGTCGACGTCCACAAGGGGCACATCCGCGCCGAGAGCGCCCCGGGCAGGGACGCCGCGTTCATCGTCACGCTGCCCTGACGGCGTCAGAGAGGAGCGCACATGTCCGAGATCATCCGTTCCGGCGGCTACGCCATCCCCGTGCTCTACGAGGACAACCACCTGCTCGCGGTGGAGAAGCCGCCGAACCTGCCGGTGCAGGCGGACCGCTCCGGCAGCGACGACCTGTTGAACATACTCAAGCGCTGGGTCGGGCAGAAGTATCACAAGCCCGGCGCGGTCTACCTCGGCCTGGTGCACCGCCTGGACCGGCCCGTCGGCGGGGCGATGGTTTTCGCCCGCACGTCGAAGGCGGCTGCGCGGCTGTCATCGGCCTTCGCGGAGCACCGCCAGGACAAGCGCTATCTGGCGGTGCTCCAGGGCGTGCTGCCGGGTCCCGCCACGCTGGAGGACGCGCTTTTGAAGGACGCCGCGACCGGCATGGTGCGCGTCGTGCCCGCGGACGCGCCCGGCGCGAAGCTCGCGCGCCTGCGGACGGCGCCGCTGTGCGTCCGGGACGGGCTGACGCTCGCCGAAGTCGAGCTGTATACCGGCCGGCCGCACCAGATCCGCGTACAGCACGCTCACGCGGGCCTGCCGATCTGGGGCGACGCGCGCTACGGAGGCGGCCGCCCCGGGCAGCAGATCTGCCTGTGGGCCGCCGCGCTGTGCTTCGACCACCCCGTGCGGCACGAGCCCGTACGCATCACATCGAAGCCGCCCATGGCCGGCGCCTGGGCGCGCTTTGAGGACATCATCGGAGCGTACCAATGACGAAGAGAAAGAGCCGCGGCAGCCACTGGGAGATCGTGCTGGTCTGCTGCACGCTGGCCGTGCCCACCATCGCCCAGGTCATGGGCATCTACGGCCCGGACATGAGCCTCGAGGCCCTGCGCCCGGCGCTGCTGGTCGGCGCGGCGCTGGGGTTCATCCACATCCTGCTCCGGCCCCTGCTGAGGCTGCTGTTCGCGCCGATCGGCTGCCTGACGCTCGGGCTCTTCGGGCTGGTGATCGACGTGGCGCTCATCTACGCCGCCGCGTCGGTCGTGGAGGGCTTCGTCGTCCCGGGGCTGCTCTACGCCGTGCTCACCGCCATGGCCATCAACGCCGTGTGCGCCGTGGCCGCGGGGCGCAGGTGAGCCGATCGGCGCGACGGCAGCGGATCACAGCAGCGCAATGGATTTGTAATATCCCGAAACACATTCATCACATTTAGGCCGGTGGACGGACCGGCACAGGCGCCGCCGCGGCGCGCTTCGGCCCGCTACCGCCGCCAATTATGACCAAATCTTGAAACAGCCGTTCCCGGTTTGTCACATTCCGGCGTCAAATATGAACGCCGTTTGTTCATTTCCGACTGAAGTCTGTGGATTTTATTTATACATTTTCCGACTGCCTGTGGATAACATCTCAGATACGCGGTTTTTCAGCGGTTTCAGGCGCGTTTTCTGTGGATAACCGTGTGGATGATGTGGATTTTCGTGCCGGCCGGTCCGTGTATAACCCGCGCATTTATGCATAATTCGGTCACAATTCAAACGGGCACAAAACAAATGAAACATCTGTTCGCCTGCCGCCAGATGAAGTTTTGGCGCGCACTTGTACGCCGGTGAAATCTTTGATATACTATCGTTAGGGAATTATGCCGGGACGGCCCCGGATCTGCAGCCCGCGGAGGGCCTGCGCCGGGCGTCCCCCGAAGGAAGTGTGTCGTATGAAGGCGTTGACCCTGCTCGGCTTTGACTTCGGCGGATCCAGCGGCCGCGCGATGCTGGGGCATCTGTGCGGCGACCGGCTGGAGATCGAAGAGCTGCACCGCTTCCCGAACGACCCCGTGATGCTCGGCGGCCGCTTCGTGTGGGACGTGCCCAGGCTGTTCTTCGAGATGAAGCGGGCGCTTACGAAGCTCGGGCGCTCCGGCGTGAAGGTCGACGCCATCGGCATCGACACCTGGGGCGTGGATTACGGCCTGCTGGACGCGGACGGCCGCCTGCTGGGACTGCCCGTCCATTACCGCGACACGCGCACGCAGGGCATGCGCGAGGCCGTGCGCGAGGTGATCTCCGACGAGGATCTGTTCGCGCGCACGGGCCTGGCCTACAACTCGTTCAACACCCTCTACCAGCTCTACGCCATGAAGCTGCAGGGTGACCGTACGCTGGAGCTGGCGTCGGACCTGCTGTTCATGCCGGACCTCATGGCCTTCTTCCTGACCGGCAAACGGGCCACCGAGTACACCATCGCCTCCACCAGCGAGCTGGTCGACCCCGCCACCCGCGACTGGGACCGCGCGCTGGTGCGCCGCCTGGGCCTGCCCGAGCGCATACTGAACCGGATCGAGATGCCCGGCGAGACCCGCGGCACGCTACTCAAGGACATCGCGCAGGAGTGCGGCGTCGACGAGATCCCGGTCGTGGTCGTGGGCGGCCACGACACCGCCAGCGCCGTGGCCGCCGTGCCCGCGCAGGATCCGGACTTCGCCTACATCTCCTCCGGCACGTGGTCACTGCTGGGCGTGGAGCTGCCCGCGCCGCTGCGCGACGCGTCCGTCATGCGCGCCCAATACACGAACGAGGGCGGCGTGGACGGCTCCGTCCGGCTGCTCAAGAACATCGTCGGCATGATGATCATCCAGGAGTGCAAGCGCGAGTGGGACCGCCGGAGCGACGCCATCGACTGGGCGGGTCTCGTGGCGCACGCCGAGAAGGCGCCGGCGTTCATGGCCATGCTGGACGTGGACGACCCCTGCTTCATGGTGCCCGGCGACATGCCCGCGTGCATACAGGCCTTCTGTGAAAGGACCGGCCAGCCGGTGCCGCAGGGCCGCGGCCAGATCGCCCGCGTGGTCTACGAGAGCCTGGCGCTCAAGTATCGGCACGACATCGAGGCGCTGGAGACCGGCATCCTGAAGCGCCCGATCCGCGCGCTGCACATCGTGGGCGGCGGCAGCCGGAACGAGATGCTCAACCGCTTCACGGCGGAGGCGCTGAAGCGGCCGGTCATCACCGGGCCGGACGAGGCCACGGTGATCGGCAACCTGCTCACGCAGGCCATCGCCCTGGGCGCCATCGACGACATCGCCGATCTGCGCCGCGTGGTCAGAGCCTCCTTCCCCACCCGGACCTACCTCCCCGAGACCGACGGCGCGGCGTGGGACGCCGCCTACCGGCGCTACCTCGGGCTGTTCAAACGCGCATGATCTTCCATTTCGAACACGGCATGCTGCCCGGCGCGCTGGAGCTGGCGTATCTGGGCGACACCCTCTACGACCTCTACGTGCGCGAGCGCCTGGTGGCCGGCGGCGGCCGGGTGAACGCGCTGCACCGGCGCGCGATCGCGCTGGTCTGTGCGCACGCACAGTCCGAAGCGCTCGCCCGCATCGAACAGGCGCTCACCGAGGACGAACAGGCGGTGGTGCGCCGCGCGCGCAACACGCGCCAGTCGCCGCCGCGCAACGCCGACGCCGCGGAGTACCACCGCGCCACCGCGCTCGAGGCGCTGATAGGCTGGCTGTATGTCACCGGCCAGCGGGAGCGCATGAACGCGCTGCTGGCCGCCGCGCTGCCGGACGGCGCCTTCGACGACCGCCCCTGAGGCGCACGGATCCCCTCACCCAAGCGAACAGAACGATGCGCGCCGGCACCGGCGCGGCGAAAGCGGGATAAGACGATGAAAAATGACGACCGTTACGGTGGAAACAAGAGAAACGACGGCGACCGCGGCGCGCGCGGGGGCAAAAGGCCCTACGGCGCGGACCGCCCCGCCGGCGACAGCCGCAGGCGCGGCGCAGAGGACCGCTCCGAAGGGGG
>JAFRMB010000157.1 GCA_017430945.1 Clostridia bacterium | reverse complement strand
AGGCAGGATTCCCAACGACTCTGCCGAGACGGTTCGAAGCCACTTCGCCGGTCGGATTCACCAGATGGAAGACGTGATTGATCATGCGGCCCAGGTGATTTCCAGCCTGACCCACTACACGGCGGTGGTGCTTTCGCCGAAAGAGCTTTTTTGGTTATACCTCGACGCCTTCCTCGCGCAGCTTCGCGCGGAGCTCAGCGACGTCGTTGTGGAAGACGATCGGGTGCATGCCGCAGAGGAAGGCTCCCTCGGCGTTGTTGCTCGCGTCGTCGATGAACACGCACTCGTCGGGCTCGAGCGAGAAGGTCTTGAAGAGCAGGCGGTAGATCTCCGGCTGAGGCTTGACCAGCTTGACGTCCGCGGAGATGAGCGTGCCGTCGAAAAAGCGGCTGGCGGGGACACGCGGCCAGTATTCGTGCTGCCGGCAGGAGGCGTTGGAAAGCAGATAGATACCGTAGCCCTTGGATTTCAGCTCTCCGATCAGCTCCTCCATGCCCTCGACGGGGAGGATGGGCCGGTCCCACTTGTCGACGAGCGCGTGCACCGTCTCGTGCAGGCGCTCCGGCAGGCGGCGGCACATGCTCTCCGCCGCCTCGGCCTCGGTCATCGAGCCGCGGTCCATCCGGGCCCACTCGAGGGACTTGTATACCTCGCACAGCAGCAAGTCCTTATCCTCCGCCGCCGCGCCGGCGCGCTCGATAAAATAGGCGGGGTCGAAGCGGAGCAGGACCTGCCCCATATCAAAGACGATGTTCCGGATCATACTCTGATCTTGCCCTTGGTGACCCGCAGCGCGATGATCAGGATCAGGCCGCTCGTCACCGTCAGGATGGCGGAGAGGGCCGCGCCGGAGCCGACCGAGTTGCGGACGATGTTGGTGTAGGCCTCGATCGTCAGGGTGTTGTTGTGGCCGGACGAGAGCATGATCGAGCAGCTCAGCTCGTTGATACAGGTGACCCAGGAGAGGATCGCGCCGGAGAACACGCCGGGCAGCATCAGACGGGCCGTGACCTTCCAGAAGGTCTTCATCGGGGGCACGCCGAGGTTGATCGACGCCTCCTCCACGCTCGGATCCATCTGCAGCAGGAAGGCGCTGGCGCTTCGGACGGTATAGGGCAGCTTACGGATGATATAGGAGATGATGATGATCGCGGCGGTGCCGGTCAGGATCAGGGGCTTGACGTTGAAGGTGACGATGTAGCACAGGCCGAGAACGGAGCCCGGGATGACGTAGGGCGCCATCAGCAGCATGTCGAGGATGCCGCCGGTCTTGCCCTTCTTGCGCACGATCGCGTAGCTCATCAGGATGCCGATGATCACGATGAAGACCATGGCGATCAGCGAGTAGGAGAAGGTGTTGCCCAGGCTGCTCCACAGACGCGCGCCGAGGTTCTTGTAGTTCTCGAAGGTGAAGCCGCCGATGAAGCTGGAGTAGTTGGTGTGCTGGAAGGAGCTGGCGCAGACGACGATCTGCGGCAGGAAGGAGATGAAGCTGATGAGAAACACGGGCAGTGTGACGAGGAAGCGCTTCCAGCCGTGCACTTCGTTCTCCTTCGGGGGGCGCAGAGCCGACATGATGTAGTTGCGGCGGCCGACGTAGGTCTTCTGTACCAGCAGCATCACCAGCGTGATGATGACGATGATGATGGAGATGGCCGAGGCGAGGTTGCCGTTGCCGCCGGTCT
>JAFRMB010000018.1 GCA_017430945.1 Clostridia bacterium | reverse complement strand
TTGGATCACAGCACCCTGCGGCCCCAGGAGAACACCCTGGCGTAATAGCCGGAGCTCGTCAGGTGGTACTTCTACGCCTCGTCCGCGCCGTGGCTGCCCACCCGCTTCTCCGGCGAGATGGTGAGCAAGATGCAGAGCCAGTTCATGGGCACGCTGTGGAACACCTACGCGTTCTTCACCATGTATGCGTCCATCGACGACTATCGGCCGGAGGCGCACCGCGCAGATCCTGCGGACCTGACCCTGATGGACAAATGGGCGTTGTCAAAGCTGAACACCTTGGTGAAGTTCGTGGATGAGAGCCTTGGGCAATACAGGATCACCGAGTCTGCCCGCGCGATCCAGGCGTTCGTGGAAGAGCTGTCCAACTGGTATGTGCGCCTCTCGAAGTCCCGCTTCTGGGGCAAGGACTGGACCGGCGACAAAAAGGCGGCCTATGAGACGCTGTACACCGTGCTGGTGACGCTGTGCAAACTGGCCGCGCCGTTCATCCCGTTCATGACCGAGAGCATGTATCGCAACCTGGTCTCGGGCAATATCGAAGGCGCGCCGGAATCGGTGCACCTGTGCGACTACCCAGTCGCCGATGAGCACCTGATCGATGAAAAGCTCGAGTCCGAGATGGAAGAGGTCATGGCCGCGGTGCAGCTGGGCCGCGCCTGCCGCGCGACTGCCAACATCAAGGTGCGCCAGGCCCTGAGCACGCTGTACGTGAAGGGCGCGAAGCTGTCCGACGCCTGCGCCGGGCTGATCCGCGACGAGTTGAACGTGGAGAAGGTCGAGTACATCAGCGATGCCCGCGCCTTCACGACCTACCAGATCAAGCCTCAGCTGCGCACGCTGGGCCGCCGCTACGGGAAGCTGGTGCCCGCCATCGGCGAATACCTGAAGAACGTGGACGGAAGCGCTTTCGTGGATGCGCTGGAGAAGGACGGCGTGGTGAAGTTCGACATCCAGGGCACCGAGATCGCGCTGGAGAAGGATGACTGCCTCATCTCTCCCGCTCAAAAGCCGGGCTTCGTGGCGGAGACCGACCGCGACATGACGGTGGTGATCGACACCAACCTGACGCCCGAGCTGATCGAAAAGGGCTTTGTGCGCGAGGTCGTTTCAAAGCTTCAGACCATGCGCAAAGAGGCGGGCTTCGATGTGGTGGACCGCATCAGCGTGACCTACAGCGCCTCAGAGATGCTCGGGCCCGTCATCACCAGGAACGCCGAGACCATCTCTGCCGCCGTGCTGGCGACCGCCTTTGGCGAGGGCGCTGCGCCCGATGGCGCCTACGCCAAGGAATGGAACATCAACGGCGAGAAGGCGACGCTGGCAGTGAAGAAGAACTGACAGGACCCATCCGATCAATATGAACATCGCGCCGGCTCCCGGCCGGAGCAGGCATGCTGATAAAACGATCGATAAAAAACGCACTCCGGAGCTGAAGCTCCGGAGTGCGTTTGGTCGTTGGGCTTACTTGATGACACGCTTTGCGGCGGCAGCCACGTTTTCGGCGGTGAAGCCGAACTCCTTGAACAGGAACTTGTAGGGTGCGGACGCGCCGAAGCGATCCAGACCGATGACCTCGCCATCCAGGCCGACGTATTTGTGCCAGCCAAAGGTGGCGGCGGCTTCGACGGCCACGCGGGCGCGCACGGCCTTGGGCATCACGGCCTCCTTGTATTCGTCGGGCTGCCGGTCGAACAGTTCAAAGCTGGGGATGGAGATGACGCGCGCAGCGATGCCCTCGTCAGCCAGCAGCTTCTGCGCTTCCACGCACTGCTCCACCTCGGAGCCGGAAGCCATCAGCAGCACATCGGGGGTCGCCTTGTCGCAGTCGGAGATGATATAGCCGCCCTTGAGCGCATCCAGGCCGCTCTTCTCGTAGAGGGGCAGATCCTGACGGGTCAGCACCAGCGCCACGGGATGCTTCTCGGTCATCGCGGCGATCCAGCCGGCGGCGACTTCCTTGCTGTCCGCGGGGCGGTACACGATCAGGCCGGGCACGGCGCGCAGGCCGGCCAGCTGCTCGATGGGCTGATGGGTCGGGCCGTCCTCGCCGACGCCGATGGAATCGTGCGTGAGGATGTAGGGCACGCCCAGGTCCATGATGCTGCTCATGCGCATGGCGTTCTTCATGTAATCGGAGAACACGAAGAACGTGGCGCAGTAGGGGCGCAGGCCGCCGTGCAGTTTGATGCCGTTGCAGATGGCGGCCATGGCATGCTCGCGCACGCCAAAGTGGATGTTCTGGCCTTCAGGCGTCTCGTCGGAGAAGTCGCCCTTGCCCTTCATGTTGGATTTGTTGGAAGGCGCGAGATCCGCGGAGCCGCCGAACAGGTTGGGGATGCGCTCCGCCAGGCGGTTCAGGGTGACGCCGCTGGAATTGCGGGTGGCGCACTTGCCCTCGAAGGCGAACAGCTCCTCGTCCTTCGTCAGATCGACGGGCAGTTCGTCGGAGAACCACTGGTCGAACTCGGTCTTCAGCTCGGGATAGGCTTTGGCGTATTCAGCCATCAGCTTCTCCCACGCTGCTTCGGCTGCCTTGCCGGCCTCAAGAGCCTTGGCGGTCTCGTCATAGACCTCCTGGGGCACTGCAAAGGGCTCTTCGCAGGGCCAGCCCAGGTTCTTCTTGGTCGCGGCGATGTTTTCCTCGCCGAGCGGTTCGCCGTGCGCGGAAGCCATGCCGGCCTTGGGGGAACCGTAGCCGATGGCGGTGTGGGTCACGATCAGGGTGGGCTTGTCGGAGCGCTTTGCGATCCGCAGCGCGGCATCGACCTGCTTCCAGCAGTTGCCTTCCTTGACGTCGATCACGTTCCAGCCGTAGGCGCGGAAGCGGGCGGGCACGTCCTCGCGGAAGGCGATGTCGGTGCTGCCCTCGATGGAGATCTCGTTGTCGTCGTACACCGCGATCAGTTTGTTGAGCCTCAGGGTGCCGGCCAGGGAGCACGCCTCATGAGAGATGCCTTCCATCATGCAGCCGTCGCCCAGTATGCAGTAGGTGTAGTGGTCGATCACATTGAAGCCCTCGCGGTTGAACTTCGCCGCCAGATGCTTCTCAGCCATCGCCATGCCCACTGCGTTGGCAATGCCCTGGCCCAGGGGGCCGGTGGTGGTCTCGACGCCGATGGTGTGGCCGTATTCCGGATGGCCGGGGGTCTTGGAACCGAACTGCCTGAACTGTTTCAGATCCTCGATGGTCAGGCCATAGCCGAACAGGTGCAGCAGGCTGTACATCAGCATGGAGCCGTGGCCGGAGGAGAGCACGAACCGGTCGCGATCGATCCACTTGGGATCGGCAGGGTTGTGCTTCATCTGCTTGCCCCAGATGGCAAAGGCAGCCGGCGCTGCGCCCATGGGCATTCCGGGATGACCGGACTTGGCCTTCTGTACACCTTCGGCGGTCAGAATGCGGATCGCGTTGACGACCATGCGTTCATTGTTCATCGGAATACATCTCCTATCTCATTAATATCGTATAGCTTGATAAGGCGGCGATGCCGGCCTCAACAACATTATATCACATCTTCCACAGCATGCAAAGGGCTGCCGCGGGATTTGACGCATTTCACCGATCCAGGGCCGCGCGCAGCGGTTCGAGCGCCAGCAGCTCGGTCTCGCGGATCAGTTCATAGAGTTCGCTCAACACGCGCTTGACACCGCCAGGCACGTCGCTTTCCGCGTCGAGCACCATGACCGGGTCGTGCACGGACATGCGCAGCTGGAACCACGCGTTGCTGATGCCGCCGTCCAGGTTGAAGGTGATGCGCACGCCCTCGCGGCTGTCGGGGGCCATCACCCACTCGGGATCCTCCAGCGTATGGGAGAGGATGACCTCGACGACCTCCTGAATGGCCGCGTCGGGATCTTCGTCATCCAGGATGCGCAGGCGGAGAGCCAGAGTCTCCACGGGTTCGCTCAGATCGTTCAGCGGATCGAACACCGTCCGGCCCTCGCGTTTGCAGTCCAGCGCCTCGCAGGCCACGCGCAGCGCCAGGTAGACGCCGTCGTCCAGAAAGCCGTTTTCGCGGAAGGCGGCATGGCCGGAGGTCTCGATCGCGAGCGGGCAGTCGATGCCCTCGCTGTTCAGGCGTATCGCCTCGCCGATGACCTTGCGGTAGCCGCGCTTGAAGCGGTAGTGGATGCCGCCCCACTCCTGTATGAACGCCGTAAGGCCCGTCGAGGTGACGCTGTCCATGACGAAGGTCGCGCCGGGCCGGGCCTCGAGCAGTATGGAGGCGATCAGCGCGATCAGACGATTGCCGTCCACAGGGCGTCCCGTCTGGTCCCAGATGTGCGCGCGGCTGCTGTCCATGTCGAAGCCGAAGCCCATATCGGCGCCGAAGCGTCGGACGGCATCGCTCATCGATTCTCCCGGATTCGGGCGTTCGATGTCCGCGCCGAGAGCCTCGATCAGCTTTGCAAAGAACGCGCCTCCCGTGCTGCCAGTATCGACCACGGCGTACAAGCCCAAAAGCGGCTTCAGCGCATCGTCCTTCAACAGCTGCGCGGCGACCTCCAACAGGAAGTCCCGATAGGCGTCCATGATGCCCGTGCGGACCACGAGCCGTTCCGGGACCTCATTGGCCGCGGCCATGCGCAAAAGAAGCGCGACATCGGCTCCGTGGAGCCCGCCGTCGCGGGCCATGAACTTCATGCCGTTCACGGACGCGTCGAGATCGCCGCCGGTCACCATGACGGCACCATCTGCGGAGATGGACGCCGCATCTTCATCACCCTCGCCGGCTTCAGGCCGGATGCCGCGGGTGGCGGCCATGAACAGCGCGGGCATGGCGCATACGCCCCCGTCCAGCACATCGCTGTCGGCGGCGGTGATGCCGCGGATCAGCGCCGCTTTGATGCGGCGCCCGGACTCGCACGCATCGCGGCCCACCGCGATGACCAGCTTGTCCGGCGTGGTCTTGAGTCGTTGGGCCAGCATGGTGGCCCAGGCAAAGCCGATGCGCTCACAGGTCTCATCATCCAGCAGCTGCACGCTGCTGCGAATATCGGAGCCGCTTCTCAGCTTCAGCCATTTCGTACTGTCGGTATCCATAAAGCTCCTTTCGGTCGAGAGGATGATCTGTAGGCCCGTCACTGTGGGCCCGGGGATACAGAGGAAGGGATCGAAGCACCACTATCGATCACCGCTTCTTTTTGTTGCGCTTGTGCGCACCGTCGCCGGTCCTGTTCGCGGCGGTGCGGCGCAGACGCTGTGCGGCCAGGCGCTTGCGCCGATCCTGACGCGCGCGCAGCGAGGTGACCAGCAATATGGTGAACATCGAGACGAGCGCCGCCGAAGCCACGACCAGAAGGATCGTGAAGGTGCGCGTGTTGCCCATCTTCACAGAGGGGCCTTTCGGAGCGCCGGTCGCATCCGGATCGGGTTCGGGATCAACGCCCGCGGGGGTGATCTCAACGCTGACGGGAGAGGCGGTGGCGGTGCGGGCATGGCCGCCGGCGTCCTGATAATTGACGCAGAATATGAACTGCTGGTCTTCGGAGACATCGTAGCTCACGCTGCACCGGAGCGGATCGCCGGTGGGCAGCACCGCAAGCTGGCGGACATCGCCGCGCTCGAGCTCGTAGAGCTTCAATCCCTGAGCCGTCACCGTGCCGGTGTTGGTCAACTCGAGGTCGAAGGTGACCCTGCCGGCGCGATTGATCTTGGTGGCCCGCGCCTTGGCCTTCAGCGAGACGGTGATCTCAGGCGGCAGGGGAGCCTCGTCCAGGGTCAGGGTCTCGGTCGTGAAGTCGAGGGCCTCACCGGACTGGCTCGTGCCCGTCACGCGCCAGCGGTACTCACCGGCGCTGCGCACGGGATAGGTAAAGGCGATCTCCTGCGGGTTGGCGCCGCTGGGCAGGCTCACCGCGTCGGCGATCACACCGCCGTAAACGTCGTCCACGACGGTGACGTCCGTGTAATCGTCGCTTCCGGTGTTCGTGAGGATCAATACCGCGTCCGCCTGGTTTGAGTCGAAGGCGGAAAGGCCGATGGAGAAACTGGCGTCAAGCGTGCTCTCCGAAAGGCGCACCGGCGCGGGGTCCAGCGCCTTAGTGACGACCTCGCCCGAGGGGATCCGGTATTCCAGCGTCGCGACCGACTCGGCATCGGCGTTCAGCGTCACGCGGCTGATGAAGGTGCGCGTCGCGCCGATCTCCAGCCGCTCCAAACGCCCGATGAAATCACCCAGCTGGTCCCGGACCTGAAGGTCGGTGACCGGCACATTGCCGTTGTTCGAAAGCCTGTAGGCGACGGTCAGCTGGCCGCCGGCCACCACCTGTCGCGAGGACAGCTGCCGGGTGAAGTCCACTTCCGGCCGTGCACTGCCCTTGACGATGTAGGCTGACAGCATCCGCGACACTTTTTCGTCTCCCGGGTCAGCCGCATCGTAGCTGATGATATAGCGCACCGCGCCGTCGTCCAGCTCAGTCTGTGTGACCGTGTGCGGGCGCACGAGCGTCTGGGTCTCGCCGGCGGCGATCTGGCCGACGGGCTCTGAGATCAGACCGTCCGCAGAGGAAAGATAGAGGTTCTTGACGTCGTACTCGGTGGGGTTGTGCAGTATGAAGGTCATGGTGACGTCCGAGGGGGACACCATCTCGGCGGGGCTGACGGAAAAGTCGACATCAAGGATATCCGCGCTGCGCGTTCGCTCCTCAGCCGTGGCCCGGGGCAACACAAAACAGGCCAGCGCGAGCATCAGCGCGCAGGCGAGGCACATGACCGACCGTTTCGTGGTGTGCAGCATGGCAGGTACAGGCTCCGTTCACATGAAGGCTTTCCACAGTTTCCTATTATACATTGTATTGGATTATCCCGCGGCTGTCAAGAAGAATCGGTCATCGAACGGGCGCCGCGCTTCGGTGTTTTACCCAAGTTTGCTGGACAAAAGCAAGGGCATCCGCTATAATACAATAGGTCTATAATGTTGCTGTAAGGGGCATGCGTTCCATGGTATTCTCAAGCATCGAATTCCTGTTTTATTTTTTGCCGGTGACGCTGGTCGGCTATTATCTCCTGAAGCGCTGGCGCAAGGCGACCAACGTGTTCCTGTCGGTGATGAGCCTTGGGTTTTATGCGTTCGGCGCGCCGAAGTTCTTCCCGATCATGATGGCCTCGATCGTCGTCAACTGGCTCTTCGGCTTGTGGGTGGACCGCGTGCGCGGCGACAGGCGCCTTTCGAAGCTGGCGCTGACGCTGATGGTCGTGTTCAACCTCGGGCTGCTGGGCATCTTCAAATACCTGATGTTCCTGATGAACAGCCTGAACCTCTGGTTCAGTCTGCGGCTGCCCGTGCCGCAGATCACGCTGCCCATCGGCATATCCTTCTTTACCTTCCAGGCCATGAGCTACGTGATCGATGTGTACCGGGGCAAGGGACAGGTGCAGAAGAATCTGATCAACGTGTGCCTGTACATTTCGTTCTTCCCACAGCTGATCGCTGGCCCGATCGTGCGCTACCAGACGGTGGCCAACGAGATCCAGAACCGCCGGGAGAACCTGGACGACTTCCTTGAGGGCACGGTGCGCTTCATGCGCGGCCTCTGCAAGAAGATGCTGCTGGCAAACAACATGGGCCTGCTGGTGGACACGGCTTTTGGGCTTGAGACGGCGCAGCTTTCCGTGGTGAGCGCATGGCTGGCCGCCTGCGCGTACCTCATGCAGGTGTACTTCGACTTTTCGGGATACTCGGATATGGCCATCGGGCTGGGCCGCATGTTCGGCTTCCACTTTCTGGAAAACTTCACCTATCCCTTCATCTGCAAGTCGGTGGGCGAGTTCTGGAAGCGCTGGCACATCTCGCTGGGCAGCTGGTTCACCGATTACCTGTATATCCCGCTGGGCGGCAGCCGCGTGAAGACCCCGAGGCTGGTGTTCAACATGATGGTGGTGTGGACGCTGACCGGCCTGTGGCACGGTGCTGCCTGGACCTATTTCCTGTGGGGCTTTGGCTTCGGCGTGTTCCTGGTGATCGAGCGGCTGACGGGCATGGGCAAGTGGATGTCCAACCATAAGATCGGCCACTTCTACGCCATGTTCGTGGTGGTGACCATCACGGTCATGATCCGCTCGGACGATCTGCATGTGGCCCGCGTGTTCTACGGATCGATGTTCGGCCTGAGCGGCGCGCCGCTTTGGAACCCGCTGACCACCGCGTTCCTGAGAGAGTATGGGCCGTTCCTGGCCGCGGGCGTGCTGTTCAGCCTGCCTGTACCCGAGCTGCTGCGCGATCGCCTGCACTTGAATGTGGATATCATGCGGATCGTCGGGTCCGTCGCTCTGTTGGCGCTGACGTTCATCGCCGTCACCTATATCGCCGTGGGCAGCTACAACCCCTTCATCTATTTCAACTTCTGACGGATTCTCCGCTATGGAGCAGGGAGGTTAGCATGTTATCGATCGTCGAAAGTCTGCGCGCCATCGCGCGGGCGGATCAGATACTGACGGACGAGCCGATGTCCCGGCACACCACGTTCCGCGTGGGCGGGCCGGCGGACGTGATGTTCCTTCCCGAGTCACCTGAGCAGGTGGCGGCGGCGATGGCGGCAGCACGCGCGGCGGCCGTCCAGGTGCTGGTGATCGGCAACGGATCGAACCTGCTGGTGCGCGACGGCGGCATCCGCGGCCTGGTGATCGCGCTGGGCGAGGGCATGTCGGCCATTCGGCGCGAGGGGCACGTCATCAGCGCGCAGGCGGGGGCGTCTCTGGCCCGCGTGGCGGCCTTTGCCCAGGCTGCAGGCCTGGCGGGGCTCGAATTCGCCTCGGGCATCCCGGGTTCGCTGGGCGGAGGCTGCGCGATGAACGCGGGCGCCTACGGCGGACAGCTCTCGGACGTGTTGATCGACGCCGAGGTGTTGATGGACGGCCGGGTGCGCAAGCTGTCGCGGGACGAGCTGCAGATGGGCTATCGCACGACGCGGCCGCTCAGGGAGGGCGGCATCGTCCTGTCGGCGCGCTTCCGGCTGGAGCCGGATGATCCGGAAGCCATCGCGGCGCGCATGCGGGAGCTGAACGCACGCCGGCGCGACAAGCAGCCGCTGAACTACCCCAGCGCGGGCAGCGTCTTCAAGCGCCCGGAGGGCCATTATGCCGGCGCGCTGATCGAGCAGGCCGGGCTGAAGGGGCGCTCCGTGAACGGCGCGCAGGTCAGCGAAAAGCACGCGGGCTTCATCGTGAAGGTCGCGGAGGCGACGGCGGCCGATATCATCGCGCTGATCGAGACGGTGCAGCGCGAGGTCGAGGCGATGTCCGGCGTGCATCTGGAGACCGAGGTGCGCATACTGGGCGAGGACGCCCGGAGGAGCTGAAAGCGAATGTCTTTTGCATCGGATGTGCGCGGCGAGCTGGCGAGGCTCAGGACCGATGACGTTTGTTGCGCGCGCAGCGAGCTGGCCGCGGCGCTGCTGTCATCCGGCGGCATCGCCTGGCGCGGGCGTGGGCGCTATGCACTGAACATCACCGCTTCGGATGCGGCCATCGTCAGGCGCTATTTCGGCATGCTGAAGCGACACTGGGGCATCACCGGACAGATCCGCGCCATCAGCGGCGACACGCTGAACCGTCAGAAGCACTACCAGCTCGCGATCCCCGAAGAGGCGTCGCTCACGCTGCTGCAGGAATGCGGCCTATTGGACGAGGACGGGCTGTTCGGGCTCGCTGAGACGCCGCCGCCTTCGATCACGGACTACGCCTGCTGCAAGAAGGCGTTTGTTCGGGCAGCGTTCATGATGTGCGGCACGATCACGCCGCCTGACCGGCGCTACCACATGGAGATCGCCGCCCCCAGGGAACCTTTGGCACAGCGCATCGTGGCATGTCTGGACTATTTCGGGCTCGAGGCGCGCGTGACCGCCAGACGGAACCGGTTCGTGGCCTATTTCAAGCGGGCGGAGGACATCTCCGATGCGCTGACGCTGCTGGGCGCGAGCACGGCGGTGCTGGCCTTCGAGAACGTCAGGGTCCGCAAGGAGGTCTCCAACCGGGTCAACCGGCAGATGAATTTCGACGCGTCCAACATCGACCGCGTGCTGGCGGCAGCGGAGGCACAGATCCGTGATATCATGTATATCGACCGCGAGCTGGGCCTCGACAAGCTGCCCGCTTCGCTTCGGGAGATGGCCTTTGCGCGCGCCAACAATCCGGAGATGGCGTTGACCAGCCTGGGCGAGCTGATGGAACCGCCCATCGGGAAGTCCGGCGTGAATGCGAGGCTCAGGCGGCTCACAGAGATCGCCGACAAGCTGCGCAGCGGCGAGGAGGTCGTGCTGCGCGGCGGGAAAAGGCCGAACATGGACAAGCGCGAAGAGTGAGCGCGGCATTTGGAGATGGACGCACAAGGGGGCAGGGGCACCGACGAACGGCGCCCCTGCCCCCTTGTGCGCACGAAACACGTTCGACGCATCGGCTCTAAAGGATCAGCATGGCATCCCCGAAGGAGAAAAAGCGGTATTCCTCGCGCACGGCCAGGCGGTAGGCGTCCAGGATGCGCTCGCGGTCATAGAAGGCGGATACCAGCATGATGAGCGTAGATCCGGGCAGATGGAAATTGGTGATCAGAGCGTCCACCATCTGATATTTGTACCCGGGCTTGATGAAGATGCTCGTATCTCCGCGCATGGCCTGCATCCGGCCGTCCTTCGCGGCGGACTCCAGCGTGCGCACGCTGGTGGTGCCCACGGCGACCACGCGGCCCCCACGATCCCGCGCGGCGTTGATGCGCCGGGCGGCGTCTTCGGTCACCTCGAAGTACTCGGTGTGCATCTCGTGGTCCTCGATGTTCTCCACCTTCACCGGCCGGAAGGTGCCCAGGCCCACGTGCAGCAGCACCGGCACGATGTCGATGCCCTTTTCGCGGATGCGCTCGAGCAGCTCCGGCGTGAAATGCAGGCCGGCCGTCGGCGCGGCGGCGCTGCCGTCCTGCTTTGCGTACACGGTCTGGTAGCGGTCGCGGTCCCGGAGCTTCTCGTGGATGTACGGCGGCAGAGGCATCTCGCCCAGTTCGTCCAGTGCCGCTTCGAACGTGCCCTCGCACGCGAATTCGACGATGCGCCCGCCCACGTCCGTGGTCTCCAGCACCCGGCCTGTCAGGCGACCGCCGCCGAAGACGACTTCCGCGCCGGGCTTGAGCTTTTTCCCGGGGCGCACCAGCGTCTCCCAGCGCTTCGGGCCCACCTGCTTCAAGAGCAGCACCTCGACGGCCCCGCCGGTGGGCCGTTCGCCGTAAAGGCGCGCCGGGATGACCTTCGTCTCGTTGATCACCAGGCAGTCGCCTGGATCCAGGTAGTCGATGATGTCGTAAAAGTGCTTGTGTTCGATCTCGCGGGTGTCCCGGTGCACGACCATCAGGCGGCTGTGGTCGCGCGGTTCGACCGGAGTCTGCGCGATGCGCGCCTCCGGCAGGTCGTACATAAAGTCGGATAGTTTCATGTGATCATCCCCGGTCTTTGGATCTCCGGAGGCACGCGGTCTCTGCGCCGGTGCCGCCTGCTCGTTCAGAAGTCCATCCTGACCTGGCTGCTGTCGTCTTCAGCCGCTTTCTTCGGCATGCGGATGCCCATGTGGTCGTAAGCAGCCTGGGTGCAGACGCGGCCGCGGGGCGTGCGCATCAAAAAGCCCAGCTGCAAAAGATAGGGCTCGTAGACGTCCTCGATGGTGGTGGCGTCCTCGCCGGTGGAGGCGGCCAGCGTGTCCAGGCCGACCGGACCGCCGCCGAACTTTCCGATCATGGTGTTCAGCATCGTGCGGTCCACGTGATCCAGCCCGAGCTCGTCGATCTCCAGCATATTGAGCGCTTCCCGCGCGATGTCCAGCGTGATCGTGCCGTCGCCCTTGACCTGCGCGAAATCGCGCACGCGGCGGATGAGTCGGTTGGCGACGCGCGGCGTGCCGCGCGAGCGGCTGGCGATCTCCAGCGCGCCGTCGTGGTCACAGTCGATCTTGAGGATCTGGGCGCTCCTTCGCACGATGACAGCCAGCTGCTCCGGGGTGTAGAGCTCCAGCCTGAACGTGATGCCGAAGCGATCGCGCAGGGGGCTGGTCAGCATGCCGGCCCGGGTGGGGGCGCCGATCAGCGTGAATCTGGGCAGGTCCAGACGGATCGACCGGGCCGAGGGCCCCTTGCCGATCATGATGTCCAGTGCGTAGTCCTCCATCGCGGGATAGAGCACCTCCTCCACCTGATGGCTCAGGCGGTGGATCTCATCGATGAACAGCACGTCGCCGGCGTTCAGGTTCGTCAGGATCGACGCCAGATCGCCCGCGCGTTCGATGGCCGGGCCGCTGGTGACGCGGATGTTGTGGCCCATCTCCGCGGCGATGATACCCGCCAGCGTGGTCTTGCCCAGTCCGGGCGGGCCGTACAGCAGGATGTGGTCCAGCGGTTCGCGGCGCGCGATGGCGGCCTGCATGTAGACCGTGAGGCTCTGCTTGAGCTTGTCCTGGCCGAAGTACTCCGCGAGCGTATGCGGGCGCAGCGAGAGCTCCGCCGCGTCCTCTTCTTCGCGGTAGCCGCTGGTGATGATGCGTTCCTCATCGTTCATGGGTAGCGCTCCTTTGTCTGGGGATCAGGCCTGGGACAGGCAGCTAGGATCTGCGGTCGAAGTACAGCACGACGATGATGCCCTGCATGTTCTGAAGGCATGAGATGCTGCCGTCGTCGTTGAGATTGAAATGGGTGACGGTGCCGTCGGCGTCGGTGATCTTCAGCGTGCCCTCCGGATCGAGCGCGCTGTCGCTCTTGAAGGAATAGCCGTTGGTGGTGAGGCCGACAGAGCCCTCGGAGATGTCCAGCGTGATGCTCAGTCCCGAGGCGTCGGCGCTGACATAGCGGCCCTGTGAGAACAGACAGCGCAGCGCCCAATGGCCGGCGAAGGGCGCCTCGCTCTGCGCGCGGATGGGGTTGGGCGGGAAGCCCTTGGGCAGGGATTCGGCTACGGCGGGCGCGAGGCAGGCCGTGAGCAGCAGCATAGCCGTCGCGGCAGCCAGCAGCGCGCGGAACAGATGCTTCATGGCGGCGATCATCCTTTCTTCGGCAGTTGACATGTTGTTCGGATCGAATGCGGCGCATCGGCCGGCATTCGGAAAGCTCGTCGCGACCGGGTCGACCGGATCAGCGCTTGCGCCGGCGCATCACCTCGTCCGCCAGGGCGCGCAGGGCCTTGACCCGCAAGGCGATGCAGCAGCATGCATAGGCGATCAGGGAGACGCCGGCACAGAGCGCCAGGCGCACGAACACCTGGCCGGTGCCGAACGCGGGGGGCACGACGCGGTCCATCGCGGCGCATACGACGGCGGTGACCAGCGTGGCCAGCGCGATCTTTGCCAGCTCCGGCAGCAATGCGCCGAAGCCAAGCGAGCCAAAGCGCCGTCTGAGCAGCAGGAGCAGCACGATGGTGCCGGTGTAGCCGGCGATGGAGGTGGCGAGCGCCAGACCGTTGGCGCCCATGAACACGCGCAGGATCAGGTTGAGCGTGATGTTCGTGGCCACCACCAGACAGGAGACGCGGAAAGGCGTCTTTGTATCCTGCATGGCGTGGAACATGCGGGACATGAAATCGCGAAGGCCGAAGGCCAGCACACCTATGATGTAGAAGATCAGGATCTGAGAGGTGACGCGCACCGAATCCATGCCGAACCTTCCGCGCATGAAGGCGAACTTGATCACATCCGTGGACAGGATGGCGCCGATGGCGACGATGGGCAGGATCACCATGGCGATCACCAGTACACTTCGGCGCAGCACCGCCAGCATCTCATCGACGTTCTTTTCCGCCGCCAGGCGGCTCAGTCGGGAGAACATGATCGTCGTCAGCGGCATCAGCAGCACGCCCTGCAGGAACTGCACCAGCCGGTAGGCGTAGCTCATGGCCGAGATGTCGCCGGGACGGAGGCCGGAGGCGAGCGCGTGGTCGATCATGTGGTTGAGCTCGCTCACGCCCATGGCCAGCATGGCCGGTCCGGCGAGCGCGACCAGCCGGTGGAAGCGCTTGTCCGAGAAGTCCAGGGACGGCGCATAGCGGAACCAGCCGCGCAGGAACGGGACCAGGATCAGGAACTGAAGGATGTTCGAGGCGAACACGCCCCAGCCGACGGCAGCGATGCCGTACTTCGGAGAGAAGAATACCGTCGCCGCGATGATGCACAGGTTCAACGGGAAACCCGTCAGCTGCGCGGCCACGTATTTCTCAGAGGCGTTCAGAAGGCTCGCCAGGCTCACGGAAGTCACGTTGAACACCAGCGAAAGCAGCATGATGCGCACGAGCTTCACGGTGAGCGCTGCCTTATGAGGATCGAAGCCCATGTATATGACGCGCACCAGGGGCCGCGCCAGTACGATGAACATCGCCGTGATGATGAGCGCGGCGACCCCGAACAGATTGATGGTGTTCGAGGCGAAGCGGTTGGCGTGCGCAAGGCTCCGCTGTTCGCGCTCCTGAACGTAGAGCGGGATGAGCGTTGCGGAGATACAGGAGCTGAACAGCAGCACCGGCAGATAGAAAAGGCTGTAGGCGGAGACGTACGCGTCGTTGGCGATGCCCGTGCCGAAGTAGCCTGCCAGTATCACATCCCGGACAAAGCCCGAGATCTTGCTCAATATGACGACCACGGTGACCAGCATCGTCGCTCTGAACACCCGTTGCGCATGCGCCATGGCCATAAACCTCCAGAATGATCGATATCACGAAGTATATCATATCCGGGTTAAAAGTTCAGTCATGACACGGATATGAGACGTATTTTTATCCTGTGTTCGATCGCGCGAAAAGCCGCGGCGTCAGGCCTCCCTGCGCGGCTGCGCGGACCGGGATGACATTATTTAACGCGAGCGTCACATGGTTTTGACATCAACCGTGTACTATAATGAATCGACAGCGGCCGCCTGCGGGGCGCCGCGGATCACGAACAGAGGGGGCAGGGCTATGGAACGCGTGTACAATTTTGCGGCGGGTCCCTCGGCGATGCCGGAAGCGGCGCTCCGACAGGCGGCCTCGGAGATGCTCGACTACAACGGCACGGGCATGTCCGTCATGGAGATGAGCCATCGCTCCAGGGCATATCAGGATATCTTCGATGAGACCGAAGCGGCGCTTCGTTCGCTCATGCACATACCGGACAGCTATTCGGTGCTGTTCCTGCAGGGGGGCGCCACAGGCCAGTTCGCGGCCATCCCGATGAATCTTCTCTCCGAAGGCGGCAGCGCCGACTATGTGGACACCGGCAACTTCGCGCACGGGGCGATGGTCGAGGCGGGGAAGTACGGCAACGTGCGCTGCGTGGCCTCCTCGAAGGACGAGAACTACTGCCGCATCCCCGAGCTGGACCGGGCCTCCTTCGATCCAAATGCCGATTATTTCTATATCACCACCAACAATACCATATTCGGCACCCGCTATCCCGAGCTGCCGGACACCGGAGATGTGCCGCTGGTCGCGGACATGTCCTCCAACATCCTCAGCGAGGTGTTCGACATCACCCGCTTCGGCGTGGCCTACGCCGGCGCGCAGAAAAATGTGGGGCCCGCGGGGCTGACCATCGTGATCGTGCGCCGCGATCTGCTGGGCCGCGCGCAGGCGATCTGCCCGAAGGTGCTCAACTGGACGGTGATGACCGAAAAGGGCTCCATGCTGAACACCCCGCCCACCTACGCCATCTACATGGCCGGCCTCTGCATGAAGTGGCTGGCGGCGCAGGGCGGCGTCGAGGGCATCGAGCAGCTGAACATCGCCAAGGCCAAGCTGCTCTACGACGTGCTGGATGATTCGGACTTCTATCGCGCCACGGTGGTGCCGGCGTATCGCAGCCGCATGAACGTCACCTTCACCACGCCAGATCCCGAGCTCGACGCGGCCTTCGTGAAGGCTGCGGCGGCCGAAGGCCTGGTGAGCCTGAAGGGACATCGCCTGGTGGGCGGCATCCGCGCCAGCATCTACAACGCCATGCCCATCGAGGGCGTCGAGAAGCTCGCGTCGTTCATGAAGCGGTTCGAAACGCTCAACCGCTGATCGGTGGGCCGTATCCCATATCCAGAGCAATGGAGTGTTTGGAATGATCAACATCAAAAAGATCAACGCGATCTCCCCGGTGTATCACAGCATCCTGTCCGCCGCGGAATACAACGTCGGCAACGACGTCGAAAACCCGGACGCCATCCTCGTGCGTTCGGCGAATCTGCACGATATGGACATCAACGACGAACTGCTTTGCGTGGCCAGGGCCGGCGCGGGCGTGAACAACATACCGCTCGACCGCATGGCTGAGCACGGCGTCGTGGTGTTCAATTCGCCCGGCGCGAACGCGAACGCCGTCAAGGAGCTGGTGCTGGCGGGACTGCTGCTGGCTTCCCGCAGGATCTCGGACGGCATCGAGTGGTGCAAGACGCTCACCGAGGGCGAGGTCACGGTGGAAAAGCAGGTCGAGGCGGGGAAAAACCGCTTTATCGGGCCGGAGCTTGAGGGCAAAACGCTGGGCGTCATCGGCCTCGGCGCCATCGGTGTGCTGGTGGCGAATGCCGGCGTGGCGCTCGGTATGGACGTGCTGGGCTATGATCCCTATATATCCGTGGAGCACGCGTGGCACCTGTCCCGCGCCGTGACGCACGTCATGTCCATCGGCGAGGTCTTTGAAAAGAGCGATTACATCACGCTGCACGTGCCGCTTTTGGATTCCAACCGGAACATGATCGACGCCGGTGCGCTGTCGTCCATGAAGAATTCCGCGGCGCTGCTGAACTTCGCGCGCGGCGGATTGGTGAACGTCGATGACGTGAAGGCGGCGCTGGACGCAGGCGAGCTGCGCACCTATGTGACCGATTTCCCGGAGGCGAAGCTCATCGGACAGAAGAATGCCATCCTGACGCCGCACCTCGGCGCATCCACTCCCGAGAGCGAGGACAATTGCGTGCGCATGGTCGCCCGTCAGGTGAACGATTATATCCGGTATGGCTCCATCGTCAATTCCTGCAACTATCCCAACTGCCAGCTCGGGCGGCCGACGATGCCGCGCATCGCGCTGCTGCACAAAAACGTGCCCAACGTCATCGGATCCATCACACAGATCCTCTCAGGCGAGGGGCTGAACATCGAAAACATGGTCAACCAGTCCCGCGGCGCGTATGCCTATACGGTGCTGGACGTGGGCGCAGAACCCAGCGCGATGCTGTGCGACAGGCTGCAGGCGCTGGATACCGTGTATCGCGTACGCCTGCTGATGCCGTGACGACAGGATATGATTTCGACGAATGGGACGTCCCCTGCGTGGGGGCGTCCATTATGAAAACGGATGTCATGCCGAACGACTGCGGGCGGCGAAGGGAGCGGCGCTCCCGCCGGACATCATACGGAGATGAGAGCATGAGCAACGCACTGAGGACTTGTGACGTACTTCTGCCGCGGGCAGATGTCGACCTTTCGAAATGGTCGGTGGTGGCGTGCGATCAGTTCACGGCGCAGCCGGATTACTGGAGGCGCGTGGAGGACATCGTGGGCGATGCGCCCTCCGCGCTGCGGGTGACACTGCCCGAAGCCTGGCTGTCAGAAGCCGAGGCACGCATCCCGGCGATCCACGCGACCATGCGGGAATACCTGTCCGGGGGCGTGTGGGAAACGGCCGTGCGGGACGGCTTCGTACTCACGGAACGGATCACGGCCGCCGGCGTCCGACAGGGCCTTTTGGTATGCCTGGATCTTGAACAGTATGACTTCAACCCGGGTTCCAAAAGCCTGATCCGTCCGACCGAGGGCACGGTGATCAGCCGCGTGCCGCCGAGGGCGCGCATACGCGCCGCAGCGCCGGTAGAGCTCCCGCACGTCATGATGCTGATCGACGACCCGGGCTGCACGGTGATCGAACCGCTGTACGAACGGCGCGGCGCGATGCGGCAGCTGTACGACTTCGAACTCATGCAGTCGGGCGGTCATATCCGTGGCTGGGCGGTGACCGGCGCGGACGCGCGGTGCGCGTTCAACGCCATCGACGCGCTGTATCAGGCGGCCGACGGCTTGCTGTACGCGGTGGGCGACGGCAACCATTCTCTGGCAGCGGCCCGGCAGTGCTGGCTGGATGTTCGGGACAGCCTGACGGATGCACAGCGGGAGGATCATCCCGCGCGCTACGCGATGGTCGAACTGGTGAACCTGGAGTGCCCGGCGCTTCGGTTCGAGCCCATCCATCGCGTCCTGACCGGCGTGGAGCCGGTATCGCTGATCGATGACTATCGCGCGTTCCTGGCGCGCAGCGGCGCAGATGAGGGAGAGGGGAACGACCTTGTCGCCTTTGACGCGGTGCATACGTGGCGCTTCAGATCGACGCAGCACCCGCTCCGGCTTCTCCAGGCCTTCCTGGACGGATATCTCGCCGATCATCCGAAAGCAGAGATCGACTATATCCACGGCGCAGACGCGCTGAAGCAGCTGGTGGACCGTCCGGACGTCATCGGCTTCATGCCGCGCGCCTTCGATAAATCCGAATTGTTCAGCTACATCCGCCGCTGGGGCGTGCTGCCCCGCAAGACCTTCTCCATGGGAGAGGCCAACGAAAAGCGGTATTACCTGGAAGCGAGAAAGATCAAGTAAAGCCGTACGGGCAATGAAAGGATCGGGACGGACGTACACATCGGCCGCCCCCTCAGGAGCGGCCGCCGGCGTTCGGGCTTCCGGCCTGCACCGATCGCAAAGGAAGCCGGCCTTGAAGCGATCGGGACGCTGTCCGCCGTTTGAGTGATCCGCCTTTGGAACATAGATCCAGTATCTTGTATGCTATTGAGAGACAAGTTATGCCGGAGGATGCGAGCATGGGCAGATTTGATCCGCCGTTCCACTATTCGGGAGAGATGGTCACGCTGGTCTCGGAGATCAGCGAGGCTGTCGGAGCCATCGCCGCGCTCGAGCGCGAGGCGCGCGACAACGGACCAGCACAGGACGACAGTCTGAAAACCATCTGTGCGGCGCTCGCGTTCGGATCCGACGCGCCTGCGCTTGATCAGGTCGCGGGTATTCTGGAAGGCAAGCAGACGGACTGCGCCCCAAAGACAGTCAGGGAGGTCATGGGCCTCCGGGATGCATACGGGGGACTGCAGAACTTGTATCCGTACAGAATCAAAGATATGCTTGAGGCGCACAGGCTGCTCATGGACGGCCTCTCGGACACTTGCGGGCGTTTCAGAACGGGTCCTGCACAGGTGCTTTGCGGAGAGGCGCCGTCGATCTGCTCGGCTCCGCCGGCGGTTTTCGTAGAGGAGGAGATCGCCGGGCTGCTGGAGTGGGCGCGGGAAGACAAGACACACGCCCTCATCAAAAGCGGCGTGTTCTACTATGCATTTGGGGCCATCCGGCCATTCGCCGACGGGAACGGGCGACTGGGTCGGATGTGGCTGAGGCGGTTGCTGACGGAGTGGCGGCCGGTCTTCGCGTGGCTGCCCATCGAAGCAAAGATCCTGGAACACAGGGACGAACACGATCATGTACTCTCAAAGGCATACAAGAACTTCTGTGCGGATCCTGTGATCCTTTTTCTTCTTCGCATCATACGCGACGCGCTCACGGAATTCGTGGAGAGCGTCGAGACGGCTCTGGGAACGGGTCGTTCGCAGACCGGCAGGCTGCTGGCGGCGATGGGCGACGATGCGCTGTCCGGGAGCGAGCTCATGCAGCGTTTGGGACTAAAGAGCCGCGCGGCGTTCCGGAAGTATCATCTGCTGCCCGCACTCGAAGCCGGAACGATCGAAATGACGCTTCCCGATAAGCCGAACAGCCGCAACCAGAAATACCGGCGCAGCAGGCGTACGAAGCCGGCACAATAGCGAAGGCAACGATATGTTCGCGATATCACGAACACAGGCAGGGACTCGAAGAGAGCCCCTGCCTGTTTATAGTGTTTTCCGGACGGCCTGCCCGCTACGACAGCCAGACGAGACGGCAGCGGGTGTCGCAGAGATCGAGCGGTACGATCGATACGTCTCCACCGGCGTCATTCGTGCCGAGCCTGTCGATCAGCGGGCTGATCCCACCCGTCTCGAGATCGACGAAGCAGAGCCGCCGATACGCACAACGCCCGTTTCACTTCAGCAGCGCCTCCCGCGCTTCCTCCGGCAGGACGCTCGCCGCCATCTCCAGGATCTCCCTCAGGCGCTCGGGGGTATCTGCCTCGGCGCGCAGGGTGATCTGCTCGGCGGTGACGGACTTTCGCACCAGCAGCCAGCCGTCCGGAAGATCCAGCCGCACGCCGTCCAGGCGGCTGACCTCGCAGGGCACATGATCGGACAGGCGCTCGATGCGCCGGAGCCAGTCGTCCTGTTCGGCGTAGGGACAGTGCACGCGCAGGTCCGGGGTGATGGGCGGGCAGACGATGTCCGCTGTAAGCGCGGAGAGCGTCCTGCCGGACCCGGCGACGATATCCGCCATCATCAACGCGGCGAACAGGCCGTCATCGTAACCCAGCTCGCCGAAGAAGAAGTGCCCGCTGACCTCGCCGGCGACCGCTGCACCGAGCGCAAGAAAGCGGCGTTTGATGAACGAATGCCCGCTGCGCTCCGGCACCGGCGTGCCGCCCATGGCCAGCGTGGCGCGCTTGACCGCGGAAGAGGATTTTTGATCGTACACCACCGGCGTAGGCCGATCTTTCAACAGGTGTCGTATGAAAAGCGTAAGCGACCGCTCGTTCTGGACGGGCGTGCCGGTCTCGTCGATGAACACCGCGCGGTCGCCATCGCCGTCGAAGGCTACGCCGAGATCGGCGCCCGTCTCGACCACCTTCGCGCTCACGGCGCCGAGGTGGCGGTATTCGGCGGGGTTCGGGTCGCGGTTGGGGAACGTTCCGTCCGGCGTGCAGAACAGTTCGACGACCTCATAGCCGCTCTGTCGGAAGGCCGACGGAGCGATGCCGCTCATGGCGCCGTTGCCGGCATCCACGACGACCTTCAGGCGCTTTTTTGCGACAAAGCGCGCCTTCAGGGACGCAAGGTAGTCGGGCAGTATGTCGATGCACGTCACGCTGCCGGGCACGTCGGGGAAGCGGCCGGCGTCATAAGCGGCCTCGACCGCATCGATGATCGCGCGGTTGACGGGCTCGCCGCCGAACATGAACTTGATGCCGTTATACTTCGGGGGATTGTGGCTCGCGGTCACGGTCGCGCCGCCGTCCAGATCCAGGTTGGCCAGGGCCCAATACAGGGCGGGCGTGGGCACTGTGCCGATGTCCGTCACATGGACGCCGCAGCGGGTGAGTCCCTCGATGAATGCCGCCTTCAGCGCCGGCGTGGACCGGCGCACATCGCCGCCCACGGCCATCCGTGCGCCGGTGTGCAGCGCGCCAAGCGCCTGCCCGATGCGGAAGGCGGCCGCCTCGTCGATCTCCACCGGATAGACGCCGCGGATATCGCAGTCCTTGAAAATGCTCATTCAAACCTCCACGCCGTAAAAACTATGGATGTCGCTCAGGAACCGGCCGTAGATATCCCGATAGGCGCCGACGAGCGCGGGATCGGGATCCACGGTCTTGTCGAAGCGCACCATCTGCGCTGCGGCGCGGTCCAGGCCGCCCAGATCGCCGGAGGCGGCCAACAGCGCCGAGCCCATGGCCGCGTCCACCACGGCGGGCACGCGCAGCTGCCGGTCCAGTATGCTGGCCCGTATGCGCAGCCAGAGGTCGCTCCGGCACGCGCCGCCGGCGGCGAAGATGGTGTCGCCGACCTCGCAGCCCAGCTTTTCCATGCGGTCGAACGTCAGTCGCTCTGCAAAGCCGACGCCCTCCATCACAGCAGGGTAGAGCCTGCCGCCGGTGATATCGCCCACGTAGAACGGCTCGCAGTCGGGCAACACGAAGGGAAAGCGCTCGCCCTTGCCGGGCAGGGGATAGCAGCGCACGCCGGTGGGGATCAATGATTCGGCCTCGGCGTTGAGCGCGTCGAATGGCCTGCCGTTTGCGACGGCGTTCAACGTGCGCCCGCCGATGTTGCCTGCGCCGCCCAGCAGCCACGCGCCGTCGGGCAACAGGTGGGAATAGCTGGCGCCGCTGGGATCCAGCACCAACTCACGCGTCACGCCCTTCAGGACGAACGTGGTGCCAATGATAGAGGCCCAGCTTCCCGGCGTGACCGCACCGGTCGCCAGCGCCGCGGCGTAGCCGTCGGTGGATCCGCCGACCACCATCGTTCGGGGGCTCAGGCCGAGCCGGTCTGCTGCCTCAGCGGTCAAAGGCGCGATGGGCGCGCCGGGCGCGACGATGCGCGGCAGCTTTGATCTGTCCAGCGACAGCGTCGTCAGCTCGTCCGGCCAGCGGCGGCCCATGAGATCGTAACCGGTCTTCAGGGCGTTTGAATAATCGGAAGCCGCGTATTCGCCGCAGAGGCCGCCGGCGATGTAATCGGCCTGATGCGCGAACAGCCGTGTCTTTTCGTAGATATCGGGCCGGTTCTGCTTTACCCAGAGTATGCGTGGCAGCGAGAAGGATGCCCCGAACGCGTAGCCCAGCCGCTTCTCCTGCGCGCTGAGCACCGAGCGCACCTGCACGGCCTCGGCGCGTGCGCGCGGGTCGTTGTACATGATGCCGTTCATGAGAGGCTTCATGTCTTCGCCGAGCGGGACGACGGTGCCGCTGGTCCCGTCGATCGAGATGGCGGCCACGTCGTCGGCCCTGTGTCCCGCCAGTCGAAGCTGCACCATGCAGTCTGATATGGCGAAATCGGCGGCGGCCCACCAGTCGTCAGGCGACTGCTCCTGCCAGCCGGCGGTCTGGGCGACATTGATGCGCTTGAAGGGGACGGATCTGGCCGCGGCGATGTTCCCGCGCTCATCCGACACCACGCAGCGCACGCCCTGGGTCCCGACGTCGATGCCCATGTACAGCATGTTCGAACCTCCTCCTCAAATGTCCATGACGAAGCAGCCGGCAGGCACCTCCGCCGACAGGTCGATGGTATTGTCGAGCGTGCCCGCACCTGTCAGCCGCATGAATTCGCGGCTGTCGGTGACAGGGAAGCCGCAGAAGCGGTTTTTGAAGTGCATGGCGATGGCGCAGCGCGGCGCGAAGCGCCCGATGAGTTCGACCGCCTGCGGGGTGGTGATGGTGAAGGTGCCGCCGATGGGGATGAGCAGTACGTCCGCGCCGCGGATGAGATCATCCTGTTCTTTCGTGTCGGGCAAGTGCCCGAGGTCGCCCAGGTGCACGATCTTGACCCCGTCCGCTTCGATGGCGAAGATGGTGTTGTCCCCGCGCTTAGCGCCGCGGACATCGTCGTGGAAGCTGTGCACGCCGGTGATCCGGGCGCCGTAGCAGTCGTAGGTGCCAGGGCGATCGATGATCCTGAAGTCGCCCTGCAGGGCGTCAAAGCAGTTGTGATCGAAGTGGCCGTGGCTGGAAAGCGCGACATCCGCGACGACCTGCAGCGGGGGATAGCCCACCGTGGCGTCGAATGGGTCGGTCACCAGCACCCTGCCGTTGTCCAGTGTGATCTTGAAACACGAGTGTCCCAGCCATCGAAGCTTCATCGCAGATCGTCTCCTTCACTTTCGGTAACCATCAGGTGAACGGCCAGCGCACAGGCGTACAGGCTGCCGCCGGGGCAGCCGGGCGTGCGAAGGACGGCGGCGGCGCGCTGCCGCAGCAGGCGCTCACAATCGGGATCGGGCGCTGTGCTGTCGAGCGCCTTGACGGCGCGGGCGAACAGACGCAGCGAAACATCGTCGGGCGGGCCGTCGAAGCGCCTGAGTGCGGCGCACAGGGCATTCGGCGGATCCGGAAAGCTGTCCGCCAGCCGGGCGTGCCAGAGAGCACCGGGTGTCAGGCGTGCCGGTCCCTCCGAACAGTCGCAGAGAAAACCCGCGGCCTCGAACGCCGCCGGCCAGTCGACCCCGGGCGCGCGTCGGATCGCGTCGGTCACGAAGAGCGCATCGCCGCGATCCCGGCGGAGCATCGCGCCGACCGGCAGCAGCGCCTGCGCAGCCTCGCGCACCTGCGCGGCAAAGCGGCTATTCATAGCGCATCAGCACCTGCGGCAGCGACCCGACGATATCCATGGCGGTCATGCCGCGTATGCCTAACCGGGCCTGGGCCGCCTCGCCTGCCAGCCCGTGGAGCTCACTGCCGACGGCGGCGCATTCGGCGAGCGCCGGACCTGAGAGGCCGGAGCGATCCGCCGCGCGCTGGGCCATCAGCGCGCCTATGATGCCGGACAGGCAGTCGCCCGACCCGCCCCGTGCCATGCCGCAGCCGCCGCTCGTCGAGATCATCGCGCGGCCGCCCACCGGGATCACGCTGGCCGCGCCCTTGAGCAGGACCTGACAGTTCATCGTGCGCAGCGCGTAGGCGTCCTCGATGGGATCGGTGAGCGCGCGGCCCAGGAGCCGGCGCGCCTCGCCCGGGTGGGGCGTGATCAGGTGGTGGGGACGGAGGGCCCGCTTCAGCGAAGCGTCGTCGGCGATCAGGTTCAGCGCGTCCGCGTCGAAAAGCGCCGGCAGGCCGCAGGCCATCAAAAGGCGGATGACCTCCGGCGCGCAGCGCCTCGACAGTCCGCAGCCGCAGACCAGAGCCTGTTTGCCCTGGAGCGCGTCGTTCAGGGGCTGCACCGCTTCCTCGGACAGTGCGCCGTCCACGTCCGGCAGGGGGATGCACATGGCGCATGGAGCGAGCGTCTGGACGATGGGGACCACCGGCGCGGGACAGGCGACGGTCACGAGCCCGGCGCCCGTGCGAAGCGCCGCGCCGGCCGCCATCGCCGCTGCGCCGGCCATGCCAACGCTGCCGGCGACGATCATCAGGTGTCCGAAATGCCCCTTGTGGGTGTTGCGGCGGCGCTTCGGCAGCGCGCGGCGCACATCGTCGTCGTCCACCAGCGCGGGTTGATCCTCGGGATACATCCCGTCAGGTATGCCGATGTCCAGCACCTCCACCTGGCCGGCGGCCTCGAGCCCGTCACCCATGAAGCAGCCGGGCTTGGCATACTGGAACGTGAATGTCACGTCCGCCTGCACGCAGGGCCGCCAAGCGCTGCCGGTGAGCCCGTGCAGGCCGGATGGGATGTCGACCGCCACGACGGCGCTTCCCCGCGACCGGTCGGCGTTCATGCGGTCGATGAGCCGCGCCGCCTCGCCGTCCGGCCCGCGGGACAATCCGGTGCCGTACAGGGCGTCCACCCAAATATCCGGCGCTTCGCCGCATTCGTCCAGGGTGCGTTCGAGCACGCCGCTCTGACGCGCCAGCTGCAGGTTCTCCACGGCATCCGCCGACCGGACCGGCCCTGCGGTAAATATGGCGGCCTGACCGCCCAGCTGCCGGATCATCCTGGCGCACGCGAGACCGTCGCCGCCGTTGCCGCCCGGCCCGCAGGCGAAGAACACGGTCCTGCCGCGCCCGTATCGGCGCAGTATGCCGTCGCATAACGCCCTGGCGGCGCGCTCCATGAGGTCGATGGAGGGCGTGCCGGTCTCGCGAAAGTATCGCTGTTCCATGTCGCGCATGGCCTGCGGGGTGATCAGGGATCTCATGCAACAACCTCCTCTTTAAGAGCGAAAAGGACGGGCTCGGTCGAGCGGTCTGCGGCTTTCACAAAGGGGATCGGTCAGCCCTCCAGGATCGCCATGGCAGCGGCCAAGCCGGCCTCATGGGTCACTGATACGAACAGGCGGTACCGCGCGCCCGCCAGCGCCGCCGCGCGCGCCCCGGCGCCGTCGCGCAGCGTGCAGACCGGCTGCCCCGAAGCGCCCGGCGTGATCTCGATATCCTGAGGGCCGAATCCGTCAAAGCCCGTGCCCAGCGCCTTGGCGACAGCCTCCTTCGCGGCGAACAGGCCGGCTGCGATCTCGCCCTGGCGCACACCGGCCGCCCCGTCGATGCGCTCGCGCTCGCGCTGCGTATAGACGCGCTCCAGAAAGTGCGGGTTTTGTATGGCGGCCTCGATCCGCCGGATCTCGCACAGGTCGATTCCGTTGCCGTGGATCATGCGCCTCTCCTCCCGCTGTGCCTCAAGCCGCCATTTGCGGCCAAATTGCGGCCCCTTTTTAAACATTATAGCACATAACGGGGCATTTGCACAGATTTCCTTGTAAATCAACGCATGAATCTGTATACTAAAATCAGATGTTTTTCGGCATGCCGCCCGACGGATCCGCACGGAGCCGTCGCACGTCAAATGCCGGGACGAACGATTACGATCAGGAGACAGAGCTATGCAGGTGACACAGCGCTTTGCGCAGATGCTGACCAAGAATGTCGGCAAGGTGATCGTAGGCAAGGAGCGGGCGGTCGAATTGATGATGATCGCGCTGCTCTGCCGGGGACATGTGCTGATCGAGGACGTTCCCGGCGTGGGCAAGACCACGCTGGCCAGCGCGCTCGCGCGGTCGCTGGACTGCTCCTTCAAGCGCATACAATTCACGCCCGATATCACGCCGTCCGACGTCACGGGCTTTTCCATCGCGAATTTCAAGACCGGAGAGCTGGAATACCGACCGGGCATGATCATGAGCCAGGTGGTGCTGGCGGACGAGATCAACCGCACGTCGCCCAAGACACAGTCATCGCTTCTGGAGGTCATGGAAGAGGGACAGGTCTCCGTAGACGGCGTGACCTATCCCATGCCGCAGCCGTTCATCGTGCTGGCGACGCAGAACCCGGTGGACTTCGTGGGCACCTACCCACTGCCCGAGGCGCAGCTGGACCGCTTCTTCATGCGCATCGCCATCGGCTATCCGACCGCGGAAGAGGAGGCCGATATCCTCGAGCGCTACACCGGTTCCGCGCGTCCCATGGAAGAACTGCGGCCCATCTGCTCAAGCCTGGACATCATCCGGCTCCAGCAGGAGGTCGAAAAGGTGTACACCTCAAAGGAGGTGCGCATCTACGTGTCGGCCATCGCCGCGGCGAGCCGCAAGTCCGCCGCGCTGCAGCTCGGCGTCTCCACCCGGGCGGCCATATCGCTGTTGCGGGCGGCGCAGGCGAGCGCGCTTCTCGACGGACGCGATTTCGTGAAGCCGGACGACGTGCAGCGCATGGCGGAGCCGGTGCTGGCCCACCGGCTGGTGCTCTCGCCGGAAGCGCGCATGCGCAACATGACCGCGCAGCGGGTGCTCGCGAGCGTGATGGGTTCGGTGCAGGTGCCCGTGAAGGCCAAATAGAAGACGATTACGTGGGGTGCTGTCGAAACGATGACTATTCTGAACGCCCGGCGCATGGGCTACCTGCTCTGCATGGGCGCGCTGTTGGCGGCCGGGTTGAGCACGGGCACGAAGATCTACTATCTCATGTTTCTGATGCTGGCCGTGATGCTGCTCCTCAGTCTGATCTCGGTGCTGTGGACGATCTGGACGCTCCGGCTGACGCTCAAGGGCGTCCGGCCGAGGGTGACGCGCGGCGAGCAGATGATGTGCGTGTTCACGGTGCGGCACGCGTCGCTTTTGCCGGCGGGCACCGTGCGCATCCAGCTGAGCGTGCCGTCCGCCTATTCCGGGACCCAGGAGATCAACGTGTACACGCCGCCCTATGTTTCCCGTGCGTTCAGACATGTGATCCCGTGCCCCCACCGGGGCGTCTACGAGGCGGGCGTGACGCGCATCAGCGCGTCGGATGTGTTCGGATTGTTCAGGCTCTCCCGCACGCCAGCTATGAAACTCGTGCGCATGGAGGTGCTGCCGAAGGTATCCAGGAAGGCGCCGATGCTGCTGAAGAACGTGGATGAGGGCCCGGAATTCCGGTCCACAGCCACCGAAGACACCGCGTCGCCCTCTGACGTGCGCGCCTGGCAGGACGGCGACGAGCTCAAGCGCGTCCACTGGAAGCTGTCGCTCAGAAAGCGCGAGCTGGTGGTGCGCACATTTGAGGAGAGCGCCAGGCCGGACACGCTGATCATACCGGATCTTCAGCAGATCACGGCTCTTCGGGATCAGCAGCTGACGATCGAGGACGCCATTTGCGAGGCGGCGCTGGACGCGGCCAAGGCGCAGCTGGATGCCGGCTACCCCGTGCGCATGCCGCTGGTGAGCGCGCATCCGTCCGAGCTTTCGGCGCAGTTTCCGGCGGATTTTGCCGGCTTTCCGGACGCCATGCTGCGCGCGGTCTTCGACAGCCCATACGACTTTGAACGCGTGTTGATGCTGATGCTGGGGCGGCTGCAGCGCACCGGCGGCGCGGTGCTGGTGACCGCGCGGCTCACGACGCGCATCGCCGACATGGCCATGCGCATGCAGCATTCCGGCATCACGACGAAGCTGATCTGGGTGACCGACGACGCCCGGGACGAAGCGCTTGAGCTCATGGAGCGTTTGCGGATGAGCGGCGTCGAGGCGGAGAGGCTCGATCCGTGGGGCTTTGATGAACAGGTCGCGCGGCAAAGCGCCACCGAGGCCGATTTCGATGACGAATACGAGGATTGAACGATGCAGGGCCGGCAGGGCCGGCGTTTACATTGGACCGGGAATACCATCATGAACAACAAGGCTAAGACGATCCGCGCGCTGCTGTCGGCGCTGCTGGCGGCGATGCTCGCCACGAGCGGCGTGCTGACGATCATGACCGCCGTGGATCTGCCCTTCGGGCGCGCCGCCATGACGGGCGCCGCTCTGGCGGGCGCGTGGCTGTCGGCGCTGTGCGGGCTGGCAGCACTGTCCGGAGCTGGCATGGCGTCGGCGACGGCGCTTTTTGCGGTGAGCGTGGGCATTTGGTCGCTGTCGAACGCCAGGCGGTTTTCAGCGCTCGGACTGTTCTTTGGGCTCTGGCAGGGTCAGCAGGCGGACAGCGCTGCGGCAGCGCAGGGCGGCGCTCTGTTTTTTATGCTCCTCGCGGCGCTGCTCGGCGTGGTGTTTTTCGCGCTGCTCTACAAGCGCGAGATGACCTCGCTGGCGGTGATGCTGATGGTGGCCATCGCAGTAGCGAGCCATGCCATGTCCGAGACGACTTCGCTGATCGCCGTCGTGCCTGGGCTCGCGGCTTCGGCGTCAGCCTTCGCGCTGACGGGCGGCGTCCAGCGGGACGCGGGGGCGCCGCGCGTGCTGATCCCCTCGGTGCTGGCTGTGGCGCTGGCGCTCATGCTGGTGCCCGTCGGACGCGTGACCTGGCGGCCGCTGGAGGAAGCGGGCGAGCGCGTGCGAAGCATGTTCGAACAGTATTTCAGCTTCACCCACGAGCGCGTGGCCTTTTCGATCAGCGAGAAGGGATTCGATCACGGCGGCGAGGTGGGCGGCGAGACGGTGATCATGCTGGGCGGCCCCGCGCAGCCGGACGACAAGCCTGTGATGCGGGTATCCGCGAGCGGAGAGGCGCTGCTGCGCGGCACCATCCGCACGGCCTACACGGGATATTCCTGGGTGGATACCGTGCCCAAGAACCGCTATCTGTACTTCGACCTGACACATCGGACGGTGCGGGACAGGGTATTCGACCTGAATGGCGACAGTCCCGACGGCGCATTCCGGCCGCTGGAGGCCGATGTCGAGTTTCTGAGCGCAGGCACGAGCACGCTTTTCGTGCCCGGGCGGCTGGAGCGCTTTTCGATGGATCTGTCCAACGCCGTTTATTACAATTCGGCCGGGGAAATGTTCATGGCCAGAGAGGTCGCCGCGGGGGACGCCTACAGCGCGCAGGCGCTGGCGCCGGTCTACGGGGAGGCGCTCAGGCAGGCGACGTACAGGGGAGAGTCCGCCGCGGATGACCGCTATGACGGGATCTATGCCGCGCACACCGCCCTGCCGCCGGGCGTGGATACGGAGCTGTACAACCTGACGATCCGGCTGACCCAGGACGCGCCATGCGCCTACGACCGGGCGGAGGCCATCGCGGGCTATCTGCGGCGGAACATGCGCTATCGCCTGGATGTGGATTACCCGCCGCTGGGCAGGGATTTCGTGTCCTGGTTCGTGCTGGATTCAAAGGTCGGCTACTGCAGCTATTTCGCATCGGCGATGGCCGTCATGGGCCGCATCGCCGGTCTGCCCACGCGTTACGTGGAGGGATATCTGGCGCGGACCGACGGGGGTGACAGCGTCACGCTGACCGGTCAGGACGCGCATGCATGGGCCGAGATCTACTTCCGGGGCATCGGATGGGTGCCCTTTGACGCCACCAACGGAGCGCCCGGCTTTGGCGACGGAGCCGGCGGCGAAGGCGATGGCGGAAACGATGCGGACGACGGCGGCGCGCCGGATGCCGACGAAGGCGAACAGCCGCCGGCGCCGGATGAGGGCGAAGCACAGGGCGGCGGTCAGCCGGAGGCCACACCGACCCCGGAGCCGGACAGCGGCGACCAGCCGGATCCGCCGGCGAACGGATCGCCACTGGCGGACGAACCGCCCGCTGAGGCGGATGACGATGCGGGGAGATCCGGTCGAAGCGTGCTCTGGCGCCTGCTGGGCGGACTTCTGCTGATCCTGCTGGTCGCGCTAGCCGTCATGTGGGTGCGCGCGAGGCTCAAGGCCAGCGATCCGGTCCGCCTGTGCGGGCAGTCGAGGCGGCTGTCGCAGGCGGCGATGATCGCCTATCGCGCGAACCTGACGCTGCTCTCGCACATCGGGCAGGGTCCCGTGAACGGCGAGACGCCGGAAGCCTTTGCCGATCGCGTATCTGAGACCCTGCACAATCCGGAATTCTCGAAGTTCGCGCGGGCGGTGTCGCAGAACCGCTATGGCGGCCGTCCCCTTCGCAGGGACGATCTTGCCGCGGGGCTCTCGGCCTATCGCGCCTTCGAGGACGGCCTGAGCCGCGTCGAGCGCCTTCATTACACCGTGCGGCGCGTGTTCCGGGGTTTGGGCGACTTTGAACAGATCCCTTAAGCGCGACATCGGCCATGAGGGCGGCGGCGCGCCGACAAATAACCGATGCGCCCTTGACTTATGAGGCGAGAACAGCTATCATATAATCTATAGCTTATCTGATATGTTGGGAGATGGATCGACTTGAGTGAGAATTGTACCCATGATTGCAGCAGCTGTGGCGTCGACTGCCCCAGCCGCGGCCAGCAGCCTGATTTTTCCATTCAGGCCAACGCCCACAGCCGCGTCAAGAAGGTCATCGGCGTGGTCAGCGGAAAGGGCGGCGTCGGAAAATCGCTGGTGACGAGCCTGCTGAGCGTCGTCATGCGGCGCCGCGGCCTGTCCACGGCCGTGTTGGACGCCGACGTCACCGGCCCTTCGATCCCCAAGGCGTTTGGCGTTCACGGTCAGCTGATGGCCACGGAGGAGGGCATCATCCCCGCGGTCAGTACGACCGGCGTGAAGATGGTGTCGCTCAACCTGCTGCTGGACAATGAGACCGATCCCGTGGTCTGGCGCGGTCCGGTCATCGCCGGCACGGTCAAGCAGTTCTGGACGGATGTCATGTGGGAGGACGTGGACTTCATGTTCGTCGACATGCCTCCGGGGACCGGCGATGTGCCGCTGACGGTGTTCCAGTCTCTGCCGCTGGACGGCATACTGATCGTCACCTCGCCGCAGGAGCTGGTGGGCATGATCGTGGAAAAGGCCGTCCACATGGCGCAGATGATGGATGTGCCGGTGCTTGGCATCGTGGAGAACATGGCCTATTTCCAGTGCGATCAGTGCGGCAAGAAGCACTATATTTTCGGACAGAGCCATCTGGCTGAGATCGCCGGGCGCAACGGCATTTCGCTGACCGCTCAGCTGCCCATCGATCCGGAGCTGGCAGCCGCATGTGATGCGGGCCGGATCGAGATGGTCGAGGTGCCCGGGATGGAGGGCATCGCGGACGCGCTCCAGGCGCTTTGACGGAATAAGAAGGAAAGGCTTGGATGAGCCTCAATGAGATATGAGAAATCCTGCGGCGCAGTGGTCTTCAGGAAGACGGATGTCTGGAACGTGCTGCTGATCCGCCACATCAAGGGCCGCCATGTTTCTTTCCCAAAGGGGCACGTAGAGCAGGGGGAGACGGAGAGCCAGACCGCGGAGCGCGAGGTGCTGGAAGAGACCGGGATCCGCGTGCGGGTCGATCGGCGCTTCAGGGCGGAAAACCGATACAACATCCGGCCGGACACGCAGAAGCTGGTGGTGGTGTTTGCCGCCGTGACCGAGCAGGCCGAGATCACGCCGCAGCCCGAGGAGATCGCAGAGGCCTTCTGGCTTCCCGTGGATGAGGCGAACGAGCGCCTGACCTATGAGCGCGACCGCCGCATCATGCTGGATGCGCTCGAACACATTCAGAAGCACAGGACGCGCCCGGGGATCTGAGCTCCGGTCCCCGATCCGGATCGTGTCCGGTAAGATCTGCCAAAGCACAACGCCGATCCCGATAAGGGGTCGGCGTTGTCATGTATTCGAACATCCGCGATAGGACGGGGCAGACGGGCGGCTGGACAGGATGCTTCATGCTGTCTGCCGTGAAGTGGAGAAGCGGATCTGCTGTTTGCATATGATCGCCCGCGGGATCGGCAGGCAGAAGATTCTTGAAGGACGGAAGGATCGCGGGCTCTGACTGTCGATCGGTTGTCGGATGCCGGCCTGAACATCCGCCGGATCGAACGCCTGACGGGCATCACCGCGGGTATCGATCGAGAGTCAAAACGCGACAAAAAGGATTATCCCTATGATACCCTCTGACACCCATCCATCAATAGGGCGGCAGGCTTTTGGGCTTCAGTCGGGTCAGGCCGTAGGGTTTACCCAACAGTATTGATGGCAGATCAATCAACATGGAAACCGCAAACCCCATGAAGGTACCAGACGTCACCAGACGATACTCCGCCCGCCACAAAGGTCCGGCGTCCGAGGGCAGGATTTCTTCCGTATGCTCCCTATAGAACGCGCAAATCTCGCGTACATCATTCCTGCATTTCCCGTACTGTCCCAACGCGTTTTTCAGGACGTTGTTCCGGAGGATGCGCAAGTGCCGCGCATTGGCGATCAACATGTCCTGCTTCAGCTGCGGCCAGCGTGTAACTGCATCCTGATATCGCTCGATATAGGCTTTGCATCCGTCTATTCTGTTCAGGAGATTCTTGATGTGACATATACTGCTGCGCAGAACATGTCGGATCAACAAAACCTCGGAAAGGAATACGCAGCCATCCGCCCGCTCATAAAGCCGATAGGTGTTGAGGATATCCTCAAATATCCTGCCTTCGGGGAAGGTAATGCCGTCATACAGTTCCCGCGCCATTAGGTTTGCCCATAACACCGGAACAAACTTGATGCAGAGTATAAAGCTCACTGCTGTTTCGCGCGGATATTCCTTCTCTCCGTAATCCAACTGATAGCGAGCGACCTGTCTTCCATTTTCCCTGGCATTGGCATAATTGCACATAGCGATCTTCTTGTTGTGCCGCTTCAGTGCGTCGTGCAGCTTTTCAATGATCGTGGGCAGAAACTGATCGTCGCTGTCCAGCCAGGCAATGTATTCGCCCTTTGCCGCAGCCAAACCCTCGTTCCTGGCGGAGGAGACGCCGCCGTTAGGTTTATGCAACACGCGTATGCGCCTGTCGCTATCGGCGTATTCGTCACATATGCGGCCGCTCGCATCCGTCGAACCGTCATCCACCACCACAATGTCCAGATTGGCATATGTCTGCTGCACGATAGAATCCAGACATCTGCGAATCGTGTTCTCGGCATTGTAAACCGGCACGATCACGCTGATCAGTTCATCGAACGGCATATGTATCTCCTCCTTAGCATCGCCCTATTTCCATGATGCGATTGCGATGGTGATTTTTGAAGTGTGAGGTCCGCATAATGTGTTGGAATTATATCATCATCGCGTGAGGGCACGGTCAACCGTTGTTTTTGGCTTTGCGCGCGGTGCGGCGCGCGCGCGACCCGCGCGTGAGCCGCGGCCTGCCGGCGGGCTCTGTCGGGACGACGGGCAGCCACCGGGCGGATTCTGCGGGGATGTCGTACAGGCGGCTGTTGTATTCGACGCGTCGGTACTCGCATGCGCGGTTCACAGCCAGGACCCGCAAGGCGTCCTGAGCGGGGTCACCGAACACGTCCTGACCGCCTGAGATGCGGCGCTCCACCAGGACCACGTCGGGGCCGCAGGCCGTGAGCGAAAGATCGCCTGTGCGCAGTACCGCGCTGTCCATGCGGTCGTTCATGATCCCGCGGAAAGCTTCGCGAAGCTCGGTGTCCTCGTTTCCCCAGGGGTAAGTGCCGCGGCAGTAGGGATCCGCCATGCCGGTTAGCCCGGCCTCGTCGCCATAGTAGAGGCAGGGGATGCCGGGCAGCGCACAGATCAGCGACCAGCCGGCGATCAGGCGGCGACGCCCGCAGGCCAGGGCTTCCCCGGACAACGTCATGGGCTTTCGCTGTTCGCGCTCGGGGGACATCTCGCCCACATCCGCAAGCATGTTGATGGCACGGGGCGTGTCATGGGTGCCCAGCATGTTCATTTGGGAGTAATAAAACACCGTGGGCAGGTTCTCCCGCTGGCTTTCCGCCCGGCGGATGAATTCGGAGGCGTTGATCCTGCAGCGCAGGAAGTCCAGGATCGCCAGCCGGAGCGGGTAGTTCATCGTGCAGTCCAGCGTATCGCCCAGGCAGTAGCTGCGCAGCTCGTCGTAAGACACCTTGTTGCTGGGGTCCTCCCAGACCTCGCCGATCAAAGCGGCGTCCGGGTCGACCTGGCGCACGCGGTCGCGCAGGCGGCGTATGAAAGGCATCGGCAGTTCGTCGGCCACGTCCAGGCGCCAGCCGGACGCGCCGGCGCGCAGCCAGTGGGCGATCACGCTGTCGTTGTCGTTGATGATGAAATCCTGGTAGCTCTCCGTCTCCTCGTGCACGTTGGGAAGCGTCTTGAACCCCCACCAGCACTCGTAATCGTCGGGCCAATCGCGAAAGCGGTACCATTCGGCATAGGGAGAATCGGGATCGTTGTAGGCGCCGCCGGGGCCGTAGTTGCCGTCGCGGTTGAAATAGAGGCTGTCCGAGCCGGTGTGGGAGAACACGCCGTCCAGGATCACGCGGATGCCGAGTTTGGCGGCGGCGGCACACAGCTCGCGAAAGTCCGCTTCGGTGCCGAAGCCGGGGTCGATCGTGCGATAGTCGCCCGTATTGTACTTGTGATTGCTGCGCGCCTTGAAGATGGGGTTGAAGTAGATCACCGTGACGCCAAGGGAGCGGATATAGTCGAGCTTCTCCATGACGCCGCGCAGATCGCCGCCGAAGTAGTCGTTGTTGGCGTTGTCGCCGTACTTCTCATCGTTGATGATCAGCGCGGGATTGTCATCCCAGTGCTGGTGATAGTAGGACGCAGGCGGGAGCCTGTCCACATCGAGGGGGCCGGAGCGATGGAAGCGGTCCACCATGATCTGCATCATCATGCCGTTGCGCAGCCACGCAGGCGTCTGAAACGCGCCGTCATGGACCGTCACCTGAAAGCCCGCCGGCTCGTGCATCGACAGTTCGCCCACGCCGCCCAGTCCGTCTGAGGCGTTGCCCAGATACCAGGTGCTGCCGTCGTCGTCCTCGGCGATGAAGTAGTACCAGAGGAGCCCGGGCGCGCAGGGCAGATCGAATTTGCACTCGAACAGCTCGGCGCCCATCCGGCGCATCGGCAGGCGCACCTCCGCGTTCAGCCACCAGATCCGAAGCCAGACCTTGGCAAGATCCTCGCCGCGCACGCGGAGCTTGATGGACGTGCAGCAGGGTGCCGCGCCTTGGGGCGTTCGGTAAATGGGGTTTCGTGAATCGTGATAAAAAACCATATATGGCACTCCTGATGATCATTGGGAGATGATCCGGGTCTGCGCTCAAGCGTGCGGTCACACGCGGCACGCTTATTCTGAAAGAGTGAAGGGCTTTCGCCCCTCACTCTGTTTTAATGACCGTGATCGCTCACAGTTCCAGCGGCTTGAGATGCCAGATCTTGCTGTTGTATTCGCTGATGGTGCGGTCAGAGGTGAACATGGAGGAGCTTGCGGTGTTCAGGACCGCTTTCCTGAGCCACAGGTCCTTGTTCTCGTAATCCCGCAGCAGCTGCTGATGGGTGGAGGTGTAGTCCGTCAGGTCCTTCAGCACGAAATAGGGATCCGCCATGTTGCCGCCCTCGCCGAACAGCAGGCCGTGGTAGATCTCCTGGAACATGCGGGGGTTCTCGGGACACAGCGTGCCGTCGATCAGCTGCTCCATGATGCGGCGGATCTTTGGCACGGTCTCATAGATCTCGTGTGCCCGATAGTTGGCGTAGCCGCGCTCCACTTCCTCGGCGGTCAGGCCAAAGATATAGATGTTGTCCTTGCCGACGCAGTCATAGATCTCGCAGTTCGCGCCGTCCATGGTGCCCAGCGTGACGGCGCCGTTCATCATGAACTTCATATTGCCCGTGCCGCTGGCCTCCTTTCCGGCCGTGGAGATCTGCTCGGAGACGTCGGTGGCGGGCATCAGCAGCTCGGCCTGGGAGACGCAGTAATTCTCCAGGAAGACGACCTTCAGATACTTGGAGGCGACGGGGTGCTTGCTGATCAGATCGCCGATGGCGTTGATGAGCTTGATGGTCAGCTTGGCGCGTTGATAGCCGGGCGCGGCCTTTGCGCCGAAGATGAAGGTCTGGGGCTGCCAGCTCCTGTCCGGATCATCGACGATCTCGTTGTACAGCATCAGGATGCGCAGCGCATTCATCAGCTGGCGCTTGTATTCGTGCAGGCGCTTGGCCTGAGCGTCAAAGATGCTGTCGGGATTCACCTCGATGCCCTGATGGCGGTAGAGCGCGCCGGCCATGCGAAGCTTGTTGCCGAATTTCACTTCGGCAAACTTCTGCCGGAAGGCAGCGTCGTCCGCGAAGGGCTTGAGATCCGCGATCAGCTCCATGTCCTTGCGCCAGCCGTCGCCGATGGCTTCGTCGATCAGGCTGGACAGATCGGGGTTGCACTGCATGAGCCAGCGGCGATGGGTGATGCCGTTGGTGATGGAGACGAACTTCCTGGGCTTGAGCAGGTAGTAGTCGTGGAAGGTCTGTTTCTTCAGGATGTTCGTATGGATGCCGGAAACGCCGTTGACAGAGTGGGTGCAGGCGACGCACAGGTTCGCCATGTGCACCTGGCCGTAGGCGAGGATCGCCATGTGCCCGATGCGGTCCCACTGGCCGGGGAAGGATTCCCACAGCTTCTCGCACAGCCGCTTGTTCATCTCCTGCAGGATCATGTAGATCCTGGGCAGCTGCTGGGCGAACAGGCTCTCCGGCCACTTTTCGAGGGCCTCCACCAGCACGGTGTGGTTGGTGTAGGCAAAGGTGCGGTAGCAGATGTCCTCTGCCCTGTTCCAGTTCAGCCCGTACTCGTCCATCAGGATGCGCATGAGCTCAGGGATGGCCACCGCAGGGTGGGTATCGTTGATGTGGATGGCGACCTTGTTGGGGAAGATAGACCAGTTGTAGCCGTAGGTGTCGATGAATTCCTTAACGGCATGCTGGACGGATGCGGAGGAGAAGAAGTACTGCTGCTTGAGGCGCAGCTCCTTGCCCTGATAGCTGTCGTCGTTGGGATAGAGGATCTTGGAGATGACCTCGGCCAGTTCGCGCTCCTCCATGGCCTTGGCATATTCGCCGCGGTTGAAGTGGAGCATGTCGATCTGCCGCACGGCCTTGGCCGACCAGGTGCGCAGGAAGTTGACCTTGGTGCTGTCGTAGCCCACGACGGGGATGTCATAGGGCACGGCCTGAACGGTGGTATAGCCCGTGTGGCGGAAAGCCATGCGGCCATTCTCCTCGTAGGGCTCGACGGTGCCGCCGAAGCGGACCTCGACGGTGTCCTCGGGATGCGGGATCTCCCAGATATTGCCCTGTGCCAGCCAGTTGTCGGGCACTTCGACCTGATAGCCGTCCACCAGCTTCTGGCGGAACAGGCCGTACTCATAGCGGATGGTGCAGCCCATGGCGGGCAGCTTCAGCGTGGTCAGGGAATCGAGGAAGCAGGCGGCCAGGCGGCCCAGGCCGCCGTTGCCGAGGCCGGGCTCCGGCTCTTCCTCAAACACCACGGAGCGGTCGATGCCCAGCTCTTCCATCGCCTGCATGTAGTTCTTTTCATTGACCAGGCTGACCATGTTGTTGTGCAGCGCGCGCCCTACGAGGAACTCGGCGCTCAGATAGTAGACCTTCTTTGCGCGCTGTTCCTTGCGGGCGTCGCGCGAATAGCTGCGGCGCTGCATGATCTCGTCGCGCACGACCAGCGCCAGCGCCTGGTAGATCTGTTCCGGCGTGGCGTCAGAGGTCTCGCACGCAAACTGGGTGCGCAGCTTGTTCTGTATGCTGTCCTTGATCTGTTGGACGGTCATCCGTTCAAATTCCACAAAAACACCTCCGATATTATCGGGGACAGGGCCGTTTGCCATGTTCCCTCAGAAACCCGCGCGGCCGCACATCGTCGGCCGTCGGGGCATCGATCATAAAAATAGCTGACTATCAATATAACACATCGTGATGCGTTTGACAACCGAGAGGATGTTGAGTTTTCGGTTTGATCGCCGAAGTTTCAATTAAGAATCGCGACAGATACTGTTTTTAGCGCCCCGGCCGGCGGAAACGGCCGGATCCGGGGCGCCGCCGACGACCTTCGCGGAACGAGTCGGATGCGCAAAGCTTTTCGGACTTTTCCGGGCTGCGGAGGACGCTGACGGAGATGGTGACCGGCGTGATCGCCGTCCAGGCCGAACGGCATCCGTGAGATCCGGCGAGGGGACAAAGGCACGATCTCCATGAAAGGACCGGCCGTGCGACGGGCGTAAAGGAGACATCGAAGAGCGGCGGACCGGATGCGGGGGAGCCCGGCGTGACATATGTCGAGCACAGATTTTGCAATCATATGCTGCCGGATACGTCATCGATGCGCAAATAATGGGCGATCAGACGCGCTGTTTTGCAATTTGCAGAATGAGATAATTCATTTTTAACGTAAAATGCACCTCTTTTTACGTAGATTTGCGGAGGGACATATGCTAGAATAGCTTTCGATGGAAAAACCAGGGGCTTTCGCCCGAAAGGATTGTTGAGCATGTCATTGAGCTTATCCGAACGCGTCCTCGCGATCTCTCCGTCCGTCACGCTGGCCATCGATGCGCAGGCCAAGAAGCTGCGCAGGGAGGGGATGGACGTCATCGGCTTCGGCGCTGGCGAGCCGGATTTCTGCACGCCGGAATACATCAACGACGCCGGCAAGTTCGCCATCGATGCCGGTATCACGCGCTACACGCCCGTTGCGGGCACCATGGACCTGCGGGAGCGCATCTGCGAGAAGCTGCTGAGGGACAACGGCGTGGAATACACCCCGGCGGAGGTCATGGTCTCCAACGGCGCGAAGCAGGCGCTGTTCACGGCGCTTTCCGCGCTGCTGAACCCCGGAGACGAGGTGCTGGTGCCCACGCCCGGTTGGGTCAGCTACACCGAGATGGTCAAGATGGTCGGCGGTGTGCCGGTGGCCGTGCACGGCGATGAGGATACCGACTTCATCGTCACCGCGGACATGCTGCGCCCCTACGTGAACGAGAACACCAAGGCGCTCATACTGAATACGCCCAACAACCCCTGCGGCTGCGTCTACAGCTATCAGCAGCTCCGGGAGATCGCGGACCTCGCGGTCGAGTGCGGCTTCTATATCGTCTCGGACGAGATCTACGAGAAGCTCATCTACGACGATGCGAAGCACTACTGCATCGCCTCTTTCGGTGAGGAGATCAAAAAGCAGGCCATCGTGGTCAACGGCGTTTCCAAGACGTACGCCATGACCGGCTGGCGCATCGGGTACGCGGCTGGCCCCAAGGAGATCATCAAGGCCATGACGTCGTTCCAGAGCCACGCATCCTCCAACGCCAATTCCATCGCGCAGTACGCGGCCGCAACGGCGCTGTCCTGCGGCGACGTGTACATCAAGTCCATGATCACGGAATACGATGTGCGCCGCAGGCTGATGCACCGGCTGCTCAATGAGATCGACGGCGTTTCCGCGCGGCTGCCGAAGGGCGCGTTCTACATGATGATGAACATCACGAACATCATCGGCAGAAAGTACCACGGACAGAGGATCACCGACTCCACGAGGTTTGCGGAGATGCTGCTGAACGAAAAGCGCGTGGCGGTCGTGCCGGCGCTGGCCTTCGGCGACGATCGCTACGTCCGCCTGAGCTATGCCACGAGTCGCGCGAACATCGTGGAGGGCATGCGCCGCATCGCCGGCTTCATCGAGGAGCTGGAGGAGTACTGAGTCCGTCACGGCTGGCAACGGCGCGCTGCGCGGACGGGACCGGCTTTCCGGCTTGACCGCAAGCGTGAAAAGGGATATAATGGAGTGTGCTAACAGCCGCCGGGGATTCCGATTGCTGAACGGATGCCGGCGGCTCACTGTATAATGAAAGATGGGAGAATGGACACATGGACGAGCTTTTGACGTTGCTTGAAAAGGACTGCCGTCAGACCCCGCAGCAGTTGGCCACCATGCTGGGGAAGCCGGAGCAGGAGGTCCTGGATGAGATCGCCCGTTGCGAGCGGGAGCACATCATACTGGGTTATCCGGCGCTCGTGGACTGGACGAAGACGGATGATGAAGTCGTCACAGCCCTGATCGAGGTGCGTATATCTCCCCAGCGGGGCGACGGTTTTGACCGCATCGCCGAGCGCATCTATCAGTATGAGGAGGTGGAGTCGCTCTACCTGATGTCCGGCTCCTACGACCTGGCGGTGACCATTACGGGCCGCTCGCTCAAGTCGGTGGCGGAATTCGTGTTCTCGCGGCTGGCGCCGATCGAGGGCGTGACGGGCACAGCCACGCACTTCATCCTCAAGAAGTACAAGGAAAAGCATCATGTGTTCGAAAAACTGCCCGAGCAGGAAGAGAGGATGTTGTTCGTATGATCGATTATGATTCCGTGCTCTCGCCCCGCATCAAGGGCGTGGCGCCCTCGGGCATCCGTAAGTTTTTCGACCTGCTGGAGAACATGGACACCACAGACGCGATATCCCTGGGCGTCGGCGAGCCGGACTTCGTGACGCCGTGGCATATCCGGGATGCGGGCGTGTACGCGCTGGAAAAGGGCTTCACGAAGTATACCTCGAACGCGGGCCTCGTGGCGCTCCGGCAGGAGATCGCAAAGTACATGCATCGGCGCTTTGGCCTGAACTACGACCCCATGAAGCAGATGATCGTCACGGTGGGCGGCTCTGAGGGCATCGACATCGCCGTGCGGGCCATCGTGTCCGAGGGCGACGAGGTCATCATCCCCACGCCGTCCTTCGTGTGCTACGGCCCCATCGTACAGCTGGCCGGCGGCGTGCCGGTGTTCGTGGAGACCCGTGCCGAAAACGAGTTCCGGCTGACCGCCGATGATCTGAAGGCGGCCATCACCCCGCGGACCAAGATGCTCGTGCTGCCATTCCCCAACAATCCCACCGGTGCGGTCATGGAGCGTGCGGATCTCGAGGCCATCGCAGCGGTGCTGCGCGGTACCGACATCGTGGTGCTGTCTGACGAGATCTACGCTGAGCTCACCTACGGCGGGCACCACGTGTCCATCGCCACCATCGACGGCATGGCCGAGCGCTCGCTCGTGGTCAACGGCTTCTCCAAGAGCTATGCTATGACCGGCTGGCGCCTGGGCTATGTGTGCGGGCCGCAGCCGCTGATCAGGCAGATGCTGAAGATCCACCAGTACGCCATCATGTGTGCGCCGACGACCAGCCAATATGCGGCGGTGGAGGCCATGCGGGACGGTGACGGCGACATCGCCATGATGTGCCGCGACTACGATTACCGGCGGCGCTTCCTGCTGGACAAGCTGCGCGCGGCGGGGCTGGAGTGCTTCGAGCCCAGGGGCGCCTTCTATATGTTCCCATGTATACGCTCAACGGGCCTGTCCTCGGCCGATTTCTGCGCGTCGTTCCTCACCGAAGAGCACGTCGCCGCGATCCCGGGCAGCGCATTCGGCCCGGGCGGTGAGGGATTCGTGCGCATGTGCTACGCCAGCTCGCTGGCCAACCTGTCCGAGGCGATGGACCGGCTGGAGCGGTTCCTGAAGCGGCTTTGAGGCTGCCCAGATCATCAAGGGAGAGCGCGATCCATGCTGACTGACCGGAAAAAATGGTTCCTCAAGGGTATGAAGGACGGCATCCCCATCATGCTGGGGTACTTTGCCGTGTCCATCGCGCTGGGCATCGCCGCGAAGAACGCGGGCATGACCGCGGCGCAGGCCACGGTGGCGAGCGCGCTCATCATGGCGTCGGCGGGACAGTACATCGGGTTCACGCTGATCGCAGCGGGCGCGAGCTATCTCGAAGTCATCGTGATGGAGGCCATCGCCAACGCGCGCTATCTGTTGATGTCCACGGCGCTCTCACAGAAGGTGGATCCGAAACTGCCGATCCGCCACCGCATGCTGATGGGATTGTGGATCACCGACGAGATCTTCGGCGTATCGGCATCGGTGGAGGGCCGGCTGAATCCCTATTACAACTACGGCATGGCGGCTGTGGCCACGCCGGGCTGGGCGCTTGGCACGCTGGCGGGCGTGGTGCTGGGCAATGTGCTGCCCGTGCGGGTGGTCAGTGCGCTGTCGGTGGGCCTCTACGGCATGTTCATCTCCATTTTCGTGCCTCCGGCGCGCAAGTATCCCGTCATCGCCATGCTGGTGATCGCCAGCTTCGCGCTGAGCTGGGTGGTCAACGTGCTGCCCTGGTTCGACGGGATCTCAGCCGGCATGAAGATCATACTGCTGACGGTGATCATATCGCTGGCGGCCGCGCTCCTGTTCCCCGTGGTGGACAGGAAGGAGGATGGCGATGCAGCGTAACGTCTATCTGTACATCTTTGGCATGTGGGCCATCTCGTATCTGATCCGCGTGCTGCCGCTTACGCTGATCCGCCGGGAGATCACCAACCGCACCGTGCGCTCTTTTCTGTACTATGTGCCCTATGTGACGCTGGCGGTGATGACCTTTCCGGCCATACTCTCCGCCACACAGAGCCCGGTCTCTGCGACACTGGCGCTGGCTGGCGGGCTCGTTGCGGCCTGGTTCGGCGGCAGCCTGTTCAAGGTCAGCGTGCTGTGCTGCGCGATCGTGTTCGTGTCCGAGCTGTTCATCTGCTGATATCCTGCTCTGTCGAGACCGCCGAAGGCTTGCGCCCGGGGCGGTCTTTGCATAACCAGAGGCGTCCGAAGCCGTCTTCGGCGCAAATCCGCCAGATGTCGGTTTTCAAACGCGCCCGGTTGTGCTATAATGATCCAAATAACAGTATGGAGAATGGTGACATGAAGCTGCCCCATCTTTTTGCCCACAATCCTAAAGCGCAGGCGCGCGAGAACAGAGCGATCGTGCGCACAGCCCGCCTTTTAATGGGCATCGATCACAACAAGGTCGTGTTCGACAGCTTTCGGGGACGCAGCTACAGCGACAATCCCCGGGTGATCTCAGAGCGGCTGCACGAGCGCAGGCCTGAGACGGATATCGTCTGGCTGATCAAACGAAACTGTTATGCACGGGTCAAGCCAAGCATTCCGGACTATGTGCGCTGCGTAGACCATCATTCGCGTAGGTCGTGGCTGGAGATAGGCACGGCGCGCGTATGGGTGGACAATTTCACAAACGATTCCGAACTGCGGGGCTTTCCGAAGGATAAGCAATTCTACGTGCAGACCTGGCACGGCGACCGTCCGATCAAGAAGATCTGCTACGACGCCTTCGCTGAAGGTTATCGGCTGGAAGAGGAATGCAGCCGGGTCGTGACGGGCTCAGATTTCGGCATGCGGATGTACCGCACGGCCTTCCGTTATCAGGGCGAGTATCTGAACGTCGGCGCGCCGCGCAACGACATCCTGGTCCGGAACGATCCGTCGGATGTGCGCCGCGTGCGGTCGAAGCTGGGCGTGCCCGACGGCGTAAAGCTGCTGCTGTACGCGCCGACCTACAGGGAGGACATGGGCATCGTCGGCAAGCAGGCGCAGATGGATCTCGTGCGGGTGTTGGACATCCTGGAGCGCGGCGGCGAGAAATGGCAGTGCCTCTATCGCGCCCATTACTTTTCCGAAGGCATCGATCTGGAAGCTGTGAACGGACGGCTCGTGGATATGACGGCATACGACGATATGTCGGAGCTGCTGCTGGTATCGGATATGCTTCTGACCGACTACTCCTCGTGCGCCACCGACTACTGTCTGCTGGATCGCCCGGTGTTCATGTACATGGCGGATTACGACGAATACCTCGCCTCGCGGCCCCTGTACTATGATCCACATGACACGCCGATGCTGATCGCCCACAGCCAGGAGGAGCTCGAGAAACTCATTCTGGAGACCGACGCGGCGGCGGCCGCCCGAAACTGCGCTGCGCTGCGCCAGTGGTATGGCATGAATGAGACAGGCCGCGCCACCGACGCGGTGTGCGACTACATCATCGATAAGCTCGGAAAGGGTTAGCCGGGCGCCTGCAGACCAGTATGGTCTCAGATGCAGGATACCCTCTCAGGTCTGAAAGTGGGCTTCAAGAAAAAACAGGGGCTGTCATAAAATGACATCATACAGCCGTTCTGAGACAGCGTTTATGCCTTCAGACCTCGTCCATAGGAGAGATGTGCTGATGCGCTCGGATGGTTGAACCGGAGCCTTGATCGAAACCGGACAGCGTGAGCGATGCAGACAGATGACGATCGACACAAATCGAGATATCCTTCTGATCAACGGCTACGCCGGCAGGGTATCGAGTTCTCTGCTTTGGTATCGGACGAGATCGCGGGAAAAAGACGGCTTGATGGGCATTTGCAAAAGAGACAAAAAATGGTATAATGCTGAGAGGACGGACTAAAACTGAAGGGAGCGCTTCAATGCCATTGCAGGAAGATTATTTGATCAGCGTCATCATGCCGATCTACAATGCCGGCAGCTTTCTTCGCAAGGGCGTGGAATCGGTGCTGGTACAGACCCATCGCAACCTTGAAATGATCCTTGTAGACGACGGCTCTACGGACGGCAGTGGCGAAATATGCGATGCCTTTGCCGAAAAAGACGATCGGGTGCGCGTTATCCACCAGGCTAACGGCGGCGTGTCGCGAGCGAGGAACGTCGGCCTGACCGCTGCAAAGGGGGATTACATAGCCTGGCTTGACAGCGATGATTACTTTCTGCCCACCGTGCTCGAAAGGCTTTTGACCGCCATGCTGAGGCACGGCAAGCAAATTGCGATGTGCAACTATATCAACCTGAAGACTGATGGCTCGTCCAAACCCAGATATGAATTGCCTTATGACGAGAAAGCCTATTCCCGCGAGGACATGGTGGGTATGATCCTGGGGATCGGGTTTACACCGGTGCTGTGGGCCAACCTGATGGAGAGGAAGTTGTATGAAGGGATCCGCTTTCCTGAAGGCAGGCTCTTTGAGGATGTGAGCACGACCTACCGGCTGCACGAGCGCGCGGAAGGGGCGGTGTTCGTGGCAGACCCTCTATTGATGCGTCGACAGCGCAGAGACAGCATATCCGTGATCCCCACGCTGAGCAACCGCATTGACGGCTGCCGCGCATACATCGCACGCTATGAGGACGCCGTCCAACGCTGGCCGCAATACGGTCAAGCTATGCTGGTGTCATCCGCACGAACGCTGCTTCTGCTCAGGAAAAACGCCTTACACAATTCGATCTGCAGGGTTCACAGCGCGAGGAAGGAGCTGGCTGAGGTCTGCGGGTTTTATCGCCGACACAGTCCGGAAATACTGCCGGAGAACGCGTCTCGCTGCTTCAGACTGGAATTCCGGCTGATCACCTCGGGCACCTATGTGGATTTTTTGCTGTCCAAAGTCTTGGATGAGATCGTTCTCAAGCCGCAGTCGTATTTGAAGGATCTGAAGACGCCCGGCCTGCCACCATACTGATAGAGCGTTCGCAGCGAAGACACGAAGAAGAGGATGCATGTTGATATTGTTTGTGGGTTTTGTCTTCAGGGCCCACTCAATGATCATCAGCACGCGAAATGAATCAGATGCGGTCCATTATAAGGAGATTGTGCTATGATTATTGATCCACTGGAATTCGATCCAGCTCGGCTCGGCAGGAAGATCGGGGCTGAAGAGGTTCGAAAGCTGCAGCTGGACATGCTGGATGCGCTGGCAGCGTACTGTGACGCGCATGGGCTGACCTACTATTTATCCGGCGGTACGCTGCTCGGTGCGGTGCGGCACGGCGGTTATATCCCGTGGGATGATGATATCGACATCAATATGCCGCGCCCGGACTTCGAGCGACTGATCGAACTCACCGGCGGGCGGTTGACCGACGACTATCTGATCGGGTCTCCCGACGGACCGATCGAACAAGCAAACTCCTTTCCGCGGATGTATGACACGCGCTTTGTGCTGCACAGCGTATCAAGCGACGGCTATTCGTTATACTACGCGCCGCTGTTTATCGATATATTCCCGATCGAAGGGCTGCCGACTTCCATGTGGCGGGTGAGGATTCATTACATTTATACCAAAGCCATGAACGTGATGCGCCAGTTGGCCTACTTCAGAAGACCACTGCCGAAACGTTTCAACGCCAGCAAAGTGGCGCGCTTTGTGGCCCGGCCTCTAGCGCGGCGTAAGGGGTATGAGTATTGGAACGACAAGCTTTTGAAGGCTGCAAAAAAGTACCGGTGGGAGGATTGCATGTATGTGGGCGTATGTACCGGCTCTGTCCATACGGTGGAGGAGTACATCGAAAAAGAAGGCTACGGTAAACCGGTAAAGGTTAATTTCGAAGGGAAGCTTTATAGCGCTCCTGCGAATACGGACAAGTATCTGAAAAACCTGTACGGAGAATATATGAAGTTGCCGCCCGAGGAGAAGCGCATCGCCCACCACTTCGATGTGTGGGAGATCTGAATTGGACGGATGGGGTCCGAGAGACATGAGCTACGATCATGCAGAACTGGGAAATCTCTGCAGAAGGATAAGATCCGCAAGCCGCGTCACGTCACCCAAGACGTTGCTCATATGGAAAAGAGTTCAATACGCTGAATGAGCACGTGCATGGACGTGGGCTCGGACGAGCAGAGCATGGAATTACTGGCTGGCCGGAGATATTGGAACTCTTGCTGATCTCGGACATGCTGATCACGGATTATTCCTCCTGCGACGGCGATTTTACGCTTCTGAGAAGTCCTGCGATCCTCTATCATGCGGATGGCAGGGAGTATCTCGAGAGGAGCCGGAGCTTCTATTTCGACATCAGGGAATCGCCGTTTCGAGTCGCTCGCTCACAGGAGGAATTGGAACGGCTGATCGATGAGATCGACGACGAAAAAGTCCGGGAGAATTGTGAAGCGCTGGACAGGTTTTTCGGCACGACTGAAACCGGCCATGCTTCTGATGCCGTGTGTCGGTATATCATGCAGAGGATGTAGACGATCGAAAGCCAGACTCAGGCTTGAATTTGGAATCGGTCCCCCGACTGGAGGGTGAAGTTTTGTCGCTGTATGACAGAGCGCGCAGGATGGCGCGCCATTCCAGGGTGCTGGACAGTATTTTTAAAAGTGCGCTGTACGCATGGCGTCACACATATATGTTTGTCGCCGGGCGTATAAACGGCATAACCCCTGACAAAGTCGTTTTTTCAAGTTTTCAATCCTATGCATACAACGATAACCCTCGTTATGTCTCAGAAAAGCTGCATGAGTTGGCACCGGAGATCAAACAGGTATGGCTGCTGAGAGGTGCGAGGACCGGCGCTGAGAGGATCCCGGATTATGTGACGATCGTCGATCCAGAGACGCGCCGTGGGCTCAGAGAACTCGCCACGGCGCGTGTCTGGGTGGACAACGTCCAAAAGAATCAAAACCTCCTTTTCCGTCCAGGTGTTCAGGCTTATTTTAACACATGGCACGGAGATCGGGGCTTTAAGCGTGTTGGAAAGGACAACACGCATCAGAACTTCAAACCGCGCACCGAGAGATTCTGTACGGCTATGATCGCCGGCTCGGAATTCGGGATGAGGACCTATCGAACGGCCTTTGAGTTCGAAGGACCCGTGCTGATGGATGGGTGTCCGAGAAATGATCTGCTCATTTCGGATGATCGGGAATTTGCATCCCGTCTGCGCTTCGAGATGGGACTGCCCGAAGACGATGGATTGGTACTTTACGCGCCGACTTTCCGGGATGATGAGACAATTGCCAGGCAGAGAGTACAGATCGACCTGTCTCAAACACTGGATATGCTTGAGGCAAAAACGGGAAGATCGTGGTTATGCCTGTACAGGGCACACTACAGAAGTCAGGGCCTGGCGATCGAGAGAGAAGACCCGAGGTTCAGAGATTTGAATGCCTGGCCGGAGATGGCGGAACTGCTGCTTGTTTCCGACCTGATCGTGACGGACTATTCCTCTTGCGCGGGGGACTTTATCCTTCGGAATAAGCCGGCGATACTATTTCAACCGGATATGGCAGATTACGAACAGGGCAGCCGGGAGCTTTATGTCGACATGGCTTCGAGCCCGTTCTATATCGCCCGGGATATGAACGGGATGCAGACGATCATCAATGATCTGAGCGAGGAAGGCATACGCGAAAACTGCCGGCAGTGGCGTGCGTTCTTCGGTGTAACGGAGACAGGACATGCGTCAGAGGCATTGGCGCGATGCATCATCGAAGTTATACGCAAGAGCAACATGAGCAATCAGGAGGTCAAAACATGAACGTTGCGATCATCATCGCCGGCGGCGTCGGCAGCCGCATGAAAATGGACATCCCGAAGCAATTCATACACATCTACGGCAAGCCGGTCATCATCTACACGCTGGAGGGCTTTCAAAAGCATCCGGAGATCGACGCCATCGAGGTGGTGTGCCTGGAAGGCTGGGAGGACACGCTGAGGGACTATGCCCGTCAGTACGGCATCACGAAGCTGAAGTGGATCGCGCCCGGAGGAAGCAGCGGGCAGGAATCCATACGCAACGGCGTCTACAACCTGGAGGGCCAGATCGGGGGCGAAGACATCGCCATCATCCATGACGGCATCCGCCCCATGGTGGATTCCGGGGTGCTGTCGGATATCATCCGGGTGTGCAAGCTGCACGGGAACGGCGTGACCAGCACGCCGTACAACGAGCAGATCTTCGTCAAGCAGGACGAATACACCACGCGCCGATATATCCCCCGTGAGACGCTGCGCAAGGTCGCCACGCCGCAGGCGTATCGCTATGACCTGCTGCTGCGCGCATACAAGCGGGCGTTCGCCGAGGAGATCGGCATCTACGGTTCCTCCTACACGAACACCATGATGGTGGACCTGGGGGAGACGCTGTACTTTGCCGCCGGCTCCGACAAGAATATCAAGCTGACCAGCAAGGACGACCTTGAGCTCTTCAAGGCCTACCTGCGGATGGAGAACGAATGATGAACGACATGGCGCTTTATCAGAGCGATCTGCGCGCAGCGGCCGAGGCCGCGGGATCCCTGCGCGGCAGGCGCGTGTTGATCACCGGTGCGACCGGGCTGATCGGCTCCTTTATCGTCGATTGCCTCATGCTCATGAACGCCGAGGATGATGCGGGGATCGACATCTTCGCGGCGGGCCGCAGCGAGGCGGGCATGCGCCGCCGGTTCGGCGCGGCGGTGGACGACCGTCGCTTTCACTATGTGCCCTACGACGCCACGAAGCCGGTGTCGTTAGATATCGATGCGGACTGCGTGATCCACGCGGCCTGCGCGGCGCATCCGCTGGCCTATGCCACCGATCCGGTCGGGACCATGCAGGCGAACGTGTTCGGCACGATGGCGCTGTTGGAGTACGTGAGAGCGCGGGCGGGAAGGCGGTTCATATTCCTGTCGACCGGCGAGACGTACGGCGAGAATCCGGATCTGCCGGGCGGCTTCAGGGAGACGGACCATGGATGGATCGATCCGATGAACCCCAGGGCATGCTATCCCGAAAGTAAGCGCGCGGCCGAGACGCTGTGTGCCAGCTACGTCAAGCAGTACGGCGCGGATGCGCTGGTGGCGAGGCTCTGCCACGTCTACGGCCCCACGTTCACCGCGGTGAACAGCCGGGCGGACGCTCAGTTCCTGCGCAACGCGCTGGCCGGAGAGGACATCGTGATGAAATCCACCGGCGCACAGGTGCGCTCCTACTGTTATGTGGCGGACGCCGTGAACGCCATATTCACATTGCTGGACAGGGGCGAGGCGGGCCAGGCCTATAACGTGGCCAATCGCGGTTCTGTCGCCAGCATCCGCGAGTATGCCGAGACGCTGGCTGCTGTCGGCGGCGTCAGCCTGCGCTTCGATCTGCCGCCGGAGGCGGAGCGGGCAGGGTATTCGAAGATCACGCGCGCCGTGTTGGATCCGGAGAAGCTTGAACGCCTGGGCTGGCGAGCGAGATACAGCCTGCGTGAGGGTCTTCGGCACACGTTTCTCTGCGCGGTCAGAGGCTGAAATGGTTTCACGACGATGACGGGGCGGATCGAAATGATCCGCCCCGTCAAGCCGTCTTAGGGGTCGCGCGATGCCGGCCGGGAGGCCGACGTCCTGTCAGCTGATGAACCAGCCCAGCGATCTGCCGGTCCCCGTGAGCACGTTCATGTCCACGCGGCCGGGTATGCCGGGCAGCTTGCCCATGCTGGTATACTGCCACAGGTCGCACTCGTAGGCGGGTTTGATCGCGCCGTCTATGGTGCCGTCGTTGCTCCCGTATCTGGGGATCCACAGGAAATCAAACTTGCTGCGGATCGATTTGATGCCATACTGGCCGTATCGGTGATGACCCACATAGGCGCCGACCTTCGCTGCGCCGCAGCTGCGCAGCTGGTCCATGAAGGCGACCACGGCAGCCTGTGTGATGCAGGCCTCCTCAGCGTCCATGACGTAGAAGCGCGGGTTGTACCTGCTCGCGATCTCGTAGAGCTTCTTTGCCTCTGCCTTTGCCTGCGCTGCGGTGGACGCCTTGGAATAGCAGTAGACGCCGAACGGGATCCCCTGGGCGTTCATCGCTGCGGCGTAGGTCTCGAACTTGGTATCCTGCGTGAGATTGCAGGAAGCGCGGGCGATCACGAAGGCGACCGAAGGCTTGAGTTTTTTGAAGTCGATGCTGCCCTGCCACTTCGATATGTCGATGATCGCGCCCTTCACATTGGGGATGCTCCTGACGGTGATGGTCACCTTGCCGATCACGCCCGGCGCAGATGCCGCCCGGGCATATACGACAGAGGTGCCCGGCGCCACGGCGTCGATGCGGCCGGACTGGTCGACGGTCACGGCGCTGCCTTCCGAGTACCATTCGATGACCGAGTAGCTGCCCTTGTTGAGTGCGGCGGCGGCCTTCGTGTACTCGCCGACATACAGGGTGGTCTGGGCTGCCTTGACGGTGATGCGGGTCGGCCTGGCGTAGATCCTGATGGTGCAGGTCGCGGTCTTTCCGTTGCAGGTCTTCACGCGGATCTTTACTTTGCCGGTCTTCTTCGCGGTCACATTGCCGCTGCCGTCCACTGTGGCCAGCTTTTTCTTGCTGCTGGCCCATTTGACGACGGGATAGGCATCGGCGTCGGCGACGACGGCGTTGAGCTTGAGTACCTGACCCACGGCCATGGTCGCGGTCTTGCGATCCAGCGAGACGGCACGGGGAACCTTCCAGACCTTCACGGCGCATTCGGCGGTCGCGCCGTTGTAGGTGCGGTAGCGGATGACCGCCTGGCCGGTCTTTTTACCGACGACCTTGCCGCTGCTGTTGACGGTGGCGATGGCAGTGTCGCTCGAGGAGAAGCTGCCGGCCAGCATCGAACCGGCGGGGCTGACCGACGCCTTCAGCGTCAGCCTGCCGCCCACGGGGAGGTCCGCAGCTGCCTTGCTCAGTGTCACGGAAGTGGGCGCGGCCTTCACGGTGACCACGCACTTGGCCTTCTTGCCGCTGTAGGTCCGGGCTGTGACGGTGGCCTTGCCGGGTCTTACGGGGATGATGACGCCGTCGGACACGATGGCGACGTCGGCGTCGCTGGTCGACCAGGTGACCCCGGCGCGGCAGCCAGACGGCTTCAGCTTCACATTGAGAGCTTTGGCCTGTCCGATGCCGAGGGTGAGCTTCTTCGCAGAGAGGGCGATGCGCTTGGCCTTGGGCTTGACCGTGACCGAACAGCTCAGCGATGTGCCGGAGCCGGTGAGCATCGAGATCGTGGCGCGCCCCTTCTTGACGGCCTTGATAAGGCCGGTCGAACTGACGGTCGCCACCTTTCGGTTGCTGCTCACGAAGCGCGCGCCGTTGTCGGCGTAGGCCAGCTGCCATCGCTCGCCGACGCCGAGTATGAGGGCCTCGGGTTTGAGGAATATGTCGGGCTTAGCCTGGATCCTGTAGGTCACGGTGATGCTGCCGGTGTATTCGCCCAGGCCCATGACCAGCATGGCGGCTGTACCGGGCTCGGTATTGTTGCGGTACTGCAAGCAGTAGTCGCGGTTTTTCACCATTGCCGTGCCGTTATAGCTCAGTGTGAAGCTCGGGCAGATGGGCTGGCCGGTCCACGCATAGGCATTTCCCTGGATGCCGCTCAAGCCGGCTCTCACCTCGGTGCAGTCGATCGGGATGCCCTGGGCCGGTGAGGCCGCGAGCTGCGCAGCAAGCTGCGCCATGTCCGCGAGGAGATCGGCGGTCCCGGGATCGATGACGGTCACGGTACCTTGGAGGGACGCGCCGTCCGCAAGCGCGATGTCGATCGCCGTATCGCCTTCGGCGAGCGCCAGCAGATCGCCCGTGTCGTTCGGGACGGCTATCGACGGATCCTCTGTATGCACGATCGCCGACGCCCAGTCGATATCCGCTTCGGCGGGGAGGACCACGACGAGCTGGGACAGGGGATAAGTCGAGCCGGCGACCAGAGCAGAGGCTTCGGGAGCGAGCGACAGCGTGAGCGGCGAGGCGCCTTCCGCTTCCGAAGCGGCGTCCGTCTCATCGGTCCCGTCGTCGACCAGGCCGTCTGGGCTGCCTTCAGGATCGGTCTCGTCCGAGGGCTCGGTCAGATCGGGATCGGATCCGCCTTCGGATGCGCCGGGATCGGTCTCGCCCAGTGGTGCGTCAGGATCGGCCCCGCCACAGGACACATCGGGATCAGATCCGCCTTCGGAAGCGACGGGTCCCACATCCTCTTCGGATGTGTTCGCGCTGCCGTCCGCCGGACCGTCCGGATCGGTGTCGTCCTGGGTGTTCCCACTCGGATCGGTGTCCTCGGGATCCTCTACGGCGGCTGGTCCATCCGGATCGGCGTTCTCGCCGTCGCTGCCGGTGGCCTCCGGCGCGTCGCCTGTCGGCGGGATGTCCTCCGGCGCATCGCCGTCGTCAGACGCAGCACCTTCGCCAGGCGCTTCATCCGCGCCGCTGCCGGCGGGCACATCGGTCGGAGCTTCGTCGACGGGAACGTCTGAAGGCCCGTCCTCCGGGTCCGATCCGGCGGGATCGATCACGGGCGCGTCGGCATCCGATGCGTCGGATCCGAGCTCGACGAGCGGCAGTTCGTCGATCGGCAGCTCCTGAGGAGCGGCGACGAGCGCCTCCTCCGCATCGTCCGATCCGACCTCGGCCTCTGCGACCCAGTCGGCCTGTGTGGATTCGCCCAGCGCAGAGCAGGGGCTGATTGCCAACAGCAGGGCAAGCAGTATGGACATGATCCTGTCATGACGAAACATAACGACACCTCCGAAACGGATGAGCCTTTTCAGAATAATACGAATATATTATATAATAATGACAGAAATATGTCAAGTAATTTATTATGTGTCATTATTTAGACATAAAACTGCCCGCGCTTCGATGCAAAAGCGCGGGCAGTAAGGACAAATACGCCAACTGCGATCAGATGTGGAGCGAGTAATTGGGGGCTTCCTTGGTGATGTTGATGTCGTGAGGATGGCTCTCGACCAGGCCTGCAGAGGTGATGCGGATGAATTCGCCGCGCTCGCGCAGCGCCTGGATGTTCTCGGTGCCGCAGTAGCCCATGGAGGAGCGCAGGCCGCCGATGAGCTGGAACACGGTGTCGGCAAGGGGTCCTTTGTAGGGCACGCGGCCCTGGACGCCCTCGGGCACCAGCTTCTTTTGCCCTTCCTGGAAGTAGCGGTCCTTGCTGCCCTCGGCCATGGCCGCCAGGGAGCCCATGCCGCGATAGACCTTGTAGGAGCGCCCCTGATAGATCTCGGTGGCGCCGGGAGACTCCTCGGTGCCGGCGAAGAGGCTGCCCATCATGACCGCGGTCGCGCCCGCTGCGATGGCCTTCGGGATGTCGCCGGAGGACTTGATGCCGCCGTCGGCGATGATGGTCTTGCCGAACTTCTCGGCCACCTCGGCGCAGTCCATGATGGCGGTGATCTGCGGCACGCCGATGCCGGCGACCACGCGGGTGGTGCAGATGGAACCGGGCCCGATGCCGACCTTCACGACGTCCGCGCCGGCCTTGATGAGGTCTTCGGTGGCGGGGGCGGTGGCGACGTTGCCGGCGATGATCTCGATGTCCGGATATGTCTCGCGGATCTTCTCGACCATCTTCAGGACGCCCATGGAATGGCCGTGGGCGGTGTCCAGGCCGATGACGTCGACATTGGACTGGACCAACGCGGCCACGCGCTCCATGGTGTCGCTCGTCACGCCCACAGCGGCGCCGCAGAGGAGGCGACCCCGGTTGTCGCGGGCGGAATTGGGATACTTCTGGCTCTTCTGGATGTCCTTGATGGTGATGAGACCGCGCAGCATGTAGGCGTCGTCCACGATGGGAAGCTTTTCGATGCGGTGCCTGGCCAGGATGGCCTTGGCGTCCTCAAGCGTCGTGCCCACCGGTGCGGTGATCAGGTTCTCGTGCGTCATCACGTTTCGGATGGGCTGATCGAAGTTGGTTTCGAAGCGCAGGTCGCGGTTGGTGAGGATGCCCACCAGCCGGCCGTTCTCGGTGATCGGGACGCCGGAGATGCGGAACTTGCCCATGAGCGCCTGGGCGTCTGCGACGGTGTTGTCGGGGGAGAGGAAGAAGGGGTCGATGATGACGCCGTTTTCGGAGCGCTTGACCTTGTCCACCTGGCTGGCCTGCTCTTCGATGGACATGTTCTTATGAATGATGCCCAGGCCGCCTTCGCGCGCCATCGCGATCGCCATGTTGTAGTCGGTCACGGTGTCCATTGCAGCACTGAGCATCGGGATATTCAACTTGATCTTCGGGGTCAGCTGAACGGTCAGGTCGACCTCGCGGGGCAGCACAGAGCTCTTCTGGGGTACGAGCAGCACATCGTCAAAAGTCAGTCCTTCACGAATGATCGCCAATATCCTCACCCTCCTCAAGACATTTTTGAAATTATACCAACTGCATTAAAATGCTGATAGTGGGATACGGTTAATTTTCAACGGGGAAGGTGGAAAGACTCGGGAAATGCAGGCCTGATCGGCCGGACCGGGGGGCGTCACGCATCCGCGTCTACGATGTGGAACGCCGCCGCACGGCCCAGGCGGTTCATGACCGCAAGGCCGACGCCGTCTGCCGGGACGGATTCTGAGAACAGCGCATCTGCGCCGAGGTCGTCCGCGTCGCGCAGCGCGCCGAACAGCGCGTGGGCCATCCCGTCGGCATCGGCGCCGAGGGACAGCGTGCGACGATCGCCGTAGGCGGGAACGTGATCCTCCAGGGCCAGTATGAGGGGGCGCCTGCCTTCGCAAAGCGCGGCGTCGTACAGCGTCCTGATGCGCCTGATCACCGCCGTCTCGCCGCCCTGCACGATGGTGAGACAGCCCTTCGGCGCGTAGTGTCGGTACTTCATGCCCGGAGAGCGCGGCTGCTCGCCGTCCCTGAGCGGCCGCATGACCGCCTCGTCCACGGCGACGCAGCCGCAAATGTGCTCGATGCGCTCGGGCGTTATCCCTCCGGGGCGGAGTATGCGCGGCTTATCGCCGGTCACGTCGATCACCGTGGATTCAAGGCCCACGGCACAGGGACCACCGTCTAGGATCAGCGGGATGCGGCCGTCCATGTCCTCCAGGACATGCGCCGCGGTGGTGGGGCTGGGGCGCCCGGACCGGTTGGCACTGGGAGCGGCGATGGGGCAGCCCGCGGCATCGATCAGCGCCTGCGCGGCCGGATGGGCGGGAAAGCGGATCGCCACGGTGTCGAGCCCGGCCGTCACCGCCATCGGCACGGCGTCGGACTTCGGGAAGATCAGCGTCATCGGCCCGGGCCAGCATGCGTCCATCAGCGCGCGGGCCATGGGCGACGGGGCGCGGGAGATGAGCGGATCGATCTGTTTGACGCCGCTGATGTGCGCGATCAGCGGGTTGTCGCCCGGGCGGCCCTTCGCCTCAAAAATACGCCGCACAGCGACAGCGTCGAGCGCGTTCGCGCCAAGACCGTATACGGTCTCGGTGGGGAAGGCGACGAGCTCGCCCGCGCGTATCAACGCCCCCGCGCGGGCGAGGGCTTCGGGGGTGACGGACAGCATTTCAGTGCGCAAGCGAAGGACTCCTTACACGTGATAGATGGCGGAAAACAGCGCCCGACCGGCCCGGGTCCTGCAGATCGTCCGGGCAAAGCTGCGGATGTTCGCCTCTGAATAGGCGCTCTCGGCGGCGTTGACCAGATAATCCGCCTCCAGCAGGATCTGCCAGTCCGGCCCGTCGATGTGATCGAAGGTGTGGTGGTGTCCCACCAGGAAACAGACGCGGTCGATCTCATCCCTGGGCAGGCCCAGATCCCCGAGGAATGCAGCGGCCATCGCAGGCCCCTCTTCCTCCTGCCGCTTGCCGTTGGCACTGCCAAAGCGCTCGCGCAGCGAAGGACAGGCAATGTCGTGTACGATGGCCGCGATCTCCAGCACGCGAAGGGCGCGGGCGTCGAGGCCCTCCAGTTCGCCGATGGTGCGGGCATAGCCCCACACCTTCAGCAGATGCTCGACGTCGTGCACGGTGTTGTCCGGCAGGGCGATCATTCGTCTCATGATCTCTGAGATCGTCATCACAGTATCTTCTCCATGCTCACGCGGTAGGGCGTGAGGCCCATCTTTTCATAGAAACGCATCGCACCCGGATTGCAGGACCACACGTTCAGTGTGACGTTGTAGCAGCCCAGTGCCCGGGCGTATTCCAGGATGTGCGCATACAGGGCCTGTCCGACGTGCTGTCCGCGGGCGGCCTCGTCCACGCATATATCGTCGATATACAGCGTGTCATGCTCGACCATCAGCTGTCCGCCCGAATGCTGACGGATGCAGAAGCCGTGGCCGAGCACGCGGCCGCCGTCGTCGGTACATACGAACACAGGGGTATCGTCGTCGGCGATGATCCCGGCCAGCTCGCCGGAGGAGTACTTGGTGGCCGGTCCCTTGAACAGGTCGGGCCGTCCGTTGTGGTGGACCATATCGACCTGTACGAGCAGGTCCATGATGGCAGGTATGTCGCGTGGTTCAGCGCGTCTCACGGAATACATGGGGACACTATCCTTTCCACCCTGGCACGCAGGACACTTTCGATCCCATATATCAGAACCGTTTGCGTAGTATCTCCTGCCACAGCTCAAGCATTCCATTTCATAAAGAAACTGGTTGTGATCCGTTCCGGGAATACTTGTTTTTCCGACATTTTTCTGATTATTCGTATTGACGAACCCGGGATCCGTGGTTTTCTTCGAAGATTGCTTACTCATTTCCTCATCCATTCTCGTTGAGCAGCGCCGTCTGCTCCGCCAGCGTCAGCGCGTCGATGATCTCGTCCAGATGGCCCTCGATGATCTCGTCGATCTTGTAGAGCGTCAGCCCGATGCGGTGATCGGTCACCCGGCCCTGAGGGAAGTTGTAGGTGCGGATGCGCTCCGAGCGGTCGCCGGTGCCCACCTGGACGCGGCGGCGGTCGGCGTATTCACCGACCTGCTGTTCGCGCTGCAGGTCATAGAGGCGCGACTTCAGCACCCGCATGGCCTTTTCGCGGTTCTGGATCTGGCTGCGCTGATCCTGGCTGATGACCACGAGCCCCGTGGGGATGTGGGTGATGCGCACGGCGGAGTCGGTGCGGTTGACGTGCTGCCCGCCGGCGCCGGAGGCGCGGTAGGTATCGATGCGCAGGTCGCCCGGGTTGATCTCCACCTCGACATCCTCTGCCTCGGGCAGCACGGCCACCGTGGCCGTGGAGGTGTGGATGCGCCCGGACGATTCCGTGACCGGGACGCGCTGGACCCGGTGTACGCCGGATTCGTATTTCAGCTTCTGGAAGACGTTTTTGCCGGAGATCAGTATGACGCTCTCCTTGACGCCGCCCAGCTCGGTGGACCCGTCCTCGATGAGCTCCGTCCGCCAGCCCTGGCTGTCCGCGTAGTGGATGTACATGCGCAGAAGCTGGGCCGCGAACAGCCCGGCTTCATCGCCGCCCGCGCCGGCGCGCACCTCCAGAACGGCGTTGCGGTGATCGTCCGGATCGCGGGGCAGAAGGGCGATGCGCGCCCTCTGCGTCTGCGCCTGCAATTCCGCTTCCAGCGCCGGAAGCTCTTCCCGTGCGAGCTCGGCCATGTCCGGATCGTCCAGCATCTCGCGGGCGCCGTCGATGTCGTCCAGCAGCTTGCGATAGGCCACGGCGATGTCGTTGAGTTCAGACAGATCGCTGTGTTCACGCATCAGCTTCTGGAACAGCGCCGTGTCCGAGATGACCTCGGGCAGCGTGATGCGGATGGACAGCTCCTCGAATCGGCCTTCCACGGCCTCCAGCTGGCGCGCGATGCGCGCCTGTTCGTCGTAACTTGGATTGCCCTGCATATGAACTCCTCTGTTTGTCAGGGTGGTGCGCGGGTGGGTCAGGCGGCGGCCCGCCGAGCCCAGACGACGCGGTCGATGCCGTTCAGATCCCTGATGATGCCGGTGTCCGCGCAGTCGATGTGATCGGCCAGCAGCGCGCGCACGGCCTGCGCCTCGCCGACGCCCACCTCCAGGCAGACCGATCCGCCGGGCAAAAGGTGTTCCGGCGCACCCTCGGCGATGCGGCGGTAGATGTCCAGTCCGTCCGCACCGCCGTCGAGCGCCAGCATCGGTTCATGCCGGACCTCGCGCTGGAGCCCGGCCAGTTCGCCACGGGGGATGTAGGGCGGATTGGCGACGATCACGTCGAACCGCTCGGACCGGACCGCGGCGTACAGGTCGCCGTGGCGGAAGGTGACCTCTGCGCCGAGCAGCGCAGCGTTCCGGCGGGCGACCTCCAGCGCGTCGGCGCTGATATCGGTGAGTGTGACCTGCGCGCGCGGCACGAGGTTCTTGAGGCTCAGCCCGATGCAGCCCGAGCCGGTGCACAGGTCCAGCACCTTCGGATCGCGCAGCGCGGAGACGGCGATCAGCGCGTGCTCGACCAGCGTCTCCGTATCCTGCCGGGGGATCAGCACCCGGCTGTCCACATGGAACGTGAGACCCATGAAGTCCGCGCGCTCGAGTATGTACTGCACCGGTTCGCCCGCAGCCCTCCGGCGCAGCATGGCGTCCAGACGGGCGTGGGCGATGGGGCCGACCTCGCGGTCGCCCTCGAATTTCAGATCCGTGCGCGACATGTGCAGCACAGCTTCGGCCATCCAGCGCGCGTCGATGGCGGGATCGGGACACCCGGTCTCTGACAGCACAGACGTCGCGTGGCGCAGCCAGTCGTTGATATTCATAACACGGTTTCTCTCTGTGTGGGGGATCGCGATGGGATCAGTCGTCGTTCTCGCGCGCGGCGTTGAAGGCGTAGACGGCGACTTCGATCATTTGACTGTGCGGCTCGATGACGAACATGCGCTCGAGCCACAGGTAGGGGATCAGCAGCACCCGGAGCGGGTTGCGCGCGCGCGTGTTTTCCAGCGCGCGGATGGGCTCATTGACCACCGCGGCCACGACGAACACCACCAGCACGCGCACCAGGATCTGCACCGGCAGCGTGAAGGTGCGGATCAGCGCGAAGGCCACGATGGACACCAGCAGCACCACGGTGAGGAAGGCCGCGTCGCTCTTCCGGTAGACGCGCGAGGCCTTGGCGGCGGTATCCTGGGTGACCTGATGCGGCTTGGACTCGTAAGCGTTCATGACCTTGTTGATGGCGCCCCGGTACATGCACAGCCGATCCATCAGCCTAAGCCGAGCCGACAGGCCGACCGCCAGCAGCGCGCCAAACGTGCGGACGGCGCAGATGACGGCGTTGACCTGGGGACGGGTGAGCTCCAGGTTGGGCAGTATGAAGGTCTCCACGGCCAGCGGCAGCACATAGATGAGGCCCAGCAGCAAAAACGGGATCATGAAGGCCGTGCCCAGCGCGACCAGCCCCTCCGGGCGGGCCCTGAACAGCCGGGCGATGCCCTGCGTGAGCGCGGAGCCGCGCGCGATGCGCTGCGGCTGGAGCTCGGCGGATTCGCCGATGCCGTCGATGAGGTCGCCCACAGAGGTGATCAGCCGATGGATCCCACGCACGAACGGCATGCGCGACAGCATGCTGCGCATGGGCCGTCGTTCCCTGCGGATGCGGAGCGCCACATCCTTGTTTTCCCGGCGCACAGCGAAGGCCGTGACCGTGCCGATCCTGAAGCGAACGCCCTCGGCCACCGGCGAGGCACTGATCTGCTCATATCTTCTTCTGGCCATATGCTCGCTCCTGCTTTCGAGAAATGATGTCGTGGGGCGCCGCGCAGCGCCTGATACGCGCGAAGGACGACCGATGGGGCCGTGGCGGCGGGGCAAAAAAACGGCCGGCGCGCTGACCGCCGGTCTGAAGTGGGTAGCGCATTTTACGGCAAAAGCATCGACGAAGAGATCCTCGCCGATGCTTTATGCTGACTACATGCCGTAGCGCTTCTTGAAGCGGTCCACGCGTCCGCCGGTGTCGACCAGCTTCTGCTTGCCGGTGTAGAAGGGATGGCACTTGGAGCAGATATCCACGCGCATCTCCTTCTTCACGGAACCGGTTTCAAAGGTCTCGCCGCAAACGCAGCGAACGACCGCCTTGCCGTAATTCGGATGGATCTTTTCCTTCATTGGTATTCACCTCGCTCGAATTGGACTGTCGGCTCTCCGGCGGGGCCGGCATCCAACGAATCAGACAAAAATGATTATAGCACATCGGCGCGCCCGCATCAATGGGTTCGGGGAATTTTTACATTGATATGCGGCGAAATGCGGCGCCGGGCGGCGTCAAACCTCAAAGTCGCAGGCCACGGAGCCCGAGCGGACCTCGTGCATGCGCTTTTTCACCGGCATGTGCACCGGATGGGTCTGGTAGGCGTCGAAGGATTCGCGGCTGTCGAACAGCGTGACGAGCGCCAGGTCATAGCTGCGCTCACTGTGCAGGATGTCCGCGCCGGCCTCCAGCTCGAGCATGCCCTCGATGCGGCCCTTCATGCCGTAGAAGTTCTCCACCAGCTTCGGGATCTCGGCCTTGAATTCATCCTTGATCCTGAACATGACGATGTGACGGATCATATCGTTCCCTCCTCAAATGGTCTTCAGTACGGGGATGACGCGCCCGCCGTCCAGCGTGAGTTCGGCATAGCAACTGCGCATGAGCGCGCCGGGATTGACGGTCAGCACGCCGCCCACGTATTCCACCGCGGGCACGTGCGTGTGGCCGTACAGCGCGATATCCGCGCCGAGCGATCCGGCGTAGTAGGACAGTCGGTCCAGCCCCCACTTCACGTCCAGCAGATGGCCGTGCACCGCCAGGATGCGATGGCCATCAAAGGTGCATACGATCTCCCTCGATGCCTTGGAATAGAAATCGCAGTTGCCGGCCACGGCGAAAAAAGGCATACTGAGCCGGCGCTCGAGCCAGCGCACGTCGCCGCGGCCGTCGCCCAGGTGGAACACGGCGTCGTACTTTTCCCGGGAGGCGATCGCAAGGAAGCGCTCCAGGGGGAAGGACGTATCGTGGCTGTCTGAGACGATCCCCAGCTTAACCATGCTCGGCCTCCAGCGCATCGAGCACCTTTCGAATGGCGCGGGCGCGGTGGGAGACGCCGTTCTTCGCCTCGGCACTGGCCTCGGCGAACGTGACGCCCAGATCGTCCGAGAGGAACAGCGGATCGTAGCCGAAGCCGCCCTCGCCCCTGTATTCGCCGATGATCTGGCCGTCGCAGCGGCCGTAGACCACGATGTCATCGCGGCCGGGCCGGCACAGCGCCACCGCGGCGCCGTAGTGCGCCCTGTGCGGCACGGGTTTGTCGGCCAGCTCTTTGAGCAGCAGTTGGTTGTTCGCCTCATCGTCACCATGTACGCCGCAGTAGCGCGCGGAGCGCACGCCCGGCCGGCCGTCCAGCTGTTCCACACAGAGGCCGGAGTCGTCCGCCAGCGTGGCGCAGCGGCACTTCTCCATCAGGGCGTGGGCCTTGATGAGCGCGTTTTCCTCAAAGGTATCGCCCGTCTCCTCCACATCCAGCTCGATGCCCATCTCCCGCATGGAGCACACGTCGAAGCGCTCGCCCAGCAGCTGCCGAAGCTCGCGCAGCTTGCCGAAGTTGTTGCTGGCGAGGATCAGCCTGGGCTTCCGGCAGATGACCTCTGCGCGCTGTCCCAGCGCGCTGCGCTGCGCCGACATGAGTTCGAGGCAGCCCTTCTCGCCGAGCGCGAGCAGCCGATCCAGCTCGGTACGGGTATAGGCGCGTCCTTCGCCCGTGCCCTGCACTTCGACGTAGCCGAGGCTGCCGTCGGCGCCGCGGGTCATCACGATGTTCATGTCCACCTGTGCGCGGCTGTCCTGAGCGTATTCCAGGTCGAGCGTACAGGTGTCGTCCACCACACCCACCGACACTGCCGCGACCTGGCGGATGATCGGCGAATCCACGAGGACGCCCTCCTGCAGCAACCTGTCCACGGCGATGCACAGCGCCACGAACGCGCCGGTGATGGAAGCCGTGCGGGTGCCGCCATCGGCCTGGATCACGTCGCAGTCGATGTAGATCGTGCGCTCGCCCAGCCGGCAGAGGTCGCAGGCGGCCCGCAGGGAGCGCCCGATCAGGCGCTGGATCTCCACGCCGCGGCCGTCCTTCTTCACGCCGTCGCGCGCCTTGCGCTGGGGGGTCGATCCCGGCAGCATGGCGTATTCAGCCGTGAGCCAGCCCCGGCCCTTGCCCTTCAAAAACCCGGGCACGCCCTCCTGCACGGACGCCGTGCAGATGACGCGCGTGCGGCCGCAGGATATCAGGACCGAGCCTGCGGCCATCTCGGTGTAATCCGGGGCGATGCGCACGAGGCGCAGCTCGTCCGGCGCTCTGTCGATCGTCTCCATCGTCGATGCCTCCCGAATGCGTTCGTTCCCGCCCGGCCGGCCTGCGCCGGCATCCGGCGCGTGGATCAGCCGAGCCACGTCTCTATTATTGACGAAGCGGCGGCGTTTGTCAAGCGCGCGCAGTGGCCCGCGCTCCGCCCGCGCGGCCCGTCATGACTGCCTGGGGATGACGCCCATATCCGCCAAAGCCCGGTAGATGCCCTCGTCGTCGTTCCCGGCCGTAACACGGGCATACCTGTCCCTCAGCGCCTTCGGCGCATTTCCCATGAGCACGGGCATCCCTGCCGCGTCCAGCATCTCGACGTCGTTGTAGTGATCGCCGAAGGCGAGGGTGCGCTCCATGGGGATGCCCCACAGGCCGCAGAGCGCCTCTATCCCCGTGCGCTTTGTGACGCCGCCCTTCATGATCTCGACGAGGATGTCGGAGGATCGGGCGATGGACATCCCGGGGAAGGCGCTTTTCAATGCCTGCTCGACCCCGAGCGTTCCGTCCGGCTCGCACATGCACAGGATCTTTCCGACTTTCGCGTCGCAGGGCAGATCATAAGCGCTGCCCTCGGATGCCGGCGTCCCCACGATGCGCTCCTCGCGCCGGACCCGGGCATCCGAGCGGTCTTTGACGATCCACGTGTCCATGGCATACACGTTCCACGTGCAGTCAAGGCCGCCGCCTTCGATGAAACGGACGATCTCAAGAGCGGTCTGACGGCTGAATCCATCCGAAAACAGGACCTTTTCGTCCCGGTCCAGGATCAGGGCACCGCTGTAGCAGATCATCGGGCAGGAAAAGCGGTATTCCCGCAGTATCGGCCGGAGCTGCGAAGGGCCTCTGGCCGAAACGATCACGAACGGGATGCCCCTGGCCCTGAGTGCGCCGATCGCATAGACCGTTCCCGGCAGGACCCTGTGACGGCTGTCCAGAAGCGTGCCGTCGACATCGCTGAAGACGATTCCCGGGATCATGATACCTCCTGTCGGGACGCCGTCGCGGGGGGGCCGGGGCGCCGGCGGCGGCGCGCCGCGGC
>JAFRMB010000156.1 GCA_017430945.1 Clostridia bacterium | reverse complement strand
CTCGTGCGCCCCAGCTTCGTGCTGGGCGGGCGCGCCAAGCAGATCGTGGGCAATGAAGAGCAGCTGCGCCGCTATCTGCGGGAGGCCGTAGAGATCGACGCCGACAAACCCGTGCTGGTCGACCACAACATCCAGTTCATCGTGGACCGCGATGAGAACGTGTACATCATCGAGGTGAACCCCCGCTCTTCCCGCACCGTGCCCTTCCTGTCCAAGGCCACCGGCTGGTCGCTCGCGGACATCGCCACCGAGGTCATACTTGGCAAGAGCCTCAAGGAACAGGGCATATTCGACCTGTATCCCGACGAGAAAAAGCGCCACTACGTGAAGGTGCCCGTATTCTCCTTCAACAAGATCAAGGGTTTGGACGCTTATCTGTCGCCGGAGATGAAGTCCACCGGCGAGGCCATCGGCTACGACGACAAGCTCAATCGCGCGCTGTACAAGGCGCTTCAGGCCGCGGGCATGCACCTGCAGAATTACGGCACGGTCTTCGCCACCATCGCTCGCGGAGACAAGGCCGAGGCCGAACCGCTGATCCGCCGGTTCTACAATCTGGGCTTCAACATCGAAGCCACCTCCGGCACCGCTGCCTATCTCAAGGAGCGCGGGATACGCACCCACGTGCTCAAAAAGATCGGCGAAGACAACAGCGACGAGATCGTGGAATCCATGCGGCAGGGACACATCGCCTACGTCATCAACACGCGCAACATCAACTCCGACAGCGCGCTCACCGACGGCGTAAAGATCCGGCAGTGCGCCACCGAAAACAACGTCACCATATTCACCTCACTGGACACCGTGCGCGTGCTGCTGGACGTGCTGGAGGAGACCACGCTGACCATATCGACGATCGACGCTTGACGCACCGCGCTGGAACGTGACGGTGCGGCCCGGGGATCGAGCGCGGTGCGCCGCGGGCGGCTGCAGCCTCCATGGAGGGACGACGTTTGGACTTTGAAGCCTTCATTCGCGACATCGAGTCGGCCCGCTGGCGCGTACACGGCGTCGAGGTGTACTCGGACGACCGGCTGCGCCACAGCTGGGGAGATACACTGGACACGAAATACGACATCTATTCTGCCACGAAGAGCGTTTTGTCTGTCGCCGTGGGGATCGCGCAGGACATGGGGATGATCGACCTTGAGCGCTGTGTGCTGGACTACATGCCCGCGGCCGCGCTGGACGGGCTGTCCCCGCAGCAGCGGGACGCCTTTCGGCGGATCACGCTGCACCGGCTGATGACGATGTCCGTCCCGGGCTTCCCCTTTCGCCCGGAGGGCGAAAACTACCTGCGCTTCGCGCTGAACTGTCCGGACATCCGCCCGGAGGCGCAGCGCTTCGCCTACGGCAACATCCCCGCGTGTCTCACCGGCATCGCGCTTCAACAGGCCGTCGGGGAGGACGCGTGGGCGTTCATCCGGCGGCGGGTGCTGGAGCCGCTCGGGATCGCCGGCGCGGTCTGCGCCCGCTGCCCGGAGGGCTGGTTCTACGGCGCATCCGGCATGAAGCTGTCCGTCAACGACCTGAGCCGGATCGGACGCATGCTGTGCAGCGGCGGGACCTTCGACGGCGTGCGCATCGTCTCGGAGGCCTATGTGCGAAAGGCCACCTCCGCGCTCCAGGACGACGGCCACGACGGTTACGGCTACCTGTTCCGGCGATGGCGGGACGGCTTCAGCATCAACGGCAAGTGGAAGCAGCGCTGCTATGTCCTGCCCCGGTCCGGGCTCGTGATCGCGTTCCTGAGCGACATCCGCGAAGGCTCGGAGGCGCTGATCGACAGCATGGCCCGGCACCTGCTTCAGGATCGCCCCGTCGACCGGACATAAAACACGGACGGACACACGAACGGCGCACCGCCGCGTCTGTCCGGATAAACGACGTTCCCCGCCGCGCGTCTGCGCGCGGCGCAGAGAGGAGACGCGATGAAGCCTGTCAATTACACGATCGCTTCGAATGAGAAGCTGGCTGCCGGCATCCACCGCATGGTGCTACTCGGCGACACCTCCCCCATCACCGCACCGGGACAGTTCATCGATCTCAGGCTGGACGGTCTTTTCCTGCGGCGCCCGATCTCGGTGTGCGACGTGGACGGCGACCGCCTGACGATCGTTTACAAGGTGGTCGGAAAGGGCACGGCGCAGCTCTCCCGCATGGCCCCGGGCGAAGCGCTCGACGCGCTGTCCGGTCTGGGCAACGGCTACGATCTCTCCTGCGCCGGGGACCGGCCGCTGCTGATCGGCGGCGGCGTGGGCGTGCCACCCCTGTACCTGCTGGCCAGGCGGCTGATCCCGGCGGGCAGGACTGTCACCGTATGCCTGGGCTTCAACACGGCGGAAGACGCGTTTTACATCGACGCGTTCCGCGCGCTGGGCTGCGACGTCCGGGTGTCCACCGCCGATGGGAGCCTCGGTGCGAAGGGCTTCGTCACCGACATCCTGCCGGAGCGCCCCACCCACTATTTTGCCTGCGGGCCGGAGCCGATGCTGAAGGCCGTGTTCACGGCGGTCCCCTGCCCGGGGCAGCTGAGCTTCGAGGCGCGCATGGGCTGCGGCTTCGGGGCCTGCATGGGCTGCACCTGCGAGACGCTGACCGGCTACAAGCGCATCTGCAAGGACGGACCTGTCATGCGAAAGGAGGAACTGCTGTGGAACGCACAAGGGTAGACCTCCTGGGCATCGCGCTCGACAACCCGGTGATCCCGGCCTCGGGCACGTTCGGCTACGGCCGCGAGTTCGCCGAGCTCTACGACATCGATTGCCTGGGCACCTTTTCCTTCAAGGGCACGACGCTTCACCCGCGCCTCGGCAATCCGCTGCCGCGCATCGCGGAGGCCCCCTCGGGCATGCTGAACGCGGTGGGTCTTCAGAATCCCGGCGTGGACAGGGTGATCTCTGAGGAGCTTCCGAACCTCGCGACGATCTTTCACAAGCCGGTGATGGCCAACGTATCCGGCTTCTCCATCGACGAGTATGTGGAGACCTGCCGGCGGCTGGACGGCTGCGGACAGGTGGGCTGGCTCGAGGTCAACATCTCCTGCCCCAACGTGCACGGCGGCGGTATGAGCTTCGGCACCGACCCGGTCATGGCCGCCGAGGTCACCCGGGCGGTGAAGGCCGTGACCGCAAAACCCGTGATCATGAAGCTGTCGCCCAACGTGACGGACATCGCGGCCATCGCGAGGGCCTGCGAGGACGCCGGCGCGGATGGCGTGAGCCTCATCAACACGCTGCTGGGCATGCGCATCGACTTAAAGGCCCGCCGTCCCGTGATCGCCAACGTCACCGGCGGCCTGTCCGGCTCTGCGGTGTTCCCCGTCGCCGTGCGCATGGTGTACCAGGCGGCAAAGGCCGTGCGGATCCCCGTCATCGGCATGGGCGGCGTATCGTCCGCGGAGGATGTGATCGAAATGATGCTGGCCGGTGCCACGGCGGTGGAGGTCGGCGCGGCGAACCTCATCGATCCCTTCGCCTGCAAACGGATCATCGAAGATCTGCCGTCCGTCATGGACCGGTACGGCATCGCAAAACTGACAGATATCATCGGAGGTGCATTGTAATGGGCAAAGACGTCATCGTGGCCTGTGACTTCCCGTCAGCTGAACAGACCCTGCGATTCCTGGATCGATTCACGGGCCGCAAGCCCTTCGTGAAGATCGGCATGGAGCTGTACTACGCCGAGGGGCCGGAGATCGTCAGACAGATCAAGGCCCGCGGGCACCGGATCTTCCTTGATCTCAAGCTCCATGACATCCCCAACACCGTGAAAAAGGCCATGGCCGTGCTGTCGCGCCTCGACGTGGACATCACGAACCTGCACGCTGCGGGCACCACCGCCATGATGCAGGCGGCGCTGGAGGGCCTGACCCGTCCGGACGGCACGCGGCCGCTGCTGATCGCCGTCACGCAGCTCACCAGCACCGACCAGGCCGCCCTGGAGCGCGACCTGCTGATCGACCGGCCCATCGACCAGGTGGTCATGCACTACGCGTCGACCGCGAAGGCCGCGGGGCTCGACGGCGTGGTGTGCTCGCCGCTGGAGGCCGGCAAGGTGCACGCAGCCTGCGGCGCGTCTTTTGTCACGGTCACGCCGGGCGTGCGCTTCGCGGACGGCGATGCCGGCGACCAGAAGCGCGTGATGACCCCCGTTCAGGCGAAAGCCGTCGGCTCGGATTACATCGTCGTGGGCAGGCCCATCACCGCGAGCGACGACCCCGTGGCCGCCTATCAGCGGTGCGTCGACGATTTCATAGGATAAGCCTGCCGTCCCACCGGATCCACAACGACTTCAAAAGGAGCTTTGCCATGCAGACCATCATCGCCAAAGATCTTCTCTCCATCCGCGCCGTATTCCTGCGCCCGGAAGAACCCTTCACCTGGGCCAGCGGCATCAAGTCCCCCATCTACTGCGACAATCGCCTGACGCTCACCTCTCCCATGGTGCGGCGCGACATCGAAAACGGCCTGGCCCGGCTGATCCAGGAGAAATACCCGGACGCCCAGGTGCTCATGGGGACCGCCACGGCGGGCATCGCGCACGCCGCCATCGTCGCCCACCTGCTGAACCTGCCCATGGGCTACGTCCGCTCCGGAGCGAAGGACCACGGCCGCCAGAACCAGATCGAGGGGCGGCTCGAGCCCGGACAGAAGGTCGTCGTGGTGGAGGACCTGATCTCCACCGCCGGCAGCGTGCTAGAGGTGGTCGAAGTGCTGCGCGGAGCGGGCGCCTGCGTGCTGGGCATCGTGTCCATCTTCACCTACGGCATGAAAAAGGGGCTGGATCGGCTCGCCGCGGCGAACATCGAGAACACGTCCCTCACCGACTTCGACACCGTGGTGCGCGCCGCCGCAGAGGAAGGCTACATCGCGCCCGGTGACGTGGCCAGGCTGATGGCCTTCCGGGACGATCCCTCCGACGAGAGCTGGATCGGAGGCGATCGCTGATGGCGCGCAGCATCATCGACATCCTTGACCTGACCGTCGATGAGGTCGAAGGCCTGATCGCCACGGCACAGGACATCATCGGTCATCCCGCGAAGTACGCCCACGCCTGCGCCGGCAAAAAGCTGGCCACGCTGTTCTTCGAGCCCTCCACCCGCACGCGGCTGAGCTTCGAGGCGGCCATGTACGAGCTCGGTGGCAACGTCCTGAGCGTGACCGACGCCGCGTCGTCCTCCGCTGCCAAGGGCGAGAGCGTGGCCGACACGGCCAAGACCGTCAGCTGTTACGCGGACATCATCGCCATGCGCCATCCCAAGGAAGGCGCAGCGCTCGTGGCGGCGCACAACGCTTCGATCCCGGTCATCAACGCCGGCGACGGCGGCCACTGCCACCCCACACAGACCATGGCGGACCTTCTGACCATCCGCCGGGAAAAGGGGGCTTTCAGCGGCCTGACCATCGGCCTGTGCGGCGACTTGAAATTCGGGCGCACCGTTCACAGCCTCATCAACGCCATGTCCCGCTACCCGGACAACCGGTTCGTGCTGATCTCTCCGGAGGAGCTGAAGCTCCCCAGCTACGTCAAGAAGGACGTGCTGCGGGAAAAGGGCATTCCCTACGAGCAGACCACCTCGCTGGAGGACGCCATACCCGGTCTGGACGTGCTGTACATGACCCGCGTGCAGCGCGAGCGCTTCTTCAACGAAGAGGACTACCTCCGCCTGAAGGACAGCTACATCCTGGATATGGCAAAGCTCCGTTCCGCCAGGGCCGATCTGTGCGTCATGCACCCGCTGCCCCGCGTGAACGAGATCGCCGTGGAGGTGGACGCCGATCCCCGCGCCTGCTACTTCAAGCAGGTGTTGAACGGCAAATACATGCGCATGGCGCTGATCCTCAAGCTGCTGGGCATCGAAATGGAGGAGAGAGCATGAATATTGATGCGATCCAGAACGGCATCGTCATCGACCACATCACCGCGGGCCGGGGCATGCGCATCTACGAGCTTTTGAACCTGGGCGAGCTGGACGCCTCCGTGGCCATCATCAAGAATGCCGTGAGCCATCACGCCAGCGGCAAGAAGGATATCATCAAGGTCGATTCCGACATCGCCATCGATTTTGACGTGCTGGGCTTCGTGGACCCCGGCGTCACCGTGAACATCATCCGCGGCGGTGAGCTGGTGGAAAAGCGGCGCATCGACATGCCCGAGACACTGAAGAACGTCATCCGCTGCAAGAACCCGCGCTGCATCACCTCGGTCGAGCGGTCGATCGACCACATCTTCCGCCTGTCGGACCGGAAGAACAAGGTCTACCGGTGCGTCTATTGCGAGACCCGTGCACAGTAGCGCCCGCAGTCCAGGTGTGGGAACGCCGCCTGAGGATCCGGGGCGCGCTTCGCCGCATGAGCGTCAGCATATCCGACGTCTTCGCCGGGACGCTCAAAGACATCAAAAAGCCCGCCGAACAGCCGATGCCGTTCAGCGGGCCTCTTTGCGCCCGTCATCCTACCCCATTCGATCGCCGCGCCCCAGGCGCGAGACGCTGCGGCCGCCGACGAGAAGCGTCAGCAGGCAGATGGCAGAGCAGATGAAAAACACGCGGCCGCGCCCCAGCCATCCCGCCAGCAGCCCGCCGCCCAGGTTCCCTGCGACGCGCGCGATGCCGAAGGTGACGATGGACAGCAGCATCTGCCCGGAGGCCTGCAGCTCCTCCGGGACCGTTCGGCTGATATACTTCGCCATGCATACCGTCATCACGATGAAGCCTCCGCCGTGCAGCATCTGTGTGGCCAGCGCGCACCAGACGTTTCCCGCCAGCCCCACCAGCACCCAGCGCAGGGCGAGCGACGCGGCGGATGCGCAGAGCAGCGTACCCGCTCCGAAGCGGTCGAACCATCTGTCTGCGTTCAATAGGAATGGCACCTCGCTGACGGCGGCGATGAAGTAGCCGACGCCCAGCAGCGCGCTGTTCGCGCCGGACAGCGTCATGAAATGCGGGGAGAAGAAGGTGTAAAAGTAGCCCATGGTGAGCTGGACGGGCGCCATGAAGCACAGAAGCCGCACGAGCTCCCGCTGCTCAAGCAGCGCGCTGAACCGCATGGATCGGCCGCCGCCCGACTGCCCGCCGGAAGTCCTGGGCAGCGCCGTCGTCGACGCCGCCACGATCAGGCAAAGCCCCGCGATGTAAAGCGGGATCTGTCTGTCGCGTCCCGGCGCGTTCAGCAGCATGCCGAACAGCACCCCGCAGACGGCAAAGGACAGCCCGCCCGCCATGCGGATGGGGCCGAAGGGCTTGCCGGCGTCGTTCAGCGCCTTCAGGATGATGGCGTCGCCCATCGGTTGGATCGACGTATAGAAGCCTGCAAACACACACGCGAGCAGCATGAGCGGCACAAAGCGCGCAGACCAGCGAAACGCAAACATCGAAGCCGCAGCGAGCACCGCAAGCAGTGCCACCAGGCCGGCGCGGTCGCGCGCACGATCGGCCGCGATGCCCCAGACCGGCTGTGCCGCGATGCTCACCAGCGCCACGCACGCGTTGATGATCCCGATCTGCGCTGACGAGAACGCAACGGCCGTGTAGTACAGGCTCAGGAAGCTCTGGTACATGCAGTTGGTCGCGTAGTAGGCGATCATGAACGCGGCAAGGCGTCGCGGATCGCACGCCCGGGACATATCCATCCCCCCCAATCGACAGCTATTATGCCACGGAAATGTAAAAACCATGGCATGCCTCGCGCGTTGGCTGCGCTTTTTTTTGCGCAGGCTGCGCCAGCCGGTTGCATCCACAGCCGAAATGGTTTAAAATGATAGCATGAGTCTGTATGTCAGGTCGGCTTCGACGGCGCGTCATGGCGCGTCGATCGGACCGGGCCCGACGCAAAGGGATGGTTTTTGATGATTCGCCTGATCGCGACGGACCTGGACGACACGCTGCTCAACGCGCAGAGCGATCTGAACCCGCGCGTACTCGACGCCCTGCACGCCGCGATGGCCGCGGGCTGCGGCATCACGCTCTCGAGCGGGCGCATGCTGGAGGCCATGGTGCCCCTGGCCGAGCGCATCGGCGTCAATGCCCCCATGCTGCTGTACAACGGCGCGGCGGCCTATGACCACCGCACCGGCGAGACGATCTTTGCCGACCGGCTCCCCTACGAGACCGCACTGGGCATCGTGGAGATGGCCGAAGCCATGGGACTCTACATACAGGCCTACCCCGGCCGGGGCTATTACTGCCGCGAGGTCTGCGATCACACGCGCCGATACGCGGCAAGCGTCCAGGTCGAAGCCATCCCCATACACATGCCGGTCTCGGCCTGGATGCGCGCGCAGCCCCGAGACCTTCAAAAGCTGCTCATCATCGACACGCCCGAGGGCGCAGACCGCGCGCAGGCGGCGCTCATGTCGGCCTTTTCGGGCAAGGCGACCTTTTTGAAGTCCAGGGCGAATTTCATCGAGATCGTGCCCGACGGCGTCGACAAGGGTCAGGCGCTCATGCGGCTGGCCGCCCACCTGGGGATCGCGCCTGACGAGGTGATGGCCTTCGGCGACGGCCAGAACGACGTGCCGATGATCGCCGCCGCCGGGACGGGCGTCGCCGTCAGCAACGCATGCCCGGCCGCGCTCGAAGCCGCGGACATCGTGGCGCCGTCGAATCTGGAGGACGGCGTGGCGCAGATCATCGAAGCCTGGCTCGCTGAGGGAAAGATAGGAAGGATGTGAACGCATGATCAATGAGGCCGATTTTGTCAAATCCCTGGAGCTCATCCGCGTGCTGCCCACGGACAGCAAGACACTGCCCATCGAGGTCAGCAATACCACCCGCCCCGGCATACAGTTCGCGGGTTACTGGGACTTCTTCGCCTACGAACGTCCGCAGCTGCTGGGCAAGGTGGAGATGACCTATCTGTCGTCGCTGCACGAGGATGTGCGGCGCGAGCGGCTGGCGAAATACTTCAGCTACCCGCTGCCCTGCGTCATCATCTGCCGCAATTATCCCTGCTTTGACGATATGCTGGTCTTGGCCGCCGCGCATCACATCCCCATCTACGCCTCCAAGAAGGAGACCACGCAGTTCGAGCTGGACCTGATCGGCTATCTCCGCAACGCGCTGGCCCCCAGGGAGACACGCCACGGCGTACTGGTGAACGTGTTCGGCACCGGCCTCATGATCACCGGGAACAGCGGCGTCGGCAAAAGCGAGGCGGCGCTGGAGCTCGTCAAGCGCGGCCATCAGCTGGTGGCGGACGACGTGGTGGACATCCGCCGCGTGGATGAGGGGCGCCTGGTGGGCGAATCGCCGGAGCTCGTGCGCCACTTCATGGAGATCCGCGGCGTGGGCATCATCGACGTGTCCACGATGTACGGCGTGGGTGCCATCATGCGGTCCAAGACCATCAACATGGTGGTGCACCTGGAGATGTGGCAGGCCGGCAAGGAGTATGACCGCCTGGGCATGACCGACAATTACATCGACATCCTCGGCGTGAAGCTGCCCTACCTGCTGTTGCCCATCCACCCCGGCCGAAACCTCGCCGTGGTGCTGGAGGTCGCCGCCAGGAACTACCGGCTCAAGCAGATGGGCTACAACGCCGCCAACGAGCTCACCCGCCGCCACATGGAGCGCGCGATGCGCGAAACGGAGGAGACCTAGCGGTCCGTGGAGCGGCACGATCCCCGCAGTCCCACACAGCATCGTTCGATATGAAAGGAATGAATGGACATGATCTATATCGGCATCGACGTAGGCGGCCTGTCGTTCAAGGCCGGCGCGGTCGACGAGAACGGCAATATCCTCTGCAAGGCGGACTGCCCCAGCGGCGTGGATCGCGGCTACGGCCCGATGATCCGCGACATGGCCGAGCTGGCTTTCCGGGTGACTGAGATGAGCGGCCATACCATGGCGGACGTGAAGAGCATCGGCATCGGCATCCCGGGCATCATGGACCAGCAGACCGGCCGCGTGCCGCGCTGCGCCAACCTGCTTTGGAACGATGTGCCGATCATGGATGAGATGCGCAAGTACACCGATCTGCCCGTATACGTGGACAATGACGCCACCGTCGCAGGCCTCGCGGAATCCGTGGCCGGCGTCTCCGCAGGCGTGAAGAACAGCGTGTTCATCACGCTGGGCACCGGCATCGGAGGCGGCATCATACTGGACGGCAAGGTGTTCACGGGCAGCCACGGCGTGGCCTCCGAGATCGGACACTCGATCACGGTGGACGGCGGCGAACCCTGCAACTGCGGAAAGCGCGGCTGCTGGGAGCGCTATGCGAGCGCCACCGCGCTCATCCGCGAAGGCCGCAGGCTGTGCGAGCGCGACCCGGAGTGCGCGCTGATGCGCGCCGTGGACGGCGCTTTGGACGCGATCACCGCCAAGCACATCTTCGACCTGGCGAAGGAAGGCGACCCCGGCTGCACAGAGCTGTTCAACTGGTACGTCCACCATCTGTGCCTCGGTATCCGCAACCTGATCAACACCTATGACCCCGAGATGTTCGTGCTGGGCGGCGGCGTATCCCACGCCGGCGATTTCCTGCTGAACGCCGTGCGCAGGGAACTGCCCAACTGGGTGTTCTTCAGGACCATGCCCTATGGCAGCGTCGAGCTGGCGCGTCTGTCCAATGACGCGGGCATCATCGGCGCGGCGATGCTGGGGCGCTGACATCACACATGAGATCCGGAGGCAGTCATGCGAGCTTATGAGCGACTTCTGAAATACGTACAGTACGACACGGCATCGGACGAGCACAGTCCGGACTGCCCCAGCACCGACAAGCAGCTCGTGCTGGCGCGGGCGCTGGTGGAGGAGATGGCGCAGCTGGGCGTGTCGGACGCCCGGATGGACGGGCACGGCTACGTCTACGGCAGCATCCCCGCCAACGCCGAGGGCCTGCCGGCCATCGGGCTCATCGCCCACATGGACGTCGTGGACTGCGTGCCCTGCACGCCGATGCGCCCCCGCATCGTCGAAAACTATGACGGCGGCCCGTTGACGCTCGATAGCGGCGACATCCTGGATCCCGCCGTGTTCCCGGACGTCAGGCTGGCAGCGGGCAAGCATCTGATCGTCACCGACGGTCGCACGATCCTGGGCGCCGACGACAAGGCCGGCATCGCCGAGATCCTGACGGCCTGTGAGCGCATATCGGGCGATCCCGGCCTGCGGCACGGCAGGATCTGCGTCGGCTTCACGCCCGACGAGGAGATCGGCCGCGGCGCGGACCTTTTCGACGTGCCCGGTTTCGGCGCGGATTTCGCCTATACCGTGGACGGCGGCAGGCTGGGCGAGGTGGCCTTTGAGAATTTCAACGCCGCCTCAGCCGTTCTGACGGTGAACGGGCTGAGCGTGCATCCCGGTTCGGCCAAGAACAGGATGCGCAACGCCAGCCTGATCGCCATGGAATTCGCCTCCATGCTGCCACCGGCAGAGCGCCCGGAGCATACCGAGGGCTACGAGGGCTTCTATCACCTGTGTGATATGCGGGGCATCGAGGAGCGGGCCGAGCTGAACTACATCATCCGCGACCACGACCGCGTGCGCTTCGAGGACCGCAAGAAGCGGTTCCTGGCCATCGCCGATTACCTGAATGCCAAGTACGGCGCAGGCACCGTTTCGGCCGCGGTGAAAGACAGCTACTACAACATGCGGGAGAAGATCGAAGGCCACATGGGCATCATCTCCCGCGCCGAGGACGCCTACCGCGCCGCGGGCGTGGTGCCCTTCCACGAACCCGTTCGCGGCGGCACCGACGGCGCCAGGCTCTCCTACATGGGCCTGCCCTGCCCGAACCTCGCCACCGGCGGCATGAATTTCCACGGGCGCTTCGAGTGCATCGCCGTGGAGGACATGGACACCATGACCGATGTGCTCGTGCATCTGCTGTGCGACTGAGCGCGATCGCGCCGGATGACGCTACCCTCGTGGCGACGCCGCTTCGGCGACCTTAGCGATCTGACAGAGATGGGCATGGGAAGCCCGAAGCTTCCCATGCCCATCCGTTTTCATGCCGGGCCCGATCCAAAGGCGAACCTATGGGGGCGTATTCTTCGCTTTGCCTGTGCGGAGCGGAGAGAGGCGATGCAGCGCATCGTTGACCGCAGCAAGGCAACGGCGGGGCGAGGAAGATGTCCGCATACGGTTGCGGACCGGATCTCGATCGGCATCAGAAGGCCGTCCTTCAGCTGTCGCTCGTGCCCGCCGTGCGGTCTGCCGATCCGCGCAGTCCCGCATGCAGGCCGATCCGCCGATCTGTTCGGCGGCTCCGATCGCTCCGGCGTCAGAGCAGCAGGATCATCGCTCCCTTCGCGTCTGCGCGATGACGACAGCACCGACGACGACGACGGCCCCAATGATCTCGCGAACGCTCGGGGCCTCGCCCAGCAAAAGAAAGGCGAACAGTATCCCGTAGACCGTCTCCAGGGAAGCACAGACGCCCGCCAGCTGCGCCGGAAGCGTTTTCAGGCTGGCGATGAACAGCGAATGCGCAAGCGCCGTCGTGACCACGCCCAGGAACAGGAGCAGCGCGAGGTCATCGGCCGAAGGCCGAAGCTTCGCCCCGATCGCGAAGGGAAGAAGGACGACGGCCGCCGTCGTCTGCTCGTAGAAGGCGGTCACCGTGCCGCTGTATCGCTCCGAGATGCGCTTGTTCATGACCGTCAGGACCGCATAGGCCGCCGACGAGACCATTCCGATCAGAAAGCCGGGAAGCATGCGGCCTTCAAAAGAGGACCCGGAGGCCGTGATCAAAACGCCGATCAGGATGATGGCGGCGATCGCGACATCCTGCTTTTCCGGCTTTCGACGGCGCAGCAGCGGCTCGAGAAATGTCACGAACAGGGGGAATGACGCAAAGGTGATCGTCCCGACGGCTACGGTGGATCGCTGTATGGATCCCAAAAACGCCCACCAGTGCAGCGCCAGGATCGTCCCGCCGCCCAGCAGAGAGAGGCGATCCTTCCGGTCCGCGATCCGCAGGCTCTGTCTGCCTGCCTTGATATAGATGCCGAGCGCCGCGGAAGAGAACAAAACGCGTCCGAACGTGATGCCGAGAGCGGGAAGATCGATCCATTTGGCAAACAACCCCGCCAGCCCGAACAGCAGGACGGCGGCATTGACGGAGATGATGGCACGCTTTCTCATTTCTTCGATCCCCCCACAGTTCCGATCCCCTCATCCATCATAACATCAGATCGTTCCCATGTCCACCGCACGGCAGCAGATCCTGCAGGGCCTTCCGCTGAACACCGGTCCCCCTCGCCCTGCCCGCGGTCCGCCTTAACTCTCCATCCGCCCGTCGCGCCCTCTCCGTTACATTCTCACCGCGATTGTCAAATTATTGTCCATTTGTGCCGGTAGATGTGTGATATAATGGAAAAGAACCGGTGCATCCCGGCGACAATACGATCCCGGAGGGCAGCATATGCGTTGGGACATAGGCATTGATCTGGGTACGCAGAACGCGCGCATGGCAGAGCTGAAGGAAGGGGCGACGATGGACGTGCCGGCGGCGCTGGCCTTCCGTGAGGGCCGCGTCGCGCCGATCTGCGCGGGAGAGATCGCGCAGCGGTTGATCGGGCGGACATGCGAGGGCGTCTCAGTGCACCGGCCGCTTCGGGACGGCGTGCTCGAAAACAACTTCTACGCCGAACAGCTGCTGCGGTGGATGTTCCAAAAGTCAGAGAGCTTCAAACGGCGCCGCCACTGCAACGTCATCGTGACCTGCCAGCCGTTTTCCCGCCCGGTGCAGCGCGAAGCGCTGATGAACGCCGCCATCGAAGCCGGCGCGGCGGAGGTGCTGCTGGTGCGGGCGGACGTGGCCACCGCGCTGGGCGCGGGGCTGGACATCCAAAGCCCCGAAGCCAGGCTGCTGGTGGATGTCGGCGCGGGCAAGATCTCCGCCACGCTGTTCACGTTCGGCCGGGTGGCCGCATACGGATATCTCCCCTACGGGCTCAACCGCATCGATGAGCGCATACAGCGCATCATGCGCACGGACTTTGGCTATCGCATCGGCTGGTCCGCCGCGGTGGAGATCAAGCACACGCTGGGCAGCGCCATGCCGGACAAGGCGCCCAAGGACATCATCATGCACATGACCGGCATGAGCATGGCGGAGCGCCTGCCCGTGAACTTCGACGTGGAGACACAGCCCGTGCTGGACGCGTGTGATGACGTCGTGAAGGAGATCGTCCGCATGTGCGCCGCCGTGGTGGAGTCCGCCCCCGAAGAGCTGGCCGCAGATCTGAACGACGTGGGTCTCGTTCTGGCGGGCGGTGGCGCCGCGATGACCGAGCTGGATCGACGGCTCGGCCAGGCTCTGGGCATACCCTGCCGCGTGGCGGACGCGCCGGCGACCTGTGCCGTTCGGGGGCTTCAGAGGATCCTGGAGGATCCCGCGCCCTGGTCCGGCATGATGCAGGGCCGCCAGGCCCGCACCGTCTGGCGCTGACACGACGGGAGGACCGGAATGAAACGCGTTGTGGCTGCCGGCGGACGGCAGATCGGGTATACGCTCATACAGTCTGTACGCACGAACGTGCTGTTCCAGGCGCTGCCGGAGCGGGGCATCCGCGTCTACGCGCCCCGGAGCATGCGGCTTCGGGACGTTGACGCCATGGTGCGCGAGCGCGCCGATCAACTGGAAGAGATGTGCCGCTCGGTCGACATGCATCTGGCTGCCGAAAGGCAGCGGCATCCCGTGACCGACGGATCGACCGTCATGGTGGAAGGCGTGCCGCATGTGCTCAGGCTGTCCCGATCGTCAAGGATCGCCTTCAGCGTCGGGGACGGAGCGCTTCAACTGTCGCTGCCCATGCCCGACAGCGATCCGCACGTGCGCGCCGCCATCCGCAGCGCGCTCTCCGGCCGCGCGCTGGCGCGCATCCGCGAACGCATCGCGCACTATGCCCCTCTCTTGGGCGTACAGCCCGGCCGTGTGGCCGTGCGCGATCAAAAATCCCGCTGGGGCAGCTGCTCCGGCAGGCACAACCTGAATTTCAACTGGAAGCTCATCATGGCGCCGCCGCAGGCGCTGGATTATGTGGTCGTCCACGAGCTGTGCCATCTTCGGGTGTTCAACCACTCGCCCCGCTTCTGGGCACTCGTCGAGGACATCATGCCCGAATACGAAGCCTGGAGGAAGTGGCTGAAGACACATGGCCCGGAGCTCGGCGTCTAGCACATTGCCGATCCCGGCGCAGGGAGGTGAACCGGTGTGTCCAGGAACCCCTTTTCGGCGCTGGCCGCCTGGTTCAGGCAGCCGGGACAGCGGCACAGGCTGCTTCTCTTGTACTGGCTCATCTATCTGCCCGGGTATGTGCTGAGCGGCCGGCTGCACCGCCCCGTGCACGCCGTATGCACCGCCATCGCCCTGGACGGGCGCATCCCGTTCGTGGAGGCCTTCATCGTTCCGTACCTGCTGTGGATCCTCATACTCATGGGGCTGGTCGCGTATGGCGTGCTCAGGGAGCCCCGGATGTTCACGCATCTCATGTGGTTCCTGATGCTGACCTTTACCGCAGCCGTGCTGACCTTCTGGCTGTTCCCCACCTACGCCGGCGTGCGGCCCGCCGAGGTCCCCGGGCGCGGCGTGTTCGCGGCCCTCACGCGCTTCGTGTACTGGATCGATGCCGATGCCAACGCCTGTCCTTCCGAGCACATCATCGGCGTATTCGCCATCGTGTTCGCCGTGTGGGACAGCCGCGCGCTCTCGCGGCCGTGGATCAAGGGGCTGACCGTGCTGACGGCGCTGGCCATCATCGCCTCCACCGCGCTGGTCAAGCAGCACGCGGTGCTGGATATCCTCGCTGCGCTGCCCATCTCCCTGATCGGTGGGTTCGTATGCTTTTGGCTGCCGAACCGAAAGGCGGCATCGGGGAGCGGCGAGCCGATATGACCGCAGGCGGCTGGGACGCAGCCGCCCCGACCCCTGTGACAAACCAAAAGGAAGCCGCTTCGATACCGGCTTCCTTTTGATCTTGCCGCTGCGTCACGGCTGTGCATCGCCCTGCCGCGTCCGGTCCTGGCGGTTGATGGCCTCGGATCGCGTCTGGTCGAAGCCTTCGGTGGCCTCCGGCTTGAACATGATCTTGATGGTCAACAGGATCAGCTTGAAATCCAGCACCAGCGACTGGTTCTCGATGTACAGCATGTCCAGCTTCAGCTTGTCTTCCGGCGTGGTGTTGTACTTGCCGTACACCTGCGCATAGCCGGTCAGACCGCCCTTCACCCGCAGGCGGTATTTGAACTCAGGCAGCTGCTTTTCATAGATCATCTCGTGAAGCGTGCGCTCCGGCCGCGGCCCCACGAAGGACATCTGCCCCAGCAGTATGTTGATCAGCTGCGGGAACTCGTCGATGCGATAGCGCCGCAGGAGCGCGCCGACCTTCGTGATGCGCGGGTCGTTCTGCGTGGCGGGCAGCGCGCCGTAGCGCTCCGCGTCCACCACCATGCTGCGGAACTTGACGATGGGAAACACCTTTCCGTCGCGCGTCACGCGCTCCTGTCGGAAGAAGACCGGCCCGCCGTCCTCCAGCTTGATGGCGACGGCGGATATGAGGAACAGCGGCGAGAGCAGCACGAGGAGCAGCGCCGAGAACACGATGTCGCACATGCGCTTGACGAAGTGGCTCCTCTGCCGATTGTAGTTGTAGTCGTAGCGCAGAAGCGGCGTGTCCAGAAAATTCTTCACCGAACAGCCCCGGCATATGATGTCCCAGAATTCCGGGACGAAGTAAAACACCTTTTGCAGCGCGAGGCACCGCGTCGTAATGCGCTCGCGGCACGCGCCGCTCACGCCCATCAGCATGACCAGTTCGGCTTTTGAGAGCTTCGATTCGATCTCGTCGATACGATCCTCGTGCAGTATGAAATCCAGCCGGAACAGGTGCGCCAGCTTCGCGTCGATCTGCGCCTTGAACCTTCCGATCTGTTCATCGGTAACGCCCGGCCCGCAGATCAAAAGCGTGCCGGACGGCTGGATGTGCGTCAGCATGTAGCGCTTGCTCAGCCAAATAATCAGCGTGCTGCCCACCAGCTGACCGAGCACGGTGGCGATGCCCGGCAGCAGATTCACATAGTCTCGGTGGAGCAGCACCGCCATGAAGTAAAGGATCAGATCGGCGATGCCGAAGCTGATGGTCTGCGAGAGCACTGTCTCCTCCACGGTGGACGAGGCGATGGCGTAGGCCCTGTAGAGCTTCGACAGCCACGCGTACAGCACATAAAAGATGATCACGGAGCTTATGTTGCCTCGCAGGATATGCGTGCGATAAGCCTGACCGTTGTAATAGCCCACCCACACCCAGGCGAAAAGGCCTACGTTCAATAGGACCAGAAGCACCTTGGCCGTCCGGGTTATGCGTCTGTCATTCAAGCCCGACACTCCCTTCGTTCGCAGTTCCCCGATCCGCCCCGTACGGCGCGTCCAGCAACTGTCGGAACGTCACAAATTCATAGCCGTTTTTGTCCAGCAGTTCGATCACGCGCCGAACGCGCCGCGCCATGTGCCGCCTGCCGACATGCGTCCTCAGGTACTGACCGAAGCGCATCCCCTTGACCTTCGGCATGGGTCTGGGTGAAAGATCGATGGGATGGATATACATGACGTAGGGCTTGCCGGTATCGAGGTAGCGCTGCGTCATCCACTTCATGAACGGCCACGGCAGCATGCGCAGATAACCTCCCCCCAGCAGCATGTTCATCCCGCCGATCCGCTGGGTGCTCACCTCGAATTCCGTAAAACCGTCCCGGCGGTAGACGCAGGGCGAGGCTTCCTCAAAGCCTTCCAGCAACAGATCGCCGTATTTTTGACTCTTCTGAGGCTTCAGTTTGCTGGAATCATATCGAAACCCCAGCGCACGCACGACGTCCAGCCTCTCGTCGTCCATCGCAAAGCATGGGCCCCGGTAGCCGCTGACGGCATGGCCGAGCAGGCCCTCCAGCTTTGCCTTCGCGCGCGTCAGGCGCTCGGCGAACACTTCCGGCGCCAGGGACAGCGGGCGGGTGTGGTCCCAGCCATGGCAGCCGATGTCATGCCCTGTGCGATCCATCCTGACCAGCGTGTCCCGGATCTGGTCCGCGATCTCGCCCAGCACGAAAAAGGACCCTTTGATGCCGCGCTCATCCAGCATATCCAGCATCACGTCCAGCCCGTCCATCATGGTAATGGAGCGATCCACCTCGCCCTCAAAGGTATGGGACTGATACCAGTCCTCGACATCCACGCTGATGATCGCGTATCTCTTCACAGTCCGCCTCCCGCGCCGGCCGCACAGCGCACTTCAGGTATCGGGCGGCGTCCCGGCCACCGGGGACGGACAAGCCGCCGATCGTCAGGATTATACCATATTAATATGAAATTGTCTACACTGCGGGCGGCCTGGGATGCGCCTGCGCTTTGTCTGATTTTTCACACAGATTATCTTGACAGCCGGTTTCAGATATCCTATAATTATAAGGCTGTTAATTTGGCATGGTTCGCCGTCTGCGGCGAATGCGACATAATAATTTGAAGGAGTGTTCCAACATGTCTGTCCGTACTTATCAGCCCAAGAAGCGTCAGAGATCCAAGGTCCACGGCTTCCGCGCCCGCATGAAGACCCGCGCTGGCCGCAACGTTCTGAAGGCCCGCCGCGCCCGCGGCCGCAAGGTCCTGTCCGCCTGATCCCGGACATGGAGGGGATGCAAGAAAGGCGCGATGAGCGCTTTCCACGCCGACTGCGGCTCGGTTCCAACCGCAACTACCGATACGTGTACCGCCGTGGCAAGTCCTGCCCCTCTCGCAACCTGGTATTGATCCACCTGAAGGCTCGCGACATGAAGATCGGCTTTTCGGTGTCCGGCAAGGTGGGCAACGCCGTCACGCGCAATCGCATCCGGCGATGGCTGCGTGAGGACGTGCGCAGGATGCGCACGCAGATGAAATGCGGCAAATACGTCTTCATCGCCCGGCAGGGGATCGCAGACGTGCCGCATGAGGCGCTGACGCGGGAGCTCGAAAGGCTCATCGCCCGCGCCAGGCTCCTGAAGGAGGCTCCCGGGATCCACACGGCGATCGAGAGCCGAAGTGAGGATATGTGATGAGACCGCTGCGCACATGGCCAAAGCGCGCGCTGCTTTGGTCGATCCGTTTCTATCGCTCCGGCATATCCCCCATGCACCGGCCCTGCTGCAGGTTCATACCCACCTGTTCGCAGTACGCGCTGGAAGCCGTGGAGAAGTATGGCGCGATCAAGGGGGGCTATCTGGCGCTGCGCCGGATCCTGCGCTGTCACCCGTTCCACAAGGGCGGGTATGACCCCGTTCCGTGAATGGCCGCTTATGCAAGTGCTCCGCAGTTAACCTGACTGTAAGGTGCGGCGGGGCATTTTGATGTATCGCACGCGCGATGCGGATCCGAAGGGGAGAAGTCATCAAAGACGGAGGATTCTGAATGGTTAGGTATTTTATGGATTTCCTGAACTGGATCAACGGCTGGATCGGCAATTACGGCTGGTCGATCGTGATCTTCACACTGCTGGTCCGCCTGGTTCTCCTGCCCCTGGACATCAAGAGCAAGAAGAGCATGCGCGCCATGACCAGGATCCAGCCTGAGATGACCGCGCTTCAGGCCAAGTACGCCACCGACCGCGACAAGCTGAATCAGAAGCTCTCTGAGCTGTACCGCCGCGAGCACGTGAGCCCCATGTCCGGCTGCCTGCCCATGCTGTTGCAGTTCCCGATCCTGATCATCATGTTCAACGCCATGCGTACCGTGGGCAACGAGCGCACCATCCAGATGATCCTGGACATGAAGGAGACCGGCGCGCTGCGCGAGGGTGCGCTGCAAGGATGGCTGTGGATCAAGAACGTGTTCCAGCCGGACGCCTTCACCGCCACCATACTGCCCGCCGTGGGCGACCCGCTGCGGCTCATCCAGGCGGTATCGCACTCCACCATACTGACCGCCGAGAACATCGAGACCGCGCGGACCTTCCTGGCCTCCAGCGCCTACGACGCCATCGCGGTCAACTACGCCCCCCGCAGCGCGTTCGTCCGCCAGTCGCTGCTGTTCTTCTCCGCGAACATCCCGACCTCTCTGACCAACCTGGTGAAGTACTCCAACGGCTTGTTCATCCTGCCGCTCATGGCCGGTCTGAGCCAGTTCTTCATGACGCAGATCATGAACGTCCAGCAGAAGAAGGAAAAGAAGGACAAGAATGAGCTGCCGACCGTTCAGGAAAAGCAGGCGTCCGCCGCGTCAGACGCTGCCAACGCCATGAACAGCCCGCTGATGAAGTGGTTCTTCCCCCTCTTCTCCGTGTACATCTGCGCCACCTCCAACGCGGCCTTCTCCATCTACTGGATGGCGGCCAACGTGATCCAGATCGTACAGCAGCTCTTCGTGAACGCCTGGTTCAGCCGACAGGATGAAAAGCAGGCGAAGCAGAGCAATCCCTGATCCCCGACCGACGAGATGTTTTAAGGAGGCAATGTGCCTTGAGATCGATTGAAGCCACCGGCAAAACGGTAAACGACGCGATCAACAGCGGCCTGGCCGAGCTGGGCGCGGATCGCAGCGACGTCGAAATACAGGTCATCGAGATGGGCAGCCCCGGGCTGTTCGGCATGTTCGGCAAACGCGCAAAGGTGCGCCTGACCATCAAGACCGACGATCCCGCACTCGACATCGAGATGCCCGTGCTGTCCCTGGACGGCGGCAGCGCGCGCAAGTCCCGCAGCAGCGAAAAGCGCAAAACTGAGAAGCCCCGTACCGAGAAACCCGAACCCGAGCCCGTGCAGGCGGAAGACGCCCCTGAGGCGGACATCGCGGATGCCGGCGAGGCCGACCGCCCCGCAAAAAAGCGCCGTTCCCGCAATCGCCGCCGCAAGTCCGGCGATCGCCGCGAGAGCGTCGAGCGCGCCGAGGCCGACGATGCGTACGAAGAGGCAGAGGTGCCCGCGCCCGTGATCGAGCATGACCCTTTCATGGCCACGCCCGAGGATGCCCTTTCCGATACTGCCCGCCAGGCCATCGCCTTCCTGAGCGGTCTGACCGAGCACATGGGCGTGCCGGTGTCCATCGAAGCCATGGAGACGGCGGAGCAGCTGCGCATGCAGATGGCGGGCGACAACATGAGCCTTCTCATCGGCCGCCGTGGCGAGACCCTGGACGCGCTCCAGTATCTCACCAGCCTGACCGTCAACCGCGGCCGCGAGGACTATTTGCGCATCTCCATCGATACGGAGAACTACCGCGCCAAGCGCGAGGAAGCCCTGCGCAAGCTGGCCATCCGCATGGCAGGCCGCGCGAAGAAGAGCGGCAAGCGCGTGGCGCTCGAGCCCATGAACCCCTACGAGCGCCGGATCCTTCACTCCGCGCTTCAGAACGACCCGGACGTCACCACCCATTCCGAGGGTGAAGAGCCCTACCGCCGCGTGATCATCACGCTGGACCGGTAAACGGCACGCGACGATCGAAGAGAACGGACCGCCACCCGGGCGGCCGTTCTCTTTGTCTTTTCGACGTTCCGCCGTCCGATCGGGTCCGTCGGCTATCGATTTGACCTCAGGTTCAACACAAAATGTCTTGAATTCAGCGCATCAAAGTTGTATGATAGATTCGTTGTCGGATGGCACGGCGCCATCCGTGAGGACGGACAGGCGCGTGTCAGACCCCGCGCGGCTCGACCCATATGAAAGAAAGGCGGTATTTCCATGAGCATCACCCGCAAGAGCTTCGGCCGGCTGCCCGACGGGCGCGAGACCGATCTGTACATCATGACCAACGCCTCCGGCGCCAGCGTCGAGGTCACCAACTACGGCGGCATCATCCGCGCCATCAACGTGCCGGACCGGAATGGCAAAATCGAGAGCGTCGTGCTGGGCTATAATGACGTGAACGGCTACGTGCCCACCTGCGGTTATCTCGGCGCGCTGATCGGGCGCGTGGGCAACCGCATCGCAAACGGCGAATGTGAACTGAACGGCAAAAAGCTGACCCTGGCCCGGAACGAGCGCGGCATCACGCACCTGCACGGCGGCGACTCCGGCTTCAATGAGAAGCTGTGGGACGTGACCTGCGTTGAGGGGATCTGCCAGGACCAGCTGATCCTGAAGTACACGAGCCCCGACGGCGAGGAGGGCTATCCCGGCACTCTGCGGGTCATGGTCACCTACACCTTCACCGACGACAACGAGCTCATGCTCCGCTATGAAGCCGTGTGCGACCAGGATACCCTGTGCAACCTGACCAACCACACCTACTTCAACCTCTCGGGCGAGGCCTCCGGCAAGCGCATCGAGGATCACATCTTCGAAATGAACTGCGACACCTTCACCGTGGTGGACGCCAACTGCATCCCCACCGGCGAGCAGCGCGACGTCACCGGCACGCCCTTCGACCTGCGCGCGCCCGTGCGCGTGGGCGATCGCCTGGCCATGACCCCGAACGACGAACAGCTGGGCTTTGGCAGCGGCATCGACCACAACTTCAACATCAACGACTTCGAGGCCGGCCTGCGCTTTGCCGCCGAGGTCACCGACCCCGCCTCCGGCCGCGTGATGGACGTGTTCACCGATATGCCTGCCGTGCAGCTCTACTGCGGCAACTGCCTCGAGGGCATCAACCCCGGCGCCTCCGGCCGCGTTTACGGCCGCCGCGAGGGCTTCTGCTTGGAGACCCAGTTCGCGCCGGATTCCATCAACCATCCCGAGTTCATCGATTCGGTGCTGCATGCCGGCGAGAAGTATGACTTCACCACCATATTCGCCTTTGACATCGAGGAATAAACGCGCTCTGACGCGCTCAACGGCGTCGACGCGGATCATCAGCAAACATCTCGCTTAAGGAGTTGCACAAATGGAAGTTCGCACCCGATTCGCCCCCAGCCCCACCGGCTATATGCACCTCGGCAATCTGCGCACCGCGCTGTACACCTATCTCTGGGCCCGCAGGACACACGGCAAGTTCATCCTGCGCATCGAGGATACCGACCAGGAGCGCGAGGTGCCCGGTGCCATCGACGTCATCTACAACTCGCTCAGGACGGCGGGCCTCAGCCACGACGAGGGCCCGGACGTGGGCGGCCCCTGCGGCCCCTACATCCAGAGCCAGCGCAAGGACACCTACATGCCCTACGCAAAGCAGCTCGTCGAATCCGGCCACGCCTACTATTGCTTCTGTACGAAGGAACGGCTGGAAGCGGCCCGTGCCGAAGCCGAGGCGAAGGGGCAGTCCTTCAAGTACGACAAGCACTGCCTGCGCCTGAGCCGCGAGGAGGTCCGGGCGAAGCTGGATGCCGGCGAGCCCTACGTCATCCGCCAGAACATCCCCACCGAGGGCAAGGCTGGTTTCGACGACGTGATCTACGGCCATGTGGAGGTGGACTGCGACACGCTGGATGACAACGTGCTCATCAAGGCCGACGGCCTGCCCACCTATAACTTTGCCAACGTCATCGACGACCACCTGATGGGCATCACCCATGTGATGCGCGGCAACGAATACCTGTCCTCCGCGCCCAAGTACAATCTGCTGTACGAGGCACTGGGCTGGACGCCGCCGGCCTACGTGCATCTGACCCCCGTGATGGTCGAAGGCACCTATCGCAGCAAGAAGACCGGCGAATACCAGATGGCGGTGGACGAGAACGGCGATCCCGTGCTGGATGAAAACGGCCAGCCGGTCAAGGCCATCGTGAAGCGCAAGATGTCCAAGAGCCAGGGCGACCCCTCCTTTGAGGACCTGCTCGAGCAGGGCTACCTCGTGGAGGCTGTCATCAACTACCTGGTGCTGTTGGGCTGGAGCCCCCGCGGCGAGCGGGAATTCTACACGCTGGGCGAGCTGGAGGAGGTATTCGACCTGGAAGGCCTGTCCAGATCTCCTTCCTTCTTCGATATTCAGAAGCTCAACTGGTTCAACGCCGAGTACGTGCGCAAGCTCTCTCCCGAGCGTTATCTCGAGCTCGCCACGCCCTGGCTCTCCAAGGTTTTAGACTCCGGTCGGTTTGACTTCAAACGCCTTTGCGAGCTCCTGCAGGGGCGCACCGAGGTGTTCTGCCAGCTGCCCGACATGGTCCGCTTCCTGGCGGATCAGCCCGCCTTCCCCGCGGACTACTACGTCAACAAGAAGCAGAAGTCCACGCTGGAGAGCGCCAAGCGCGCGCTGGACGCGCTGCTGCCCCTTCTGGAAGGCATCGGCGACTGGACGGAGATCGAACTCCACGACCGCGTGATGGCGGCCATCCCCGAGCTCGGGATGAAGAACGGCCAGGTGCTCTGGCCCATGCGCATCGCCATCTCCGGCCAGCAGTCCACGCCCGGCGGCGCGTTCGAGATCGCGTATCTGCTGGGCCGCGACGAGACCCTGCGCCGCCTGCGCAGGGCCATCGAAGACCTCGGGTGATCCAAACGCCCCGGCGGATGACCGCCGGGGCGATAAATGTGGCGAAAATCAGACACAAAACCCAAATAGTGAATAAAAAATGCGCTTTCGCCCCATTCTTGACACATTTATACGTTACAGAATCTTGAAAAATCACATGCTCTGTGATATAATATCCGCATCAGCATGTAATGTGCGTTATTCTATTGTCCTGCTGTGACGGAGGTTGTTGTTATGAAGCGACGGATCAGCATGCTGCTGGCCATCCTGTTGATGTGCTCGGCGATGCTCCAGCCTGTGATGGCGGAAGACGGTCCCGGGGCAGCTGCGCCCGCTGAGATCGCCGAAGCCGAGGGCTCCGTTGCCGCGTCTTTCGATGATGCCGACGCAACACCTGACGACGAGATCCTGATCGCCCAGGGCGACGAAGAAGTCGCCGAGGCCGCTCCGATCGAACTGGACAGCCTGACCATCGGAGAAGACGGGGAGACCGACGAACCGCTGCCCCTCCTGGAAGCGGACGCCGCCCCCGAAGAGAACATCTCCCCCATCACCGCCAGCTACGCCAAAGTGGCCGTCGACGCCGCGCAGGTGCTGGATCAGACCGGCGCCCCGTTCGCAGAGATCTACAGCAACAGCATCGTGCTCGTCACCGGGACTGCCGATCCCTGCGGGATCGCCTTCGACACCGGCAACGGCGTGATGGAAGGATCCACCGCCGCTCAAAACCTCGTCATTTTGAACGAGGATGAGATCAACGCCGCTCTCGACGCCATGGGGAGCACTGCTCTCGTCCTCTATCAGGATCAATGGCCGCTGGTCCCGATCGACTGCAGCTTCGTCACCGCCGGTGACGGCGACCCCGAGGAAGATGACGGTACCGGCACGGCTATCGATCCAGAAGGGACCGACGGCGGTCTGGAAAACGGCAGCGATCCGGAGGGCGATATCCCGACGAACGGCGGGGACCCTGAAGACGGCACCGATCCGGATGACGGCGGCGATGGCGAGGGCTTTGACATCAGCGCGCGCGCGCTGGAACTCTATGTCGGCGACAGCTACGCCATCAAGGCCGTGGACAGCCAGGGCGATCCCATCGATGGATCTGAACTGGGATTCCTCAGCAGCAACGAATCCGTCGCCACCGTGGACGAAGCCGGCGTGGTCACCGCCGTCGGATCCGGCAGTGCGGAGATCTCTGTGGACTACGACGGCGCGCTGCTCAAGAGCGTGGTCTCCGTGCCAGTGGAGCCCACCGGGATCTCGATCCAGGCACCGCGCGCGACCATCGGCAAAGGCGAGACCTATGCGGGCATCGATGCCGTGCTGGAGCCCACCGGCAGCAAGGCCGTGGTGAAATGGTCTCTGGCCGATAAAAAATCGAAGAAATATCTGAAGATCGACGCTTCCACCGGCAGGATCAAGGGCGTGAAGGCCGGTACTGCCACCATCAGAGCCACCGTGACCACCAGCAAGGGCACGTTCACGGCGAGCAGGAAGATCGCCGTAAAAAAGGTGCCCAAGAAGATCTACCTGCCCGGCAGCTTCAACGTCGGGATCAGTCAGATCGGAGAGAAAGCCGTAAAGATCCCGGCGACATTCAAACCTGCCTCCGCCACTTGGCAGATCACATGGACGAGCAGTAATAAGCAGGTGCTGGAAGTCGATGAGACGACCGGCGTGCTCATTCCCCATGCGGTCAGCGAGACCACCCCCGTCACCATCACCGCCACGACTTACAAGGGCAAACACGACACCTGCAAAGTGTACGTGCGGCCGGATCCCACAGGCATCATACTGGCAAGCTCGGCTGCTCTGCACGTGGGCGCCACCGCGACGCTGAAGCCCCACATGGTCCCGGCGACGGCTGTGGCAAAGAACAGGTACTACTCCTCCGATCCTTCCGTGGTGAAGGTCGATGAAGCGACCGGCAAGGTCACCGCCGTCAAACCCGGCAGGGCGAATATCTCTGCGGTCAGCTACAACGGCAAGCGATCCACCAACGTCTGCGTGGTCACCGTCTACAAAAAGCCGACCAAGATCGCGCTGAACAGGACTTCCACCGTCAAGCTTGGCGCGAAAGGCATGACCTATCAGTTCAGTGCCACCGTCTATCCGGCGCTGCCCGCCGGCAGCAACTACGTGTGGGATCGCGGCAACCCGAACGTCACTTGGTCCAGCAGCAACAATAAGATCGCCACCGTGGATCAGAACGGCCTGGTCACCACCAAGGGCAAGACCGGCACCGCCAAGATCACCGTCAAGACCTCCAACGGCAAGAAGGCCACCTGTAAGGTCAAGGTCTACGCCGCGCCCTCGTCGGTCAAGCTGAACCTGTCGTCGCTCAAGCTTTGCGAAGGCGGTCTGACCTTTGCCGGCCTGAAGGCCAGCGTAAAAAAGCCCAGCAGTGCTTATGCCAGCTTCACCTACGAAAGCAGCGATCCCGGTGTCGTCAGATTGGACGGCCGCACCATCACCACCGGGAGAACTGGCACGGCCACCATCACCGCCAAGGCTCAGAACGGCGTCAGCGCGACCTGTAAGGTCACGGTGCTCGCCATGCCGACCAAAGTATCGATCCCCGGCGGGAATGTGACCTTTGAAAACGTGACGTCCTTTACCCCGACTGTCTGCGTCGAGGGCAGTAACGGCGCAGCCGGCTATGACGGGAATCTGGCTTTTGACACCAACAATACGGATTGTATCTCCATCGACGCTGCTAGCGGCAAGATCACTCCCAAGCACAACGGCACCGCCAAGGTCACGGTCACGGTCAAAGACCATCTGGGCAATGTCATCAGGAAGACAGACGGCAGCGCCCTCACCGCATCCTTAAACGTGACGGTCGACTTCAAGTTCCCGGCGATCGCCATCAATTACGCCAGAACGATGCTGGGCAAAAAGTATAAACACGTCAGCCCCTTCACGACGACGCCCGCCGGCTTTGACTGCTGCGGCCTCACCGCATGGTGCTACTACAGGGCCACCGGCAAGAAGCTGAAGCTCCCCTGGACCACCACCGGACAGTACAAGTATTCAGGGCGCATCAAACCGAACGGAAAGGAGATCGACGATCTTTCCCAGCTGCGCCCCGGTGACATCCTGTGCTTCTCCACGGACTCTTCCTCAAAGATCAGCCACGTCGGTCTGTACATCGGCAACAGTGACTTCATCCATGCCTCGTCCGGTGCAGGCCGCGTGATCCAGAGCTCCTTCGACAAGAACCACAAGGAGATCCTGGATGCCTCAGGCAAGACGCGAAAAAACGACAGCGCCGCCTACTGGAAGCGCAATTTTGAAAGAGGCGTTCGCATCTACTGATCCGGTTCCGTTACACATCCCCGCGCCCATTATGGGCGCGGTCTTTTTCTGCGCATCTGAAAATATTAACATGGCCGCGCCTGGTCTGCGGCTTGACAAATACCCCTATAGGGTATATAATCCTGTCTGAAAGATACCCGTTAGGGGTATAAGGAGGCGCGACCATGAGCGAACGGGAACAGCTCGATGCCAGGGGCGGCTGCCCCGTCTGCCACCGCCAGAAGCACACGCCGCGCGGCGCGTCGGAGCTTCGGCAGCTGAAGAACCGGCTGAGCCGCATGGCGGGCCAGCTGAACGGCATCGGCAAGATGCTCGACGAGAACCGCTACTGCGGAGATATCCTTATCCAGATCGCCGCCGTCGAAAAGGCGCTCCAGTCCTTCGGATACACCATATTGCAGGAGCACATGGAGACCTGCATGGTGGAGGACATCCGGGACGGCCATACCGATGTGGTGGGCGAGGTCGTGGAACTGATCAGGAAGCTGAAGTGATGGTGAGGAAGCATGACGTTTGACGTAAAGGGCATGACCTGCGCGGCGTGCAGCGCACATGTTGAGAAGAGCGTGAAGAAGCTGGAGGGCGTCAGCAGCGTGAACGTGAGCCTGCTGTCCAACTCCATGGAGGTGGACTTCGACCCCTCCGTGGTGACGCCCCTGCAGATCTGCAAGGCGGTGGCCTCCGGCGGCTATTCCGCCAGCCCCCGCGGCGCGGCACAGGCGCAGGATGACGCAGCGCGGCCCGGCCCGGACGACGAGTTGCGCACCATGCGGATCCGGCTGATCGCGTCGTTTGCGATCCTGATCGTGCTCATGTACGTGGCCATGGGGCACATGCTGCACCTACCGATGCCCGCGCCGCTGCACCGGCCGATGGTGTCAGGTCTCGTCCAGCTGCTTCTGGTGATCCCGGCAGTCGCCGTCAACCGGCGCTATTTCATCAACGGTTTCCAGGCGCTGTTCCACCTCGCCCCCAACATGAACAGCCTGATCTGCGTGGGCGCGACGGCCGGCCTCGTCTACAGCCTGGCGGTGATGTTCTCGGTGGCTGCGAGGCTCGACGCAGGCCAGGCCGTGGGCATGGCGGACTATTACTTTGACGCAACCGTGATGATCCCGACGCTGATCTCGGTGGGCAAGTATCTGGAGGCGCGCGCCAAGGGCCGCACCAGCGAGGCCATCTCCCGCCTGGTGGATCTGGCACCGCGCAGGGCGAACGTCATCCGTGACGGCGTTGAGGTCGAGATCGACGCCGCCGAACTCGAGATCGGCGACATCGTGGTCGTCCGCGAAGGACAGACCGTGCCTACCGACGGCGTGATCACCGAGGGCCATGGCAGCCTGGATCAGTCGATGCTCACCGGCGAGAGCGTGCCCGTGGATCTGGGCGCAGGTGACGAGGTGGTCGGTGCGACCATCAACCGCGGCGGCAGCTTCCGCTTCCGCGCCACGAAGATCGGCGAGGACACGGCGCTTCAGAAAATCGTGCGCCTGGTGGAGGCGGCAGCCAATTCCAAAGCACCCATCTCACGCCTGGCGGACCGCGTCAGCGGCGTTTTCGTGCCGGTCGTGATGGGCATCGCGCTCGTGACACTGATCATATGGCTGCTGCTGGGTGCGGGCATCCCCACGGCGCTCAGACACGCCATCGCGGTGCTGGTCATCTCCTGCCCCTGCGCGCTCGGCCTGGCCACCCCCACCGCCATCATGGTGGGCACCGGCAAGGGCGCGGAGCTGGGCATCATGATCCGCACGGCCGCCGCGCTCGAGACGGCCCATGCCATCGACTGCGTGGCCTTCGACAAGACCGGCACGCTCACAGAGGGCCGCATGCGCATGACCGCCATGCGCGCCTTTGCGGACGAGGCGGATGCACTGCGTGCCGCCGCCGCGGTGGAGCGCCTGTCCACGCACCCCATCGCCGCGGCCATCGTCGCCGCCGCGGCCGAGCGCGGCCTCGAACTGCCCGAAGCGGCCGACTACGAGACCTTCGCCGGCAGGGGCGTCCTTGCCGGGGTGGCCGGGCGGAAGATCTGCGTCGGCAAGGCCGATTGGCTGCGCGAACTGGGCGTGGACCTGGGCCCCATTGACGCGTGGGCCGACGCGCAGCGCGCCCAGGGCGCGACGGTGATGTTCGCAGCCGCAGACGGGCGGCTGCTGGCGGGCTTCGCGCTGGCTGACGGCGTGCGGCCCAGCTCCGACGAGGCCATCCGCGACCTGAGCCGCCTGGGCGTGCACACGGTGATGCTCACCGGCGACAACGCCCGCACCGCTGAGGCGATCGGCAGGGGGCTGGGCGTCACCGAGGTGCGCTCCGAGCTGCTGCCCGAGGACAAGCAGCGCGTCATCGCGGAGCTCCAGGGCCAGGGTCGCCGCGTCATGATGGTGGGCGACGGCATCAACGATGCCCCTGCGCTGGTCAAGGCCGACCTGGGCACCGCCATCGGGCAGGGCACCGATGTGGCCATCGAATCCGCCGACGTGGTGCTCATGCGCGACGATCCCCGCCTGGCCGCCGGCGTCATCCGGCTGGGCCGCGCCGTGATCCGCAACATCCGGCAAAACCTGTTCTGGGCGTTCTTCTACAACCTCATCGGCATCCCCGTCGCCGCCGGTGCGCTCGCCCGCTGGGGCATCGAGCTGAACCCGATGATCGCCGCAGCTGCGATGTCCATGAGCTCGGTCTGCGTGGTCACCAACGCCCTGAGGCTTCGCCGCTTCCGTCTGAACGACGGCGAGCCCGATCCCATCCCCGTCAAGGCCGCAGGCGCGGCTGCCGCGCCTGTCGTCGATATCCATTCCCACGATAATGATAAGGAGGAACCACCCATGAAAAAGACTGTGAAGATCGAAGGCATGATGTGCCAGATGTGCGTCAAGCACGTCAAGACCGCCCTGCAGGCGCTGGATCCCGACGTCGAGGTCTCCCTTGAGGGCAAGTGCGCCACCATCGACGCGAACGTGGATGACGCCGCCATCGCCGCCGCCGTCACGGAAGCCGGCTACCAGGTGGTGTGACCCCATAAAAGCCCCGGCCATGACGCGCTCTCTCCGATGCCGTCGCGCGAACTGCGGCGCCGCTTCGGAGGGGGCGCGCTTTGTCGTCGCGCGTCCGCGCACGACATGATCTTTGGCTTAATCCAAACAGGGTTGCACGGTGCGGGGCAGATGGCATATAATGCTTGCATACCGTATGAATGTGAGGAATGGCTATGCGCGTAGTGGTGGGCATGTCCGGCGGCGTGGACAGCTCTGTGGCGGCGATGTTGATGAAGCGGGCCGGCCACGAGGTGATCGGCGTATTCATGAAGAACTGGGAGGAGAAGGACGCCTCCGGTGTCTGCACGTCCGAGCGGGACTGGTCGGATGCCCGCGCCGTGTGCGAGCAGCTCGACATCCCCTACTATGCCGTCAACTTTTCGAAGCAGTACTGGGAGCGCGTGTTCGAGCAATTCCTGGACGCGTATCGCCGCGGCCGCACGCCCAACCCGGATGTCCTGTGCAACCGGGAGATCAAATTCAACGTGTTCCTGGACTTCGCCGAACAGCTCGGCGCCGAAAAGCTGGTGACGGGCCACTTCGCGAACATCGACTTTCAGGACGGCGAATACCGACTCCTGCGCGCTGCTGACGAGAACAAGGATCAGACCTACTTTCTGTACATGATCGACCAGCGCGCGCTGTCAAAGGCTCTGTTCCCGGTCGGCGGCCTCACCAAGGCCCAGGTGCGCCAGCTGGCCCGTGACAACGGGCTCCCGGTGAGCGAAAAGAAGGACTCTACCGGCGTGTGTTTCATCGGCGAGCGCAATTTCAAGCAGTTCCTGTCGACCTACCTGCCCGCTCAGCCCGGCGACACGGTCACGCTGGACGGCAGGGTCGTGGGCCGGCACGATGGGCTCATGTACTACACGCTCGGCCAGCGCCGCGGTCTGGGCATCGGCGGCGGCGGAGACGGCCGGCGCTGGTTCGTGGTCGGAAAGGACCTGGAGCGCAATCTTCTGCTGGTACAGCAGGGCGAGGATTCGCCGCTTTTGTATACCCACCGTGCGGAGGGCTCCGGGCTGACCTGGCTGGCCGGGCATCCGCCGGTCCCAGATGGCGTGGCGTTCGACTGCCAGGTGCGGCTGCGCCACCGCCAGCCGCTGCAGGCCTGTCGCCTTACGATAAAAGGCGACCTCGCGCACATGGAATTCCCCCTGGCGCAGCGCGCCGTCACCCCCGGCCAGTCCGCCGTGTTCTACCGGGACCAGGTCTGTCTCGGCGGCGCCATCGTGGACAGCGCGGGCGAGCCGCTTCCCACGGTGCCGATCCGGTAAAAAACCCGCATAAAATTGTTGCGAAGGTATATTCTTTTGCGCACAATCATGTTATAATAGAGGTATGAGTGGGATTATCGCTAACTGAGGAGGCCTGACCATGGAACGCAAGGGCAAAATCTGGACCATCGTGCTGCTGGCGCTGTTGATCGCCGCCATCATCGCCATCGTATTGTTCAACAACAAACTGACTGCCAGCAACAAGGCGCTCACGACCGCGCAGGAGCAGCTCACGGCGGAGCAGGCGACCACCGCTTCTCTGAAGGGCGAACTGGAAAAGGCCCAGACGAGCTTCGATGAGGTCAGTGCCAAACTTGAGCAGGCCGAGACCGTCGCGGCCAGGGTGCCCGATCTGGAGGCGGCCGCCGAGAGCGCCGCGAAGCAGATCGAGACGCTCGAGGCCGTCAACACCGAGTCGACCGGCAAGATCGCCGAGCTGGAAGCCGCCAATACCGAATCCGCCAAGCAGATCGAGACCCTCGAGGCCGCCAACACCGAATCGACCGGCAAGATCGCCGAGCTGGAAGCCGCCAACGCCGAATCCGCCAAACAGATCGAGACCCTCGAGGCCGCCAACGCCGAGTCGACCGATAAGATCGCTGCGCTGGAAGGCACGAATGCCGAATCTGCCAAGCAGATCGAGACGCTGGAAACGGCAGCCGCGGCGTCTGAGAGCCGCATCGGTGAGCTCGAGACGGCGCTGAGCGCGGCAGAGTCCAATGTCAAAGCCGCTGCCGATCAAGTGAAATCACTGGAGAGCACGATCGCAGCGCACGAGGCCACCATCGAAGGTCTGAATGCCTCGATCACGGAAAAAGAAGCTCAGCTGAAGGAGTTCATCGAGAACGCCAATGCCAACGCTGGTGATGCCACTGCTACTGCGGGCAATGCCACCGCCACCACAGGCGATGCCACCGCCACCACGAGCGACACCACCGCGGGCGATGCCACTGCCACCACAGGCGACACCGCCGCCACCACAGGCGACACCGCCGCCACCACAGGCGATGCCACTGCCACTACAGGCGACACCACCGCCACCACAGGTGACACCACCACGGGCGACACCACCGCCACCACAGGTGACACCACCACGGGCGACACCACCGCCACCACAGGTGACACCACCACAGGCGACGCCACCACGGGCGACACCACCGCCACCACAGGCGATGCCACCACGGGCGACACCACCGCCACCACAGGTGACACCACCACGGGCGACACCACCGCCACCACGGGCGATGCCACCGCCACTACGGGCGACACCACCGCCACCACAGGCGATGCCACCGCCACCTCGGGAGACACCACCACGGGCGACACCACCGCCATCACGGGCGATGCCACCGATGCGACTGACGATGCCTCCGTGGACGTTGCCGGCCTTGCGAACGTCCGGCAGCGGATGAAGGCCCTTCTGACCAACGATGACGGCCTCACCGACGAGGAGCGCCTTGCCGCGCTGTCCGATCTGGACGGTGAACTGAACGGCTATATCGACGAGCTCAGCGATGCCGCCGATCAGCTCAGCACCACCGAGGCGCAGCTGGAGGCCGCCGACGCCACGCTGGCAGAGCTTCAGCAGCAGCTTGAGACCGCCGAGGCGGAATACAACGGCCTGAACGCAGAACTGGAGCAGAAGCTCACTGACATCGACGCGCTCAACAGCCAGATCGAGACGCTGAACGCCCAGAGCGAGACCGACGCCGAAGCACTGGCGTCGCTCCAGGATCAGCTGGATGCAGCCACCTCAGACGCCGATGCGCTGAGCGCACAGCTGAGCGACCAGAAGGAACAGTTTGAAAAGCAGCTGGCAGCCGTGGAGGCCTACAAGCTCTCCAGGGAGCTGACCGACGGCGACGCGCACACCGCGACATCGGTGAACAGCGTCATCGAGGTCGCCTCTGACGGCGTCACCGCCGCGTGGCACTACGACAACGTCGCCATCGGATCCAACCCGGTCACGCTGAGCCTCCAGCTGGACGGCGAGACGCTGTTCACCTCCGGGGCCCTGAAACCCGGCGAGAGCATCGATGAGATCACCCTCTCCCGCAAGCTCGAGCCCGGCGAATACCAGGCCCTGGCGGTCACCAGCGTCTATGACAAGGCTGGCGAGCTGCAGCTCACCAATCGCGTGCCCGTCACGCTGAACGTACAGCCCTGACGCGGCGCTGAAAGGCCCCTGTCCCCATCGGGGCGGGGGCCTTTTGTTCACTTCCATCAAGAACAGGGGGCGATGCGCGTGTGCGGCCGATACCATATGGGCGACGAGGATAAGCTCGCGGAGCTTCGGGAGATCATCGACGCCATGAATCGCGCCGGCTATGACGGTCCGATAAAGACATCCGGCGAGGTGTTCCCCGCGGACCTCGCGCCGGTGATCGCCTCGGGCCGGGATCTGAAGCCCGGCGTGTTCGCCATGCGCTGGGGCTACGCGCTGCCCGGCGGGCGGCGCATCATCAATGCCCGCAGCGAGACCGCCGATATGAAACCCCTGTTCTCCGAGGGCATGGCCCGCCACCGCTGCGTGGTGCCCGCCGATCACTACTTCGAATGGACCCATGCCGGGAGGACCCGAGACAAATACGCGATCCGCCCTGACAGAGACGGCGCGATCTACATGGCCGGGATCTACCGTCTGGAGCAGGGGCGGCCGGTCTTCGCCATCGTGACCCGCGCATCCAGCGATCCGGTGAGCTTTCTGCACGACCGCATGCCGGTCATACTGCCGCGCGCGCTGACCGGCGACTGGATCGACCCCAGGCGCAACGCCAAAGATCTGCTGGCCTGTGCCATCACCGATCTTCAGCCCGTGCGCGTCGCGCCTCAGACAGAGCAGATGCGCATCGCATTCTGACGAAACACATCCCCCACTGGAGGCGATACCCGTGAACATACAGATCTTCGGCACAAAAAAGAGCCAGGACACCCGCAAGGCGGAGCGCTGGTTCAAGGAGCGCCGGATCAAGGCGCAGTACATCGACATGAACGAAAAGGGCCTCAGCCGCGGCGAGCTCAATAGCGTCGCCCAGGCCTGCGGCGGATTGGATCGACTGATCGACGAACAGTGCCGCGATCAGGACGCACTGGCGCTCGTGAAGTACATCGCATCGTCACAGCAGACAGACGCCGTGCTGGAGCACCAGCAGGTCCTGAAGCTCCCCATCGTTCGAAACGGCAGGCAGGCTGCCGTAGGCTACTGCCCCGATATCTACGCCCGGTGGGCGGCTGAGGAAAAGTAACGCGGTCATCATAAAAAACGCGGCAGGGACGGCGCGCACGCCATCCCTGCCGCGTTCCATCGCTTCGCTCAGCTCCGTCCGCAGGCTTCCACCGCCATGCGGCGCAGCGTGTCGATGACCTCGTCCCGGCTCATGTCTGAGGTATCCACGGTCACGGCATCGTCGGCCGGCTTGAGCGGTGAGGCGGCCCGGTTCATGTCGCGGTCATCGCGCTCGATGATATCCTGTAGCACCTTCGCATAGGGCTCCGGCTTGCCCTTGGCCTGGAGCTCCTTGCAGCGCCGGTCTGCGCGCACCTCGGCGGAGGCGGTCAAATAGATCTTCAGCGTGGCATCGGGCAGCACCACCGTGCCGATGTCGCGCCCATCCATGACCACGGCGTTTCCCCGGGCGATGCGTCGCTGCAGCGCCACCATATGCGCACGCACCTCCGGGACCGTCGAGATCGCGCTGGCGGCAGCGGAGACCTCCGGCAGGCGTATCGTCTCGGACACATCCTCGCCCGCGAGCATCATGCGCTGCGTGCCGTCCACATATTCCACGGTGATGTCCACGGCTCCGGCGCGCTGCGCCACCGAAGCGGCATCATTCACATCCACGCCGGCACGGATCATCGCCAGTCCAAACGCGCGGTACATCGCGCCGGTGTCCAGGTACATGGCGCCGAGCGTCTTCGCCAGCGCCTTAGCCACCGTTGACTTTCCCGCGCCCGCAGGACCGTCGATGGCGATCGAGAAAACATCGTTCATGTCAGCACCTCACAAAGATCATTTATGGCGCGGCTGCCGCCGCGCGCCTCAATCCGCGATCCGGCCGCCGGCCAACTCAGCGATGGCATGGGCAAATATCCTGACGCCCAGCATCATCTTGTCGATGTCGATGTGCTCGTCCGGCACGTGGCACAGGTCCATGTCGCCGGGGAAGCACACGCCGAAGGCCACGGTATTGGGCATCATGCGGGAATAGGTCCCCCCGCCGATGGCGATGGTGTAGGGCTCGAGCCCCGTGACCTCGTGATAGACCTTCAGCAGGCCGCGCACGATCTTGTGATCTGCGGGCACATGCAGCGGCACATGACTGGTGATGAGCCGGACGGACATGCCTGCCGGCGCCACGGTACGTACCGCCGCGCCCAGCATCGCCGCCTCGTCGCCGCAGATGGGATAGCGGCAGTCCAGGTGGGCCGAGATCTCGCTGCCGTCGTAACGCAGGATCCCCAAGTTGCAGGTCAGCGCGCCGGACAGCTCGTCTTCGCACGCGATGCCCAGCTTCTCACCGGTGGTCTCCATGCCGATGACGTCCGCCAGCATCGCGATGGCCGGGCGGCTCTGCGTGCCGCCTGCACCCAGCTCCTTGAGCGCGATGAGAAGCATGCCCGCCGCATTGACGCCGAGATGCGGCATCGCGCCGTGCGCATTGACGCCGATGGCGGTGATCTGCGCGCGGTTGTCGGCCAGCTCGTCGCAGCTCAGGCGGAAGCCCTCATGCGCCTTTTCTATGTCGCTCAGGCGGTTTGCGAGGTCCTGAAGCCGCAGCGCGCCGAGCCCGACCACCGCTTTCGCTTCGGAAGGCACCACGTTGGGCCGTTCGCCGGCGTAGAGCGAATACACGGGCATCGCAGCGCCGTCTTCACCGCCCGTGAGCTTGCTGAGCAGCACGTTCATGCCGCCCTTCTCGATGTTGATGACCGGAAATTCCGCATCCGGAGAGAAGCCGTAGTCGGGCATCTTCAGCTTGCTGGCGTAGTAGACCATGTCGCTCATGCCCGTCTCCTCATCGCAGCCCAGGATCAGCCGCACGCCGTCCTTCAGCGGGATGCCGGCCTCCTTCACCGCGCGCATGGCGTACAGCGCGCACAGCGCCGGGCCCTTGTCGTCCGTGGTCCCGCGCCCGTAGATCTTGCCGTTCTCCACGTCGCGGCCCAGAGGATCGTGGGTCCAGCCGTCGCCGATCGGCACGACGTCCAGGTGCGCCAGCATACCCATCGTCTCAGGGCCGCTGCCGTAGCTCACGTCGCCCGCATATCCGTCGATGTCCCGGACCTCGAAGCCGAAGCGCCTCGCGTCCGCCAGGGCCATATCCAGCATCCTGCGCGGCCCCTCGCCAAAGGGCGCGTTCTCGCCTGCCGCCGGGCCCTTTACCGAGAGCACCGACACCCACTTCTGGATGTTTGCGATCAGTTCGTCGCGATAGGATGCGACGATCCTGTCCAGATTCTCATAATCCATAACCCAACCTCCTGTCGAAACATCGGTGACCGCCTTGCCGGCACGCCCGCACCGCCGCTCGAGGCGATGCGCGCTCATGTATCTATTTTCCCACGGATCGCCTCTCTTGTCAACGGACGGTGGGTAAATGATGCGCCGTCTGCCGTGCTGGGTCCGAAAAATCCGCTTTTCCCTATTGATTTCCCCGCGATTTCTGATATAATAGAGGTGTCAGGCAGGCAAGAGATGAGAGAGGCAGCCATGATGAACCGTTGTGTTTGTCATGCGCTTCTTTCGTTTTGCAGCCCAAAATGTGACAGGAGGATTTGAACATGGCCACTTGCATCGTCGATTGGAAGACCATCTCTGATTTCTGCACCGAGGTATTCATGAAGTACGGCGTTCCCGAAGAGGACGCAAAGATCTGCACGGACGTACTGCTGGCCTCTGACCACCGCGGCATCGAATCCCACGGCTGCAACCGCTTCAAGCCCATCTATCTGGACCGCATCAAGTCCGGCGTCCAGAAGGCCGTGACGAATTTCGAAATCATCAAGGAGACCGAGACCACCGCGGTCGTGGACGGTCACGACGGCATGGGCCAGGTGGTCGGCTACAAGTGCATGCAGATGGCCATCGAAAAGGCCAAGAAGTACGGCATGGGCATGGTCGTGGCGCGCAATTCCTGCCACTACGGCATCGCCGGCTACTACACCACCATGGCCACCAAGGCGGGCTGTATCGGCCTGACGGGCACCAACGCCCGCCCCTCTGTGGCGCCCACCTGGGGCACCGAGGGCATGTTCGGCACCAACCCCTTCACTTTGGGCGTGCCCACCGACGAGCCCTTCGACTTCAACTTTGACGGCGCGACTTCCATCACGCAGAACGGCAAGTTCGAGTACTACGAGCGCATCGGCCATGACGTGGTGCCCGGCACCGTCATCGGCGAAGACGGCGAGCCCGTGACCGGCAACGCCGGCGCCGCGCTCAAGCGCATCCGCCAGAACACCGCCGCGCTGGTGACCGTGGGCGGCATCGGCGAAGAGCTGGGCGGCTACAAGGGCTACGGCTACGCGATGTTCGTGGAGTACCTGTCCGCCGTGCTGTCCGACGGCTACTATGGCAAGCAGCTCAACGGCGTGGACGAGAACGGCCAGAAGTGCTCTCCGCGCCTGGGCCACTTCTTCATCGCCATCGACACCGACCACTTCCTGGGCGAGGACGTGTGCCGCAAAAAGGCCGGCGACATCAACCGCGCGATCCGCGCCTCCCGCCGCATGCCCGGCACCGAGCGCATCTACACCGCCGGCGAGAAGGAGTACGAGATCGACCTGGCCCGCAAGGACGGCGTGCCGATCAACGAATCCGTGCAGGGCGAACTCAACGCCGTGCGCGAGGAGTGCGGCCTGACCGACAAGTATCACTTCCCCTGGGACTGATCCTCTGACAGACGCGATGATCAAGCGACGGGGCCTCCTTTCGGAGGCCCCGTCGCTTTTCGTCATCCGTAGATCCTGTGCCACTCATCGGTAAAGGTCCCGTCCGCATGTCTGAGCACCAGCGGCTCCAGCCAATGCAGGCCCTCCCCGCCGCCTTTTACGGCATCCATCAGCACGAATTTGGGCGCTCGGCCCTCGACGCCGTGGACGGTGCGGATGCGCTTGGGCGCCAAATGGTTGTCCTGCATGGCGCGCATCATCTCAAAGGCCCGCGGCGCGGGATAGATGACGCAGAAGCGCCCGCCGTTTTTGATGAGCATCGACGCGGCCTGGGCGATGTCAAAGGGGGCCAGATCGCCCTCGTGCCGGGCGAGTCGCTTTGCCGCACTCCGGCTTTGGAGCGCGCCGCCCTCACGGCCGTAGGGCGGGTTGCACACCGCAAGCGTCCGCGAGCCCGCGCCCAGCTGCTGCCAGAGCGTGCGCATGTCGCCGCACGTGACGCGCACGCGGTCCGCCATGCCGTTCATCTGCACGCTGCGGCAGGCCATGTCCGCGATCTCCGGCTGAAGCTCCACTGCATCCACCTGGAGCCCCGGCACGTGCGCAGCCATCAAAAGCGCGATGGCGCCCGTTCCGCAGCCCAGATCCACCGCGCGATCGCTCCGATGTGGGTTCGCGAAATCGGCCAGAAGCACGCTGTCCGTTCCAAAGCGGAACACGTCCGGCCGCTGGATCAGCTTAAGCCCCTGGCACTGCAGATCGTCCAGCCGCTCCCCTGTCTTCAGCCAGTCGGTCATTCCGCGTTCCCCATGCCCTCAGCCCAGCGGTAGATGCTGGTGCTGTTGAATTGATCGATATAGCTCATGACCACCCAGCCGGTATCTGCCGTGGCGTAGATCGCCCGGCCGTCGCCGGTGCCGATGGCCAGCAGCATGGTCACGCTGTCGCTGCCGGTCGACTGGATCGCGACGACATTGCCGGCTTCCACCTCAGAGGCCGCTGACACCGGCAGATTGGTCAGCCGGATCAGCGTTTCGGGCTGCACGACGGGCAGCCCCGCCGCGACGCAAACGTACTGCACCAGCGCAAAGCCGGGGTACAGGCCGCTCTCGTCGGTCTTGAACGCCTGGCCCAGCATCTGCCCCGCGATGCCGGAGATCACCGTCTGCACCGTGTCGCTTCGCCCCGCCAGCATCGCGCTGAAGCTCTCCTGGACCGCTGCGTCGCTGAGCAGTTTAGCCGTACCGCCGATCACCCGGTTGAAGGTCTCCGCATCGGCATTGCCCGTCGATGGCAACTCATTGGCCATCTGGAACAGCCGGACCGCCGTCTCGGTCAAATAGTCGTATGTGCCGGTGGCCGTGCCGCTGAAGTAGCCCAGCGCTGCCAGCTGCTGCTGGAGCTGGGTGACCCGGTCGCCGGTGTCCCCCAGCGTCATGACATCCGAGCGCCGCCGGGTCACGGCCGCCCCGGAATAGATGAGCGCCCATGTGTCCGCATCGGCGATCCCCGTCTCCTCCAGGCCGTTGTCTGCCTGGAATTGCCGGACCGCCTGCAGCGTCAGATCGCTGAAATTGCCGGTACAGTCGCCCATGAAATACCCCCTGGCCGAAAGCTTCTTCTGGAGGACATATACGTTGAGGCCCGCGTCGCCGGTCGTCGCACTCATCTCAGAGAGGAAGCTCTGCCACGTGATCGGCACGTCTGCCATCAGCCGCATCAGCGTCATGCCGTCGGCGATACCGGTGATCTCAAGTCCGTTGGCCATCTGAAACAGCCTGACCGCCGCCTGCGTGCCGTCTCCGAAGACGCCGTCGATACCGCCGGCATAGTAGCCGAGCTCGCCCAGCCTGCGCTGCAGCACCTGCACCTGATTGTTGATATCGCCGTTCTGCATCGGCGCCATGTCGCGATAGGCCTCGGTGTAGCGCTTCAGATAATCGCGCCTGCCCACGCTGTCCTCTGCCTCCAGCTTGTCCAGCGTGGCGTCGTCCGGCTGGCCGGTGACTTCCAGACCATTGGCCTGTTGGAAGCTCTGCAGCGCCAGCTGCGTATCCGCGTCAAACGTTCCGTCCGGCTCGCCTGAAAGATAACCCAGCGCGTTCAGCCGGGCCTCCATGGCCTGTACCGATGCTCTGGACAGCCTGCTCGCCGCCGATTCCGCAGAAGCTCCTACCGACAGCAGCGCCAGCACTGCCGCCAGCACCGCCGCCAGCCAGCGCCGAAGCGACCTGCGACCGTTGATGACAACCTCGTTCGCGCGGCTCGCCGCCGCACGTGCCGCAACCTTTTTCGTGGGTAGAACCGTCATGATCCTCAACCCTCCAAATCGTCCCGGATGGCCAGCGAGGGCAGAGCTCCTACCGCCATCGGCCGTGGGAACGCTGCCCTCCGCGTCCGTATTATGTCATACCCGACCGCCTCAGGGCAGTCTCTCCAGATATTTGAGCCTCACATAACCCGTCCTGCCCTTGTACTGCACCTGCGCAAAACCGTTTCCCCAGCTGAAGACGCTGACCCTTGCGCCCTTGGGGATCCTGGCCAGCACACGGCTCTCGGTGCGCGCCTCCGCGTACAGATTGAGCCGCACCGTCGCGCGCGCGTCGGCCGCCTGTGATGCATCCGGCATATCCTCGCGTTCGAGCTTCAGATCAGCGGTACGCACATAGCCGGTCAGCTCGCCGACCTTCACCATCGCCCAAACCGCGCTGTACGCACCGACCTCCACGCGTTCGCCCAGATCCAGCGCTGCGATGACATCGGAGTCCTCACTGTATCCTCGGTAGACCGGCGCGTCCTTGCGGACAGACACGGCCGTGGTGCCCGCCTCTGCCCGGGTGACCGGGCCGATATCCTCATCCCCGGGCGCCTTGTCGGTCAGTGACGTCCTCAGCATATAGCCGGTGACGCCGGCATCCGTCTTGACGCACGCCCAGCGCTCGTTGTACGCGCCAAGGCGCACGCGATCGCCCGCGGTCAGGCTGGAGACGATCGTCGCCCCGGTGGACCAGGTCGTGTAGACGGCGGCACCGCCGTCCTTGACATAGAGGTATTTGACACCGGACACCTTCCGGATCGCGCCGCCTTCAGCCACCGACGGCGCAGCGACCTCCTTTTGCGAGCTGTCGAGCGCCCTCAGGGACGACAGCGGCAGATAGCCCTTTTCGCCCGTCTGTGTGCGCACCAGTGCCCACGCTTCATTGTATGCCAAGATCTTCACCAGGCTCCCCTGATACAGGAGTGCCGTCTGATCGGCGATGACATTGTCGGAGGCATAGAGGGCGCAGTCCTGCCTGAGCTGGCCGTACAGCGTGTCTCCCGCGATCGTCACACCGTTCGGCGCCGTCTTCGTGGCATTCTCCGCCCCGGATGCGCCGGCTGCATCGTCGCCCCCTGCCAGCTTGAGCGACGCCAGCGGCACAAAGCCCATGAAACCGTTGGGCGCCTGCACCATGGCCCAGTCGTCTGTCCAGGCGAACACCTGCACCCGACTTCCGACCGGCATCTCCGCGATGGCGTTCGCCCTGCTCTCAGGCAGCTGGAGGACGCTTTGGTCGCGGACCGCCTCGGCATAGACGGCGTCATCGGGGCGCGTCACTTTGCTCCCGACCGGCGTATAGGATTCCAGCCGCTCCGCCGGGATATAGCCGTATTTGTCGCCGATGCCCGCAGCTGCCCAGTCGCCCTGCACGCCATAGATGTCCACCACGGCGCCGGCGGCGATGCTCGCCTCCGCTTTCGCACCACTCTTCGGCGCGCTCATGAGATCCGTGCGGTCGGACAGGCGCGCCGTGGCGATGGGCGCCCGTTCGGACCTCGGCGCTTCGTCCGCCGCCTGCTGCGCGCCTTCAGGAAGCGTCAGCGCGCGGATCTCCGCGCCGGGATAGTAGAACGTCAGGATGTCGCGGGCCGACAAGCCCTGCTCCGCCATGACGCGCGCGCCGCATTGGCTCATGCCGACGCCGTCTCCCTGTCGGCGGAAGCTGATCATGAAGGCCCGGTCGCTTTCCGTCACCCACACCGTCTCGTTGTCCTCAGTGTTGATGCCCAGGCCGTACCAGTCCTCAAAGCCACCGTAGGTAGGGATGCTGACGGACATGCTGCCCGTCTGGCGCTCACCGTCGAACGACTGTCCTGTGACGCTGAGCTTGAACACGAGCGATCGGTACAGGCGGCTCGGCGCTGAAAAGCGCGGATCACAGGCGGTGATGCTCTCGATGCCGTTGACCTGTATGCCGGAGGTCTCGGCGCTCAGGCCCCGCGCTTCCAGCTGTGCGGTCATGCCGGAGATCAACGCCTTTTTCAGCGACGCGTCGATACCGCTCAGATCCTTGTTGACCGTCGCGCTCTTCTCCGTGCCGCCCCCCTGCAGGTCGTAAGGATCGTCCCGGACCACATAGTAGCTGAGATCGGTGCCCCAGGCGTTGCCGGCGGATTCCGTTTGGCCGCCGTTCGAATCGCAGTAGGCGCACTGCGCCGGCGCGCCGCCGCTGTAGAGCACCACGCCCCTTGTGCCCTCCACGGCTCTGACGACGCTTTCATACTCTGACGCGCCGTTGTAGCCGCGGAACACCTGATCCGCACCTGCGTCGGTCAGATCATACGCCGAGCCGCTCCGGTCTGCCTTCTTTCTCAGCGCATAGGTGCGCGCCGCCACAGCCTGCGCCTTCAGCGCCTCCATACCGCTCGAGGGCGGCATCTCACAGCCCACCACGCCGTAGAGATAGGTCTCCACGTAGATATTCAGTATCGCGCTGACCACACCACCGGAGGCAGCGAAGCCCAGGTCGCCGCAAAAGCGCCCGGACAGCTCCGGCTGCATGAACTGCGCGCCGTTCACCGCACCCGCGCCCGCGCGCATGAACCGCGCCGTGTGCCCCAGCGCCATGCGCCGCTGGCCCGCCGACAACGTCAGCGTATCGCCCACTGCCGCGACGACCATCTTCTCGCCTGCCGGGATGCGCACCGTCGCGTCCGAGGCCAGCACATAGTCACAATCCGCCGTCAGCGTCACCGCGTCCGGCGCGCCGAGCCGCGTCAGCCGCACGCGCACCATGCCGTCCGACGCCGCGTATGCCGGCACACCGCCGCTGAACAGACATACGAAAACCAGCGCCAGCGCCGTCAATGCGGCGCAGCCGCGCTTTCGATATCTTCTCTCGGCTGTAATGATGGACATGGACAGCTCCGACAGCTTTCGTAATCACATCGGCATCATCGCGCGAAGGGCGCTTTGACGCCATCTTTTTATTATTCTTTGCCCGTCCCCCGTTATCCTTCCAGTTCAATCAATTGTAAATGGTACGTCACACCTGTTCATTGAATTGAAGCAAAACGGGGCATCCCGCCGTTTGCAGCAAAAACACCTGCGGCGCCATATCCGGCGTCGCAGGTGCCTCTTTCGCATAACGCCCCGCAGGGGATCCGATCACTTCTTCGCTTCCTTAGCCCAGCTGTCCTTCAGCGGTACGGTGCGGTTGAACACGGGGAGGGCTTCCGTGGAATCCCTGTCCTTGCAGAAGTAGCCCATGCGCAGGAACTGGAAGGTCGCGCCGACGTCGTGGGCGGCGATCCAGGGCTCGCAAAAGCCGCGCTTCACGGTCAGACTGTTGGGGTTCAGCCGATCCATGAAATCGACCGGTGCCGCTTCCATCACCTCGCCGTCCTCATCGACCTCGACCGCGTTGGTCTCCGGCTCATCCTCCGCGAGGATGGGCTCATAGAGGCGGAATTCGCTGGGCACGGCCTCCTCGGCGCTGACCCAGTGCAGCGTGCCCTTGACCTTGCGGTTCGCGCCCTCAGAGCCTGAGCGGGAATCCATATCCACTGTGCAGTGCAGCTCGATCACCTCGCCGGACGCGTCCTTCACGAAGTCGTCGCACCTGACGATGTACGCGCCCTTGAGCCGGACCTCCCTGCCCGGTGCCATGCGGAAGAACTTCTTTACGGGCTCTTCCATGAAATCCTCGCGCTCGATATACAACTCGCGGCCGAACTTCACCTCGCGGGTGCCGAACTCCGGATGATCGGGATGGTTTTCGATGGTCAGCGTGTCCACCTTGCCCTCGGGCCAGTTGGTCAGGACCACCTTGACCGGGTCGATGACCGCCATGGCGCGTGGCGCCGTATCCGCCAGCGCTTCCCTGACGCAGTGGTCGAGCAAGGCGCCCTCGACGGTGGAATCCGCCTTGGCCACGCCCACGCGATCCATGAAATCGTGGATGGCCGCCGCCGGATAGCCTCTGCGGCGCATGGCCACCAGGGTGGGCATGCGGGGATCGTCCCAGCCAGATACCGTTCCGCCCTCCACCAGGCGGCGCAGATAGCGCTTGGACATCACGGTGCGCTCGATGTTCAGGCGCGCGAATTCGATCTGACGCGGCGGCTGGTCGGTCACGCCGGCGTGGTTCACGAACCAGTCGTACAGCGGGCGATGGATCTCATACTCCAGCGAGCAGAGGGAATGGGATATGCCCTCGATGGCATCCTGGATGGGGTGCTGGAAGTCATACATCGGGTAGATGCACCACTTGTCGCCGGTACGGTGATGGCTGTGCCGGTTGATGCGGTACATGGTGGGATCGCGCAGCAGCACATTGGGGTTCGCCATGTCGATCCTGGCGCGCAGGACGCGGGTGCCCTCTTCGAACTCGCCGTTCTTCATGCGCTCGAACAGGTCCAGGTTTTCCTCGACGCTGCGATCCCGGTAAGGGCTGTTCACACCGGGCCGGGTCAGCGTGCCGCGGTTCAGGCGCATCTGCTCGGGACTCTGGTCGTCCACATAGGCGACGCCGCGGCGGATCATGTCGCAGGCGATCTCATACAGCCTGTCAAAGAAATCCGACGCAAAGTACAGCTTGTCCCACTTGTAGCCCAGCCACTCGATGTCGGCCTTGATGCCCTCTACGAAGGCCGTCTCCTCCTTGGTGGGATTGGTATCGTCAAAGCGCAGGTTGCACTTGCCGCCAAACTTTTCGGCGATGCCAAAGTCCACGCACAGCGCCTTGGCGTGGCCGATATGCAGATAGCCGTTGGGCTCCGGCGGGAAGCGGGTCTGTACATGATCGAACCGGCCGCTGGCCAAGTCCTGCTCGACAAACTCCTCAATGAAATTCGCTGGACGCCTCTCCATTTTCTCCATAGATATCCTCCCCCGCCGGTCGGACCCGGCTGTTCATGCAGACATTATAACACCTTTTCCGCCCCGTGAACAGCCCCGACAGGTAAATTCCCGCCAAAACAGGTCACAGGCTGCTGGCCGACCCCATACAGGTCACCTGCAGCCTGCGGCTTTTGATCCATCCTCACCGGGTCAGACCATGGGCATCCCGTCTTCCGGATCGGGCTCATCCATCGACAGGTCCGCGCCGTCCATCTCCTCCCAGTCGTCTTCTCCTGCGTCCTCAGCGAACTCCGTGCCCTCCAGAGACTCGTCGCCCGGATCGTCCTCAGGGTCGGCGTCCTGCGCCCCGAACACGCCCTCATCCGCTTGGACGGGGGCTGCCGACTGCGCCGCCGGCGGCATTTGAACGCTGCTTGGAGCGATCAGACCGATCTGTTCGAGGTAGCTGCCCGGCATCCACTTGATGCTCTTCGGCAGATTGGAGTATCTGGCGATCTTTCGGAGCAGCTTCGTGCCCGCTTCCTTGCCGAGCACATAGGGCTGAAAGTTGTTTTTATGGTCGTCGCTGGACACGCGGCACGGCAGTATGTTGATGCCGCCGTCGGAGACCGTCTTGTCCGGCGACACCACGAAGGTCTGCTGGAACATCATAGCGCGCTGATCCGGAGGCACCGTGTTGCCGCCGAAGCAGAAATTGCCCAAACTCCAGCAGATATACTTGCCCTTGTACTGTTCCACGCCGCCAAACACGTGCGTATGTGTGCCGATGACCAGGTCCGCACCGGCATTGACGCAGGCGTGGCCCAGCCGCTTCTGCTGGTCGTCAGCTGCGAATTTCATCTCCCAGCCCCAGTGGAAGTTGACGATCAGGAGATCGCAGTTCGGGCGTTCGCGCTTGATGGCTTCGGCCGCCTGCTTTTCGTTATGATGCCACTTGTCAAAGCCCAGCGCCGTGATGCGCACGCCCTTGATGGTGGTATGGTACACCTTGGTATAACCGCAGTAGCCCAGCCCAGCCTCATCCAGGGCCTGTAAGGTGCGCTTCGCGCCGGCCTCGCCCATGTCCAGGATGTGGTTGTTGGCCACGTTGCAAAGCTCCACGCTGGAGCCGGTCATGATCGCCGTCCATTCCGGCTCGCCGCGGAAGCAGATGCTGGATTTGTGGGTCATCGTGCCGATGTCCGTCAGCGGTCCTTCCAGATTGACGATCGTCAGATCGTCGTTCTGGAAGATCGTGCGCACCTTGTCGAAGAAATAGTCGTAACCGTACTTGTCGACGTACTTCTTGAACACCTTGAAGGTATCGTGCTTGAGACATCCACCGAACGTGCAGTCGCCCGCCGCCGTGATCGTGATGGTGACGTCCGACGGCACCTCGGTCGGCTCGGGCGTGGGCGCCTCGGTGGGCTCCGGCGTCGGCTCGGGCGTGGGCGCCTCAGTGGGCTCGGCGGTCACCGGCGCTTCGACGTCGTCCAGCGTGATCGCATCGATGTCGGCGCTCCCGGTCTCCTGCGCGCGCCGGGCCAGCGCATCCTCGATGACGTCGCCCGTTCCGGCGTTCTTCTTTTCGTTCTGCATGGCCCAAGTGTTCTGCTTGTCCTCAGGTCGGTTGATCTGGGGCAGCAGCACCAGGCAGCCGATGCAGATGACCAGTAGCGCAAAATAGATCAGGCCTGTGCGGATGAGCTTTCTCTTTTGTGCGGCCTTCTTGCGCGCTTTCTTGCCCGTCTTCTTGCCGCTCTTTGACACATTCTTGCCCATACAAGCCTCCATGATCGCTATAATTCAGCTACATTATAACATTTTTGACTATTTTTTGCATTAATTTGTCGTTAATTAAAATAATTCATTTAAATGCAGGCCGTTTGTGTAATACTTCCGTAATGAATTCGCCGCCCGTGCCGTGCCATATGACGCGATGCAGCTCTTCAAAAATCGCGGGAGCCGAAGGATCGGCTCCCGCGTTCAGAATGTCGGCCCGGCCGGATGTCAAATGGGCATCGCGTTGTTCTTCTTGTCGAGCACGCTGTTGTCCAGACCGACCTGGCTGGCCTGGCGATTCTGGAAGAACTTCTCTGCCACCTGCGGGAACAGGGCGTAGCTGAGCACGTCCTCCTCCTGCGTGTAGTACTGGCCCATCTCTTTCTTGAACTCTTCCAGGTTCTTCACGCCGTAGGACTTATCCTCGACTGGACGGCTGGTGATGATCTTCTGATCGCCGATGACCTTCTTGCGCACGGTCTCGTTGACGGGTGCCGGCAGGCGTCCGTACTCGCCGCGCATCAGGCCCTGGCTCTCCTTCGGGCACATCTTGTAGCGCTCGCCGGTGAGCACGTTCATGACGGCCTGCGTGCCGACGATCTGGGAGGTCGGGGTGACCAGCGGCGGATAGCCGAAGTCCTCGCGGACCCGCGGCACCTCGGCCAGCACCTCGTACAGCAGATCGGACTTGCCCGCCTGCTTGAGCTGGTTGATCAGGTTGCTGAGCATGCCGCCCGGCACCTGATACTTCAGCGTGTTCACGTCCACGCGCAGCACCTTGGGATCCAGCACGCCCTGCTCCTGCAGCTTCTGCGCCACGCCGCGGAAGTGGTCGGTGGCCTGGGTCAGCAGGTTCAGATCGATGCCGGTGTCATACTCGGTGCCCGCCAGGGTGGCGACGAGAGACTCGGTGGCCGGCTGGCTGGTGCCGTTGCCCAGCGGGGACAGCGCGCAGTCGACGATGTCGCAGCCCGCCTCGATGGCCTTCATGTTGACCATGTCGCCGGTGCCGGTGGTGTTGTGGGTGTGCAGGTGCACCAGGGTGGTGGGCTTGAGGGCCTGCTTCATGCTCTTCACCAGGGAGTAGGCCTTGTAGGGCAGCAGCAGGTTGGCCATGTCCTTGATGCAGATGTTGTCAGCGCCCATCTTCTCGAGCGCCAGCGCCAGGTTCACGAAGTACTCCTCCGTGTGCACGGGGCTGATGGTGTAGCTCAGCGCCACTTCGCAGATGCCGCCGTACT
>JAFRMB010000155.1 GCA_017430945.1 Clostridia bacterium | reverse complement strand
CTCCCCTCCTTCCGAAGGATCTTCGCACCTCGGCCCGATGCCTTGTTTCTCTCTTCTCTGTATCGTTTTCAAGGTTCGCCTGTCCGCTCAGGCCCGTTTTTCGCGGCTCCCTCGCTGACAGCTTGACCATTATAGCAAACCACCTGTCCCACTGTCAAGCAGCTCCGGCAATAAACAACAAACACATAACACCTTTCGCTAAAAATGCCCGAATATCCGAACATTCGGTTTTTCAGAGGTTTCTTTCATTCGTCTTTTTATATAGGAAATCGTTGGGAAAGCATACGGCAGTGCGCACATCGCGGCGGTCAGAACCATGGCGTGAACGCGGCTGCGACCGCGAGCACCAGCGCGGGCATCATGTTAGCCACGCGCACCTTCTTGCCCCACACCAGGTTGAGCCCGACGCAGAAGATCAGTATGGAACCGATGAGCGACAGATACGCGATGGCCCGCTCCGTCATGATCGGTGCGACGAGCCTGGAGAGCAGCGTGATGCCGCCCTCGAGGACGAGCACGGGGATCGCGGAGAATGCGCAGCCCTTGCCCATGGAAGAGGTCAGCATGGCGACGATCACAAAGTCGAGCACGGACTTGACGGCCAGCGTGACACAGTCCCCGGAGATGCCGTCCTGGATCGCGCCGACCACGGCCATGGCCCCGATCGACACCGTCAGCGAGGCGGTCATGAACGCGTCGACGAACCTCGCGTCGCCACTGTTGCCGGTCGAACGCTTCAGCCACTCGCCGAAGCGTTCGATGCCGGCCTCGATGCCCAGCGCCTCGCCGATCAGCGTGCCGAGTACCAGGCAAAGCACCACCAGCATGGACCGGCCGCTGCTCAGCGAGCCTCCTTCGATCTTCAGCATGCCCTGCATCGCGCCGGCGATGGCGATGAATATGGTGCTGACCCCGCAGGTCTTGTTCACGGCATCCTGCTGCTCCGGCTTGAACAGCCGGCCCGCAAAATGCCCGATCACGCCGCCCGCGACGATGGCAACGCAGTTGATGACGGTCCCCAGTCCGTACATGTTCCTTCTCCTCCCGTCTGAACGCAAAAGAACGGCCGCCGCTGGCGCCCATGACAGCGCGGCGCGGCGGCGGTCAGAGCGTTGTCACATATCCCGTATGCACTCGCGATTCTTGATGACGTAGTCCACACCGCTGACGACGGTCAGCACCAGCGCGACGTACAGGAGTATCCGCGCCAGCACGATACCGAAGCTGCCCAGCAGCGGCTCCCCGCTCAGGGGCACCAGCAGCATCAGCGCGATGGTGGAGATCATCTGAAATACGGTCTTCAGCTTGCCCAGTGGTCCGGCGGCGATCACGCGGCCGCCCTGGACCGCCACCAGCCGCAGCCCGGACACCATGAACTCGCGGGCCAGCATCAGTATGCATACCCAGTCAGGCATGCGGCGCTGATAGGTCAGCACCACCATGGCGGACATCACCAGCAGCTTGTCTGCGATGGGATCCATGAACTTGCCGAAGTTGGTCACCAGGTTGCGGGAGCGGGCAATGCGGCCGTCCATCGCGTCGGTGATGCAGGCGATGATGTAGATGACCACCGCGACCAGCTGCATGGCAAAGGAGCCCATCTTCGCGAAGACCACGAAGAAGGGGATCAGCAGTATGCGGAGCATCGTCAGTTTGTTCGGAAGATTCATGCGATCACCTCTCCCTCAAGGTCGTATGCGTCCGCCCCGGTGATCTTGACGTTTACATATTCGCCGGGCGTCAAGGGCCGGGTCGTCTCCAGCCAGATGCAGCCGTCGCTCTCAGGCGCCTCCAGCAGGCTGCGCCCGTAGAACCGGCCCGTCTCTTCGTCAAAGCCGTCCACCAGCACCTCGCATGTCTCGCCGACGCGCGACTGGCTGATCTCCATGGCGATGGACTGCTGCAGCAGCATCAACTGATCCAGTCGCCTGCGCTTGACAGCCTCGTCGATCTGGTCCGGCATTTTGGCGGCGGCGGTCCCCTCTTCGGCGGAATAGGTGAACGCGCCCAGGCGGTCGAACCGCGCCTCCCGCACGAAGCGCATCAGCGTTTCGAACTGTTCTTCCGTCTCGCCGGGGAAACCCACGATCATCGTCGTGCGCACGATGATGCCACGCCTGCGGCACGCCTCGATGCGGCTCTTGATCCACTCGGCGCTGCCCCTGCGGTTCATGCGCCGCAGCAGATCGTCATCGATGTGCTGCAGCGGCAGGTCCAGATAGGGCGCCACCTTGGGCAGGCTCTGGATGGCGTCCAGCAGGCGGTCCTCGGTGGAATCCGGGTAGCAGTAGAGCACCCGCACCCAGTGCACGCCATCGATGGCGCTCACCGCCTCCAACAGCTCCGGCAGCATGTAGTGGCCATCGCCGAGATCACAGCCGTAGCGGCTGGTGTCCTGGGCGATCAGCGTGATCTCCGTCACGCCCTCTGCCGCGAGACGTGCGCACTCCTCCACGATGTCAGCAAAGGGCCGGGACTGGTAGCTGCCGCGGATCAGCGGTATCGCGCAGTAGGTGCAGCGGTTGTCGCAGCCGTCCGATATCTTCACATAGGCGCTGTAGCCGGGCGTGGTCAGCACGCGCGGAACGTTCAGGAAGCGCGCGCCGTTGGCCGTGTAGCACGGCCGCCCGCCCGCTTCAGCATCGGCCATCATGTCGAACAGCCGGGCATAGTCCGCCACGCCGAGAAGACCGTCGATCTCGGGGATCTCTGACATCAGCGCATCGGGATAGCGCTGCGCCAGGCAGCCTGTGACATACAGCTTCGCGCCCGGGCGCCGGTTCTTGTACTGCGCCATTTCGAATATGGCTTCTATGGATTCCTCCTTCGCCGATTCGATGAAGCCGCAGGTGTTCACGAACAGCACATCCGCCTCGGCAGGGTCCGAAACGATCTCAAAGCCCCGCTGGCGCAGCATGCCCAGCATGTTTTCGGAATCCACGCGGTTCTTCGCGCAGCCCAGCGATACCATCCCGATCTTTTTCATGCGCATGTATCCCCGTTCCCCCGCATCATGCGGAAACGCTCCCTGCTTATATTATATCAGAACGCACGGGAAAAGAAAAGAGGCTGCGCCAAATTGGGCGAATGCGTGTCATGGCGGGATGTTCCCGCCTCGCGTTCAGATCGACGGCCGGGGACAGGCACAGACGACGGCCCGACCGGCACTCGGAAAAGCAGGATCGCACGCCCTTTCCGCGCAAGGGGCGGCGTCTCTGCGGCGGCGAAAAAAACCCTTCAGCATAAAAAAGGACGGCCTCAAAACACCGTCTGATGAAAGGATCATTGAGCATGGATCCTCGATCCATCGCAAGGGTACCATAATGGGTGCCGCGAACGGCGATCCTGCCGTCCCTGCGGATGCATGATCCACCGCTGAGTGTTTTGAGACAGTCCCTTTTTTTCTCATCGAACAGAGGCTGCCTCGTTTTGAGACAGCCTCTTCAGTCCGTTTCGGTGCAGGCGCGTCAGCTGGCCTCTTCGAACATGGCCCTGGCGGCTTCGCGGGTGATGAGCACCTCGCGCGGCTTGGCGCCATCGGCCTCAGAGACGATGCCGCGCTGCGCCATCTCGTCGATCAGCCGTCCCGCGCGGGCGTAGCCGATGCGCATGCGCCGCTGTAGCATCGATATGGACGCCTGGCCCATATCCAGCACGATGTCCACCGCCTCGGCAAGCTTGGGATCGAACTCGCTGGCGATCTCCTCTCGCTCGGCATCGGACTTGTCGGCGCTCTCCAGATGCTCCAATATGTCGGGGTCGTAGTCCGCCGTGCCGGTCTGCCGGATGTGTTCGACGATGGCATGCACCTCGTCGTCGGAGATCCAGGCGCCCTGCACGCGCATGGACTTCATGCCGTTGGGCACGAACAGCATATCGCCGTTGCCCAGCAGTTTCTCTGCGCCCGCGTGGTCGATCATCGTGCGGCTGTCCACCTGGGATGCCACCGAGAATGCGATGCGCGTGGGGATGTTGGCCTTGATGATGCCCGTGATGACGTTGACAGACGGACGCTGCGTGGCGATGACCAGGTGCATGCCGCACGCGCGCGCCAGCTGCGCCAGGCGGCAGATGCTGTCTTCGACCTCACCCGGCGAGACCATCATGAGATCCGCCAGCTCGTCGATGATGATGACCATCTGCGGCATCGGCTTTTCGCCGTCCTTCAGCTTCCGGTTGTAGCCCTTGATGTCTCTGACGCCGCGCTCCGCGAACAGCTTGTAGCGCTTCGTCATCTCCATCACCGCCCAGTTGAGCGCGCTGGCGGCCTTCTTTGGATCGGTCACCACCGGGCATACCAGGTGCGGGATGTCGTTGTAGATCGACAGCTCGACCACCTTCGGGTCGATCAGTATGAGCCTGACCTCTTCTGGCGAGGCGCGGAACAGGATCGACGCGATGATGGCGTTGATGCACACCGATTTACCTGAACCCGTCTGGCCGGCGATCAGCACATGCGGCATCTTCGCGATGTCCGCCACGATGTAGCGGCCCGAGTTGTCCTTGCCCAGCCCCACCGCGATCCGGCTGGGATGCTTGCGGGCATCCTGGGATTCCAGCACGTCGCGCAGGCGCACCATCTCGACCTTGTCGTTGGGGATCTCCACGCCCACCGCCGCCTTGCCGGGGATGGGCGCCTCGATGCGCACGGACATCGCCGCCAGGTTCAGCGCGATGTCGTCCGCGAGCGAAGTGATGCGGCTCACCTTGATGCCCGGGGCGGGCTGCAGCTCGAAGCGCGTCACGGCCGGGCCGTGCGCGATGCCAGTGAGCCTGGCGCTGATGCCGAAGCTCTGCAGCGTGTCCTCGAGCAGCTTCGCCTTTTCCATATCGCGGCTGGCGTGCTTGCGCGTGTCCTCCGCTTCGCCCGTCGCCAGCAGGTCGATGGGCGGGTAGTTATAGGCAGGCGCATCTTCATCCGGATGGACCTTCATGTCGGCGCTGCTGATCTTCGGCAGCGCGGCCTTGCCCTTTTTGCCCGCCGGCGCCGCGTCGAAGGGCGCGTCGTCCGCGTCTTCGGCTTCGAACGCTTCGGGCTCTATCTTCAGGTCGTCGATGGATATATTCGTCTGACGGTCCTCCTTCGCCGCGGGATCTTCCGCCGCTGCGGCCTGCCTGTCCGTCTTTTTCTCGCGGCGCGCCTTCTCGACCGACGCCGAGCGGTCGGGCTTGAAGCTGCGCGCGCCCTCTTCGCGATCCTTCAGGATGCTTTGAGCGTCCAGCATGTCGTAGGCGTCCATATCGGCCGGGTCGAAGCCCATCTTCCCCAGCTGTTCGGGACTGACCGCCTCGCCTTTCGCGTCGTAGATCTCGCCGCCGGCGGAGAAGGACGGCGCCTGTGCCGAGGTGGCAGCGGACGCGCCGATGGCATCCCTGGCTTCTTCCTTCGTGCGCTCGATCTCCTCGGGCGCCACGGGGGCCACGTCGAACAGATCCTGCGCGGGCTCCTTCACGCGTTCGCGATAGAGCCGCTCCGCGGCCGCAGCCGCCGTCGCCTGCGCGGGCACCCTGCGCGCGCCGCGCGCCACGCTCGCCACGTTCTGTGCGCTCTGCACGGGCCTGGCGGG
>JAFRMB010000154.1 GCA_017430945.1 Clostridia bacterium | reverse complement strand
TACCAGGGCGCGGGGGTCGGTAGAGCCATGATGCGCAAAGCGCTCGGCATGGCGGCTGAAGGTGGGATGAAGGCGTTTCGGCTGGATACGCTCGCGTCGAACATTCCCGCACAGCGGTTCTACGAGTCGCTGGGATTTGTATTCTGCGGAAAACAGCACTGGTACGCGGAGAATACCGGGTGGACCGATTTTTACCTGTATGAGCAGGAAATCAGAGGAGGAAAAACAGAATGAATGTGACCTATGAGAAGAAGAACGCCATGACATTCATCGGCTATCATACCGAGATCCGCCCGGAGGAGGCTTATCGGAAGTGTCCGGAATTCTGGGATGTGGAATACGCCGCGAAGTACGCGAGGCTGTGGCAGACGAAGAAGCCTGAAAGCGACGTGGAAAAGGCGATCCTCGAAAACGGTATCGGCATGTATGCCATCTGCGCGGATTCAGAAGGCAGTTTTACATATTGGATCGCGGGCCTTTATCAGGGCGGCGAGGTCCCCGAGGGACTGGAGCTCTACAGCTTCCCAGAGAGCAACTGGGCGGTGTTTACGGCCAGAGGGCCGATGCCGGCTTCTCTGCAAACGCTGAATACGGCGGTATGGCAGGAATGGTTTCCGAATGAGGGGCAGAAGTACCACGCGAACGGTACTGCGACGCTTGAGGTCTATTCCGCGGGAGACCCTCAGTCACCGGACTATGAATGTGGTATTTGGGTGCCGATCCAATGAGTATGAGCAAATATGAGCCTTTGTGGAAATGGATTGCGGAAAATGGCACTGACAGCTTCAAACTGATCTTTGCCGAGATCGAATCCATTGCCGGGGTCCCGATGGATCATTCGTTTCTAAGTTATAAGAATGAGCTGTTGGAGTATGGCTTTCGCGTTGGCAAAATCGCCATGAAGGAGAAGACCGTTGCCTTTATCCACGACAGAACGAAGAAAGAAGTGAGCCCATGAAGATCCTCGTATTGAACGGCAGTCCCAAGCGGGAAAAGAGCGACACCATGCACATCACCCGCGCGTTCCTGGAAGGCATGCAGTCGGCATCGCCGCAGGATATCCATATCATCGATGCGATCGACAAACACATCGAATACTGCACAGGCTGCTTCGCCTGTAAGCGCAACGGCGGCATCTGTATCCACGACGACGATATGCGGGAGATCCTGGAGGAGATCCTCGCAAGCGACCTGCTGCTGTTCAGCTTCCCGCTGTACAGCTATGGCATGCCCGCACCGCTGAAGGCGTTGCTGGATCGCACGATGCCGCTTTCGAGCATGGCGATGCGCAAGGTCGGCGACCGCTACGAGCACCTCGGGCAGGCGGATTTCAGCCATTTGCGGTATCTGATGATCTGCGGCTGTGGTTTTCCCAACAGCCAGCACAATTTTGAGCCCGCGGTCATGCAGTTCAGGCTGTGCTTCCCCTGTGATCACACGATCATCACCGTCCCCGAAAGTCCCATGTTCAACGCGCCGGAAGCGGCAGTCGTGACCGTGCCCCGGCTGGAGCTGGTCGGGCAGGCAGGGCGGCAGTACGCGGAAAGTGGAGAGATCGACGAAGCCCTGCTTTCTGAAATCGGCTCGCCCATGATCCCGGAAGAGCAGTACGCGGCCATTGTGAACGGCACCGTACAGCCACAGTCCTGAAGCGGAGGACGCGATGGATACGAATGCCATCAGCTTGACCGTATTCTTCCAGGAACCGTTCTGGATCGGCGTCTTTGAGCGGATGGAAAGCGGCAGGCTGTCCGTCTGCAAGGTGACCTTCGGCGCGGAACCGAAGGACTATGAGGTTCACGAGCACCTGCTGAAGCAGTATCGCAGTCTGCGCTTCAGTTCCGCTGTAGAAGCCGAGGGAAGGAAAAAGGCGGACAATCCCAAGCGCAGGCAGAGGGAAGCGTCAAAGCAGATACAGAATACGGGCGTCAGCACGAAATCACAAATGGCCCTGCAAATGCAGCGAGAGGCCATGAAGACCGAGCGCAGACAGATCAGCAGGGCGGAGCGTGAAGCCGAGGAACAGCGCCGATTCGAGTTGAAACAGCAGAAGAAGAAAGAGAAAAAACGGGGTCATTGAACGATCATACGAACGAACGAAATCTTTCGCGTCATACCGGTCCAAAAGGACTGGTATCTCGTTCGGAACGCAGATGTATGCGCGGCTGGAAAGGGAAACCGTTGGAGCATGGACAGAAAGGACGACCAGATGGTGCGTATCGCCCTGTGGCGGCGTGAATCGAACCGCTCAGGCAAAAGAGAGGACACTGAGATGGACCGAAAACTGATCAACTGGCTTGGGCTGACGGGACTGCTGGCGCTGATCTCATATGCGGCAGCTGTGATCTTTGCGCCGATGGCCTATCCGGGATACAACTGGATGGCACAGGCGGTCAGCGATCTGTCGGCGGAAACGGCGCCGTCCAGGATCCTGTGGGATCGACTGGCTGCATTCTATGGGACGGGAAGCGTCGTATGCGCGACGTGCGTCGCCATCCATGTATCCGAAAGGAGGCTGGCCACGGGTCTTTTTCGCGTGGGGATATACCTCTTTGCCGCAATGAACTGGGTGTCTGCCGTCGGCTACAAAATGTTCCCTCTGGCCGACGCGGGCAAGGAGATCGCTTCTTTCCAGGAGGTGATGCACATCGTCGTCACGGCGCTCGTCGTGTTGCTGTCGATCGCTTCGCTGGTGTTGCTGATCGTTTCCGGCATCAGGGATGCAAGTGTTCGCAAGACAGGGATCATCGCCACGATCGCATTGGCCATGATGATGATCGGCTCCATCGGAACGGGGGTGGTACCACCGCAATACTTCGGCATCTTGGAACGTTCCAGCGTATTCGCGGCGGTGGGCTTCAACGCAGTGCTTGGGATACTTCTGTTCAGTGGATTTCGCGATATTGCGGATGAGAGGATCATCAGATGAGCGAATCGTTATCCTTGCTGGGAGCGCACGTCCAGGCGGCGATGCAGAACTGCTGGCCGGCGCTTTTGCCGAAGGTGCCGGGATACATAATGAAATGGAAGTCGTTTCCGTGGCTGATCACCGAATCCATCCATGTTGAGGGTGCGACCGCTGATTTTTATAATGAAGATCATGCCTGTATCCGGGAAGGCGATATGGCGCTGATCAATGACTTTCCTTATGGCTTCTTATGTGGTATACTGTGTGCAGGAACAGGGATCGTGTCCCGCAGATATATGCGTGAGGAGGATAAGTATGCGTAAACGCAGATCCCACGGCTTATTGATTTTCACACTCGTATGTGTCATTTTGCTGGTGGGAGGGATCTTCCTGGCAACCAGGACCAGGACGGAAAGGGGTTACCCGGTTCAAGGTGATACGTGGAAGCTTGTCGTGGGGACGATGCTTGCATCGTTCGGTGGTTTTGGTTTCATTGGCGGAATGATCATCGTTCTGAAGCACAGGCAGCGATATGGCGCTGCTATTCCGGGCCTGACAGATCCGCACGAGGCATTGATGAAGGGGCAGATCTCTCAGGCTCGCTACGATGCCATTCGAAAGAAAGGAATCGTTGCCCTTGTAATCGTAACGGCGTTATCTGCGTGCATGTTGGCATTATGGCTCAACACATTTTCCATCGTTCTTGCAATACTGATGATCCTGGGCGGCATCGGAGCGCTTGTGCTGATCGGTAGTGGCAAAGGCGGTCTGTTTGCACTGGCCGGTATTGCCGGCGTTGTCGCCGGAGTACTGGTCATAGCATCCTCCAATGTCGACACCAGCAAGCGATACGCCTATTTCATCAATGGCATAAAGATCGGCGAAGGCAACGGAGCGACCTCCAACACATTAGGTGGACTTCTGGGCTCCGTCTTCCTGGTCGGAGGATTGATAGTGGGAGTCGCCTATGCGATCACCGCCATCTGCTCTCTGGCAACAAGGACTGCTTAAGAGCAAAGGCAGGATCACGTATCGAGCTTGAAACACTTAAACAGGAGAAAAGCTGAAGCGAACCCTGTTGACCGTCCGCCTGTCCGGCGAGATCGACACACTGACTATCAGGCAGGAGAAGACCATGAGAAAAGAGTCCAATACAGGAAACTGGATAAGGGACCGTCTTTCCCAGACATACGCTCTGAAGCGATTGGATCTGGGCGCGGATGCCCGATTGTCCAAGAAGGGCTTCGCATTTGAGACGGAGGCCTATGAAGTCGCAGGGCTCGGTCATCTTTGCATCATGCGGATGAAGGCCATGTTCGGGTTGATGCGGATGGAGACCGTGATACTATCCGTCACGCATAGAGATATGCCGCTGATCAACCTGGACCACGTAAATGCGTTCGGGAAAGAGACTCAATTCGTGGAGCTCTACGATACGCAGCTCACGTTTGAACCGAAAGAGCTGCAAAACGCCTTTCAGCGGATCAGAGAGCGCGACGATGATCTTGAGGACCATGTCTCCGCAGGAACGCATTGGTATGATGACATCCTGTATCCATGCGCTTATCATAAAAAGGGGAAAGGCGTTTCCGACCGATTGGCGGGATCGGCCCGGGACTGCGCAAGCGCGTATATCTCCCTGATCGCTTCGGCGCCCGCCTGCGATCCTGCAGTGAAGCAGGGCAAGATCCGAAGCTTCGCTGAGAGACTGTTTGCCAACGGCGGGCCGGCTGTCGATCAGGTTACCCGGCTGTTCGGGCGCGACACAGCCGAAAGGCTGATCGTCCGGCATATGTACGGGACATAGACGTAAACACAAGCCGGCGCCGCAAAACGATAGAATGTTGTTTTACATGGATCGATCTTTCTGGACTGCCATGACACTTCTCACATAAATGAGCAGCGGCAATTTGGATCAGGCATCCTGAATGGATTACCCGTCAGCCGAGGCATGCATTGCGAAGCTCCTGAAAGGGTAAATCCCCAAAGCCCGATCCGACTCAGCCCGTTTTTAACCGCTTCTACACCCCGGCTGCTACCGCTTTATATATAAAAAGCGATTCCCGGCTATGCTTTCAGCCGGGAATCGTGTGGATATGTTTTTTCGACTAGCGTTACATCAGCTTGCGGAACATGGCCTTGTAATCGTCGATGGTGGCCTCGCGGGGATTGCCCGGGGTGCAGGCGTCGGCAGCGGCGGACTGGGCCAGGAAGTCCAGGTCCTCCTCCCTGAGCTTGTCCAGCTTGGTGGGAATGCCCACGTCCACAGATAACTGGCGCACGGCATCGATGGCGGCCTTGCGATAGGATGGCTGATCCATGCCGGCGGTGTCAGTGCCAAGTGCCTCAGCGATGGCCTTGAACTTTTCGCCGGTGTACTCCTGGTTGAACTCCATCACGATGGGCAGCATCATGGCGCAGGCCACGCCGTGGGGCGTGTCATACAGCGCGCCCAGGGTGTGCGCCATGCTGTGGGCGATGCCCAGGCCGACGTTGGAATAGGCCATGGCGGTCACATACTGCGCCAGCGCCATGCCCTCGCGGCCCTCGGGATCGTTGGCGACAGCCTTGCGCAGATTCTTGCCGATCAGCTGGATGGCTTCGAGATCCAGACAATCGCTCAGTTCCCACGCGCCCTTGGTGGTGTAGCCTTCGATGGCGTGGGTCAGCGCGTCCATACCGGTGGAAGCAGTCAGCCCCTTGGGCATGGAGGCCATCATGTCGGGATCGACCACGGCCACATCGGGAATATCGTTGGGGTCGACACAGACGAACTTGCGGGTCTTCTGTACGTCGGTGATGACATAGTTGATCGTGGACTCCGCGCCGGTCCCGCCGGTGGTGGGCACGGCGATGGTGAACACGGTGCGCTTTTTCGTGGGGGCGACACCCTCCAGGGAGCGCACGTCGGCGAACTCGGGATTGTTGATGATGATACCGATGGCTTTGCCGGTGTCCATGGAGGAGCCGCCGCCGATGGTGATCATAAAGTCCGCGCCGCTCTTCTTAAAGGCCTCCACGCCGCCCTGCACGTTCTCGATGGTCGGGTTGGGCTTGATGTTGGAGTACAGCTCGAAGTCGATGCCGTTGGCCTTCAAGAGGTCCGTGACCTTTGCGGTAACGCCAAATCTCACAAGGTCCGGGTCTGAGGCGACGAACGCCTTCTTGAAGCCGTGGGCTGCGATGATGCCGGGGATCTCCTGAATGGCTCCGTGGCCGTGATAGGAGATGCCGTTGAGGACAAAGCGATTGACAGACATGATATTTTCCCTCCTTGTTACGATCGTACTGGGATATTCGACATACGATTCCAAAATCCTTTTTTATCCTGGCGCTAGTGCTGCTCCAGCAGGTGCAGCTGCGTGTCAGTGATGGTGTTCAGCCATGGCGAGTGGGTGATCTTCGTGTAGTTATCCGCGGCCTTTGTGCAGGGAACGATCTACTTGTGCCGGGGATCCCAATGGGGGGTACGATGCCACTGCTGACGAGATCTTCCGGCTCCGGGAGATGCGAAAACAGGCCGAGGTCGACAGCGTGGTCAAGGATGAACAGGTGAAGCTGATCCGTGATCTGCAAGACTTCATAAAGGACCAAGCGACCGCGATCGTCGAATTTGATGAGGCACTGGTCAGACGCCTCATAGCATATTTCACCGTATTTGAGGAGCGCTTCGTTGTGGAACTCAAGTCGGGGATCACGGTCGATATTGAAGCATAAAACAAGGCTCCCCGCCGCCGATGATGGCAGTGTGGGAACCTTGATCTGTCAATATGTCGACCTCTGACAAATCTTTCCTGAAAGACTATATGAAACACGGAAGAAGAATGTCCTCGATGAAATCCACCCGGTCAAACACCGTGGGCCTGAAGTAGGAAGAGACCGCGACGACGATGCCCTTCTCCGGATCCACATAGATCACATTTCCGCTATTTCCGATAGCGGCATAGATCTTCTTTTCCGGATGAATGATCCACCACAGGTATCCATAATGCATTCCCCGGAAATACTTGCTTTCCACTTCTTTGGGCTTCGTCATTTCGGCGATCCATTCCTCTGAAATGATGTGTTTTCCTTCCCATACGCCTTGGTTCAGACAAAGCTGCCCGATCTTCACCATGTCGGAAGCGCTCATACAAAGGCCATAGCCCGGTGTCCCAAGCCCGTCCGGATCTGCAAACCAGATATTCTCTTTCGGGGATTTTGAGACAGTAAACGCCTTGTGCTCCTCAGCGCTCTTTGCATAGTAATTCCGATGTTCCGCAATACCGAGCGGGGAAAAGAGATATTGATTGGCAAAGTCCACTGTTTTCATTCCCGTAGCATGATAGAGGATCCCTGAGAGAATATGCAGGCAGACCGTCCGATAATCAAACTCATCGGTAATGCCTTTTCTCCCGCCGAGGAAGTCAAGTGAGGCGGCTGTCCAGTCATCGCTGGAACACACCTTTGTCCAGGGATCGCCTTTTCCCTTATACGGCGCCCGCATGGTCAGAAGATGCTTAATGGTGACATCATAGATGGTCTTTTCACCACGCTTGACAGGATACTTCGGGAAGAACGAAAGCACTTTGTCTTCAATACTGCCGATCATACCGTGATCAATGGCGATCCCGGTTAGAAGCGACATAATGCTTTTCGTGGCAGACATGATGTGCGTACAATCCGTCCGCTGATAACCGTTCCATTCTGCAGAATAAATCTCCTTGCCGTTTCGCAGGATACTGATCTGACAGATGTTGGGTTGGTTTTCCTGTATATGTCTGTATAATTCTTTCTGATCCATTTTATTCTATCCTTTGAAAGTTTTCTGCTTCGATTCTGTCGCCCTGATCGCACCGAGGCAGTGGATTCTCACGACGCGGTTGCTGTCCGTCTCCGCGATCTGCCGCAGTTGCTCCACATAAGGTCTGACGAACTCCGGCCTGCGCTTTCCGAGGACACGGAAGATCTCCGGCGCTTCCATCCTGACCTTGTCATCCGCGTCGTTCAGGAGCTTCTCAAACACCGGCATATGATCCTCATAGATGTCTGGCGTGTTCGTGGCGATGTTCTCGGATGCCCAGATAAAACTCAAGCGTACCTTCGGCTCCTCATCGGAGGCAAAGCGGAACAGTTCCGCCCAGTACTGCTCGATCACACGAAAATCGCCCCGTCCGATCCTGCCGATGGCATTCACCGCACGCTCCCGCAGAAGCGGTACCGGGCTGTCAAGGAAGGATGCGGTTTTGGGAACGGAATCATGCACGGCCTGAGGATAGGCGAGCCCCATCTCGCCGATCAGCCAGAGCGTCTTCGCCTGTATCTTTAAGGAGTCATGGGCGAGGAGAGAGGAAACATACGGAATGCTCTCTTCCCACCTGCCCTTGTCCTTTGTCAGTGTTCCAAGCTCTTTGTAGAGTTCCGATTCGGTCAATCTATTGCCTCCTCAAGCTGAGATTTGCCACTTGGGAATCATACTATCCTGATCGCCGCTCCTCTCCGCAGATGATGGCAGTGCGGGCGCCTTGCTTTATTCTGTAAGCTTCTTCTTGTATAGCCCGAGCGAACAATCGGACAGCAGTTTTTCATACTCTTTCGATTTGAAATGCTCAACATCTGATGCCAATACGGAATAGTTCACGCCGGTGCCCATAAAGCGCGCTCCGGTGTCATAAATGCCATTACTGCGGTAGAATTCGATCCGTCTTAATCTTTGCGTGTCATTATGCGCACTAGGATCGACGGACTCAACATTAAGCACAATGATCTTTTCCGTATGCGTCTTCAGCCAGTCAAGTATCCTGCTCCCATGACCCTTTGAACGGATATTATCATTGACTGCGAGGTAGAGTACAAAGATATACTTTTCATTCTCAAACGTATAAAGGATCCCGCAAAACTGACCTTCATCATAGAGCGCTCTGAAGTTGACGCTTCTGCGAACTGCAAGCAGTTTCAACACCCAAATAGGCAGTTGCTCGTGTACAGGAAATGCTGTTTTCAGCAATTGACAAATCTCAGTGTATTCTTTTAGCTTTCTGGTCACTGGTTTTTCCGTTATCATTAACCGGAATCTCTCCTTTTCTCCGCTCCCCGCCGCCTTTGATGGCGGTGTGGGAGCCTTGATAAGTCATTATGTCAATCTCCAACAAATCTTTCCTGAAAGACTATCTGAAACACAGAAGGAGAGAGTCCTCGATAACACTCGATCTGATGATCTCTTCTTTTACTCATCTAGATCGTAAGAGCAATGCCATACAGCAGACCGATTGCCTGCTAAATACGCCGTCTTCCTGATTTGGATCGCCATGATCGCGAACGACAGTATGATTCATAGCCGGTACCGTCAATATGGACGGCTTGTTCTTCGGCATGTAGAATTCCTGGTATTCTTTCTTATAATCGAAAGCCATCTGTTTCTCCTTATCATCTTTTTCTCAGCATAAATGCAATTTGCGTCTCAGATAGTTCGACTGGAATATATCGGTCTCATTTGGCTTTCTTTTGTTTCTTTTCGGGCAGTTCTGCATACATGCCTTCCAGTAATCCTGCAATCAAATCTGTATCCTCAAATCTGTCGAATACGTGCATCAGAGTTTTTGAGCCTTCATACGGATAACGTAGTTCGGAAGCTGTAAGTAACCTGTCCGATGTCGGCGATCTCTTCAAAAACAGTTCATTATCGCAAATGCCACCTATCAGCTTACCATTGAGGTATACAAGATAACCGCCCATCATGGATTTTATGACAATATCACCGGCTGCGGATAATGCCTCACGAGCATATTCGTTAAATTTATTCACAATGATCACCCCACGACTCCGGATTTCTTCCCCGACATCAAAACCACAGCGACAACCTGTTGTTTTCCAAATCACAGCTTCAACCCTCCGGCAGAAAACGCGGATATTTTCTGTTGGAACGATATTCGTGGTCGATCGTACTATCGGGCGCCGACAGGCGTATATCTGATAAGCCCGTAAACACAGCGATTTTCCGATGGTCAGTTTTGATTGTATGACATCCGGACCATCGTCTCGACGTGGCTCGTCCAGGGGAACATATCGACCGGCTGTGCCCATTCAAAGCGATAGCCGCGGCTGGCGAGACGCTTCACGTCCCGCGCTAGGGTCGCGGGGTCGCAGGAGATATAGCAGACATCGGTGATCCCGGCGTCCGCGATGGCCTCCAGAAGGGCTGGATCCGCGCCTTTTCGGGGCGGATCGAGTATCACGGCATCAAAGCGTTCACCGCGCTTCAGAAGGCGGGGGATCTCTACGGCAGCGTCGCCGCAGATGAAGCGGGCGCGATCCTCCAGATGGTTGGCAGCGGCGTTGCGACGGGCGTTTTCAATGGCAGGAGCGACGATCTCGATGCCCAGGGCATATTCAGCCCAGCGTGCGGCGGAAAGCGTGATGGTGCCCGCTCCGCAGTAAGCGTCGAGCACGCGCAGCCGACAGCCCGGCGCGATGCCCAGAGAGGCCAGCGCACAAGCGTACAGAGCCTCAGCCTGAGCCGCGTTGACCTGGAAGAACGACTGAGGTGAGAGTTCGAAGTTCAGATCGAACAGGTGGTCGCTCAGCGTATGGTCGCCGGAAATGTGAAGGCATCGCCCGTCCAGTGCGTGTGTAAAGTGCCGATCCAGCCGGCAGTACCAGAGCGAACAGATCTCAGGAAGCGCTTTCCTCAGGGCGGGGGCAAGCTTTTCGATCTCTCCGTGGAGCGGCGCATCGCCCGATAACACGAGCATCATGTCACCTGCGCGGTTCACACGCGTCACGAGGAAGCGCAGGTGGCGTGCGAGCCTCGAGCCATCCAGATGATCCGAGAACCACTGCAGTGCGCGAACGCTGATGTTCGACTGCAGCAGGCAGTACCGGAGCGGGATGACCTCACGGCTGCCTCGCGCGTGCGCGCCGATGACGGGTCGGCCGTTTTTGAGACCGATCGGATATTCCGCCTTGTTGCGCGTGCGGTCGGGAGACGGACACCCAAGGGTATCCAGCACCGTCGGCGCATCGATGCCGCCGATCCGGGAGAGCGCGTCCAGCACCCTTTGGCGTTTCAGACGCAGCGTCGCTTCGTAGCGCATGTGACGCGCCTGGCAGCCGCCGCAGACGCCCGCGTGCGGACAGTCAGGGGCGACGCGGTCCGGCGAGGGCTCGGCGATGCGAAGCGGAGCTGCCTCACAGAAGCGCCCTTTGTCAGCTGTGATCCGGATGTCGACGACTTCTCCCGGTATCGCGCCGGGCACGAAAACGGCGCGGCCATCGGAGAGTCGGCCGACGCCCTGGAGCTCCGATCCGGAGCCGGTGATGGTGATCGTTTGCATGGTGTCGATCGCCGCGGTGTTCATCCGCGGGGGGGGGGTAGCGTGAGGGCGCGTCGCGCGGACACACGGGGTGCGCATGTCGCGCCATGTGCAGGGAATATGATGTATCGCTATCATTATACAGCCTGCCGGCAGGGAAGTCAAACTGCGCCGGTGCCCGACAGTCGTTGTACGAAAGTCATTGACAACGCCCGGGAATCCTGCTATACTTCCACTGTCGGCGGCGTTTCAAGCCGATGGGATGATTTGACGTGGAGGCGTCGGTCGATGATCGAAAACGGCATGCACATCAGCAAGCGGCACCGCGCCTGTTGCAACGGCGGGTGTTGTTGTCATGCCCATCATCGCAGGAACGGACGCCCTCGCAAATAGCACCGTGCGCGGCACAAAGTCAGCGCCGGGCCGGGAGCTTCCGTTCGGAGGCTCTATTTTTTGTGGGTCGGCGCGACGACGCACTGACGAAGCGCAATGGGCGACGGGAGGCAGGACCTATGGGACTTCTATCTGACGCGAGGAACATACAGGCCAAGGACCCGGCTGCGCGCAGTCTGGCAGAGGTGATACTGCTGTATCCAGGCTTTCACATACTGATCTACCACCGCCTGGCGCACTGGCTGCATGTTCACGGCCACGTGTTTCTCGCGAGACTCGTGAGCCAGCGCGGGCGTCATAAGACGGGCATCGAGATCCACCCCGGCGCGACCATCGGACCGGGTCTGTTCATCGACCATGGGATGGGCATCGTCATCGGCGAAACAGCGGAGATCGGCGCGAACTGCACCATCTACCACCAGGTCACGCTGGGCGGCACGGGCAAGGACGCCGGCAAGCGCCATCCGACGATCTGCGACAACGTGCTGATCGGCGCCGGCGCGAAGATCCTGGGGCCTGTCGTGGTCGGCTGCAACAGCCGGATCGCCGCGGGCAGCGTCGTGCTGACCGACATGCCGCCAAACGTCACCGCGGCCGGCGTGCCGGCGATGATCGTCCGCATGAACGGAGCGCGCGTCCGGCCCAGCGACGACCTCGATCAGCAGGATGTGCCGGATCTGCTGGCCGAGCGCCTGGCGGAGTTGGAGGCGAGATTGGCGCGTTTGGAGACAGGAGATAACGGGGGACAGGAGGATCGGTAGCGGTCCGAACGATGCACGTCAACGACTGGACGCATCAAAAGGAGCGCACCGCGGCAGTTGGATGTGCCGCGATGCGCTTCGGCATATATGCGCTCTCATGGCGACGGTCACGATGCGATCACTTATCGCCGGTCATCTTCTCCTGTTTGACCTTGTGGTCGATGACGTGGCGGGAGGCCAGTTCGTCGTGGATGTCCTCAAGGCTGATGCCCATTTGGATCATCAGTACCATCACGTGGTAGGTGAGATCGGCGATCTCGTAGATGGTCTCCGCCTTGTCTCCGGCCTTGCCGGCGATGATGACCTCGGTGGACTCCTCGCCGACCTTCTTCAGGATCTTGTCGATGCCCTTTTCAAACAGATAGGTCGTGTAGCTGCCTTCCTTCTTTTCGGTCTTGCGGCCCTCGATGAGGCGCATGAGGCCGTCCAGGCTGAAGGCGTGGTTCTCATCGGATATGAACACCGGGTGCGTAAAGCAGCTGTTCGTGCCGGTGTGACAAGCCGGGCCGTCCTTGTTGACGGCGACCACCAGAGCGTCGTTGTCGCAGTCGGCGGTGATCGAGACGATATGCTGGTAGTTGCCGCTCGTTTCGCCCTTGAGCCAGAGCTGCCGACGGGAGCGGCTCCAGAAGCAGGTCAACTGCCTTTCCATGGAGATCTCCAGGCTCTCTCGGTTCATGTAGGCAAGGGTGAGCACCTCGCGCGTGGTCGCGTCCACCACGATGGCGGGGATCAGTCCGTTCTCATCGAATTTCAGGGTGTTGATGTCGATCATAGCCATATCAAAGCCTCACAATGATGTCGTTGTCGCTCAGCACGCGCTTGAGCTCAGGGATCCCGACCTCGCCGAAGTGGAAGATCGAGGCGGCCAGCCCCGCGTCCACCTTTGGCAGAGTCTTGAACAGAGTGACGAAGTCCTGTTCGCAGCCGGCGCCGCCGGAGGCGATGACGGGCACGTTCACCGCGTCACACACGGCCGAGAGCATCTCCAGGTCAAAACCGCGTTTGACGCCGTCGGTGTCGATGGAGTTGAGCACCACTTCGCCGGCGCCGCTGTCTACACAGCGCCTGATCCAGCCGATGGCCTCCATGCCGGTGTCCACGCGGCCGCCCTTGGCGAACACTCTGAATTCGCCGTCGACCCGCTTGACATCCGCCGAGATCACCACGCACTGACTGCCGTAGCGCTCCGCGGCTGCGGGGATGAGCGACGGATCGCGGATCGCACCGGAATTGACGGACACCTTGTCAGCGCCGCATTTGAGCACGCGGTCGAAGTCGGCCACGGTGTTGATGCCGCCACCCACGGTGAGCGGTATGAAGACCTTACGGGCGACCTCGCGGAGTATATCCGTGAACAGCGCTCGGCCCTCGGCAGATGCGGTGATATCGTAGAACACCAGCTCGTCCGCACCGCAGCGGGAGTAGTACTCGGCCAGCTTCACTGGACTGGACACGTCTGCGAGCCCGAGGAAATTGACGCCCTTGACCACCCGGCCGTCCTTCACGTCCAGGCACGGGATGATGCGCTTGGTGATCATGCAGTCGCCTCCCGTATCGCTTCCTTCAGGTCGATGGCACCGGTGTAGTACGCTTTGCCGATGATGGCGCCGTAGAGGCCCATGTCGGCCAGCGCCCGTATGTCCTCCAAGGTGGAAACGCCGCCGGAGGCGATGATGTCCATGTCGTATGCGCGCTGCATGGCGGCGTACATGGCGCGGTTTGCGCCGCGCATCGCGCCGTCGCGGCTGATGTCCGTGCAGATCACGGTCCTGACGCCGATGCGCTGAAAGCGTTCCATGAATCGATCGAGCGTCATGTCGCTCTGCTCGGTCCAGCCCTTTATGGCGATGAGCCCGTCGCGCACATCCGCTCCGACGGCGATGGCGTCGCCGTATTTTGCCACGGCGCGTTCGACGAGATCGCCACCCGTGATGGCGGCGGTGCCCAGTATGACCCTGCGCACGCCGAGGGAAAGATACCGATCGATGACGTCCATCGACCGTATGCCGCCGCCCAACTCGACGAACAGACCAGTGCCTTTCACGATGCGGCGGATGGTGTCGGCGTTGGGAGTCCCGCCGTCACGGGCGCCCTCGAGATCGACCCTGTGGAGATTTCCGGCGCCCGCGGCCTCGAAGGCGAGCGCGGTGTTCAGCGGGTCGGGATCGTAGACGGTCATCCGATCATAGTCGCCCTTGAACAGGCGAACAGCCTGGCCGTGATACAGATCGATGGCGGGGAAAAGGTTCATGCGCGGTCACCGTCCCATTCGCAAAATGCCTTCAGGATGCCCAGGCCGACGTTGCCGCTCTTCTCGGGGTGGAACTGGCAGCCGACGACGTTGTCACGCGCCACGGCGGCGGTCAGCTCGGCACCGTATTCGGTGGTGGCGATGACGGACGCGTCACACTTGGCGCCGTAGTAAGAATGGACGAAATACACGCAGTCTCCGGGCTGGATGCTGCGGAAGATCGGGTGGCTGCCGCGAAGGTGGAGCGCGTTCCAGCCGATGTGCGGGATCTTCAGCCCGCTACCGATGACCTCGGCGATGGGGCGCACCTCGCCGGGGATGAGGCCGAGGCCGTCGTGTTCGCCGAATTCGTAGGATCGGTCCAGCAGCAGCTGCATGCCCAGGCAGATGCCCATGACGGGCGTCCCGGCGGCGGCGGCGTCCTTGACGACCCGGTCGAGGCGGGTCTCGCGAAGTTTGGCGGCAGCGTCTCCGAAGGCGCCGACGCCGGGCAGTATCACGTGATCCGCGCGGCATATGACTTCGGCATCGCCGGTGACGACGGCATCGGCACCGACGGCCGTCAGGGAGTGGGAAAGCGAGAAAAGGTTGCCCACGCCGTAGTCGATGATCGCGATCATAGGGTCCTCCTGGAATGATGTTTCGACCGATGCGACCCGCGCCGCGACCGTGTCGGACATGTCCGCCGGGGCAGCGATCGGCCCGTCAGAGCGGGATGATTCACAGCACGCCCTTTGTGGAAAGCACCTCGCCGTTCAGGCAGGGGTCCACGGTGCACGCTGCGCGCAGTGTGCGCGCGGCGGATTTGAACATGCCTTCAGCGATGTGATGGCTGTTCTCGCCGGCGAACTGCTTGATGTGCAGGGTGATGTTCGCCTTCCGAATGAAACCCAGCCAGAATTCCTTGACGAGCTCTGTGTCGAAGGTGCCGATCTTCTGGGTGGGCAGCTGCACGTCGTACGACAGGTGTGCGCGCCCGGATATGTCTGCAGCGGTGAGCACAAGCGCCTCATCCATGGGCAGTATGGTGCTGCCGTAGCGGCAGATGCCGCCCATATCGCCCAGCGCCTGGGCAAAAGCCTGCCCAAGACAGATGCCGATGTCCTCTACGGTGTGGTGGTCGTCCACATCGGTGTCGCCGACGCATTTGACCTCAAGGTCAAAGCGGCCGTGTCTGGCAAAGAGCGTAAGCATATGGTCCAGGAATCCGCAGCCGGTCTCAATGGTCGACTGGCCTGTGCCGTCCAGCTTCAGCGTCAGACGGATGTCCGTCTCCGCCGTGCGGCGGATGATATCAGCCTCGCGCATGGTGTCAAACCCCCAGTATCTCTTTGATTCGTTCGATCAGGATATCCATTTGCTCGGGCGTGCCGATGGTGATGCGGTTGAAGTCGTGAATGCGCGCAGCACCGAAGTGACGCACCAGCACACCGCGTTTCTTGAGTGCCAGGTACAGGTCTTCGCCGCCGATCCTGTCCGAGCGGGCGAAAATGAAGTTCGCCTTCGAAGGCAGCACGGTGAACCCTAGCGCCTCGAGACGGGCCGCGGTCCGGGCACGGGTGTCTTCGATCCTGCGGCAGTTGGCCATGTAGTAGTCGTTGTCGGCAATCGCGGCGACGCCGGCTGCGCACGTCATCAGGTTGACGTTATAAGGATTGGTCGAATACTTGATCCTGTCCAGGTCGGCAATCAGGCCGGCGCCGGCGATGGCAAAGCCGAGTCGTGCACCCGCCATGCTGCGGGATTTCGAAAAGGTCTGCGCCACCAGGAGGTTGTCGTATTTAGACGTCAACGGCACACAGGAGTCGCCGCCAAAGTCGACATACGCTTCGTCGATCAGCACCACATGATCGGGATTGCTGCGCAGTATGCCTTCGATGGCATCCGTGGAGAGCGCAAGTCCTGTAGGCGCGTTGGGGTTCGCGATAACGATGAGCCCATCGAGTCCGTGGTATTTTTGAGGGTCGATGCTGAAGTCGGCCTCCAGAGGGATCGTGGCGTAGTCGCACCGGTGCAGATCGCCGAACACGCGGTAAAAGCCGTAGCTGATGTCGGGGAACCATACCTTTCCGCCTTCGCCGGCAAATGCCATGAACGCGAAATTCAGGATATCGTCTGAGCCGTTGGAGACATAGACGTTTTCTCGCTTTACGCCGTACGATCCTGCGATGGCGTCGCGCAGCGAAGCGCACACCGGATCCGAGTACAGCTGAAGGCGCTCGGCTTCCTTCGACGCGGCGGCGATCACGGCGGGAGAAGGGGGATAGGGGCTCTCGTTGGTGTTCAGCTTGACGTACTGCATGTCCTGGGGCTGTTCGCCGGGGACGTATGCTTCGAGGGCCTGGTGTTTTTCGATGAGATATCGACTCATGACGGATCACTCCATGTCGTTGGATTCGATGGGGACGATCACTCAAAGCGGATCAGCGCGCTTCGGGCATGGCCGGACAAACCTTCCTTTTCGGCAAAGCAGGCAACCTTGTCCTTCACAGCGGCCAACGCATCGCGCGTGAAATAGGTATACTGACTCTTCTTGACGAAGTCGTCGACCGAGAGCGGGCTGTAGAATCGGGCCGTGCCGCCGGTAGGCAGTGTGTGGTTCGGGCCGGCCAGATAGTCGCCCAGCGCTTCGGGGCAGTTGCGGCCCATGAATATGGAGCCGGCGTGGCGCACCCGGTCGAGATAGGCAAAGGGATCGTCAACGCACAGCTCCAGGTGCTCAGGCGCGATGGCGTTGGCGATGTCGATGGCCTGCGACAGATCGTCGGCGACGATGATCTTGCCGTTTCTGTCGATGGATGCGGAAGCGATCTCAACGCGGGGCAGCAGCCTGACCTGCCGCTCCACCTCGTCACGGACGGCTTCAGCCAAGGACATGGAATCGGTGACCAGCACCGCGGAGGCGAGCCTGTCGTGCTCCGCCTGGCTCAAAAGGTCCGCGGCGACGTGCCGGGGATCGCTTGCGGCATCGGCGACGATCAGGATCTCGCTGGGACCAGCGATCATATCGATGGCGACCTTGCCAAACACCTGCTTTTTTGCCTCGGCCACGAAAGCGTTGCCCGGTCCGACGATCTTGTCCACACAGGGAATGCTCTGCGTGCCATAGGCAAGAGCCGCCACGGCCTGCGCGCCGCCGACCTTGAACACGCGATCGACACCGGCGGCCTTAGCAGCGGCCAGTATGGCGGGATTGACCCTGCCGTCCCTGCCGGGCGGCGTGACGATCACGATCTCACCACAGCCCGCGATCTTTGCTGGGAGTGCATCCATCAAGACCGTGGAAGGGTATGCTGCCGTGCCGCCGGGAACATACAGGCCGACACGATCAAGGGGCGTGACCTTCTGGCCCATCACCACGCCTTCGCGTTCCGCGATGATAAAGCTGTTGCGGACCTGCTTTTCATGGAACTGTCGGATGTTCCGAGCGGCAGTTTCCAGTACCTCCAGGAACGCCGGCTCGATCTGGCAAAGGGCTTCATCGAACTCTTCGGCGCCGACTTCCAGACGCTGAAGCTTTGCACCGTCAAAGCGCTCACAATAATCGAACAGCGCTGCGTCACCCCTGGTGCGGACATCGGCGATGATGTCCGCCACGATGCCCTGGACGTCCACCTCGGGAGAGACCCGCGCAAAGATGTCCTCGTTGGCGACCTCGCCGTATCTCATGATCCTGATCATTGTCGATCCCTGCCTTTAGTCGTGATGAAGGGAAACCGTTATGCTTTTACCTGGGCCTTCAGCCCGTCCCGTATGGCCTCGATGGGGGAGGCGCTGAACTTGAAGCTGGATTTGTTGGCGATCAGACGGGCCGATATGGGCACGATGGTCTCCAGCGGCTCAAGATCGTTCTCCAACAGCGTTTTGCCGGTCTCCACGATGTCGACGATCACATCGGACAGATTCAGGATCGGCGCCAGCTCGATGGAGCCGTTCAGGTGGATGATGTCGATATCCCGGCCCAGACCGGCGTAGTACCCGCGGGCGATATTTGTGAACTTCGTGGCGACCCGAAGCGTCTTCTCAGCGTCGTCCCTGAAGCCGCGCTTGGCCGCCACGGCCATCCGGCAGCGACCGACGTTCAGATCCAGCAGCTCATAGACGTCGGGGGCATATTCCAGCAGGATGTCCTTGCCGGCTACGCCGATGTCCGCCGCGCCGCGCTCGACATAGATAGCCACATCCGAGGGCTTCACCCAGAAATAGCGGACGCCGGCCTGCGCATTTTCAAAGATGAGCCTGCGATTGTTTTCCAGTATGGACGGGCACTCATAACCCGCTGCGGCGAACATGCCGTAGACCTTTTCGCCCAGCCTGCCTTTAGGCAGCGCAACATTAATCATCTGCCTCTACCTCCTCCAGGTGAACGAGCCTGCGGAACCTGAGTTTTTCATCCACAGCCCGCTGGACCGCGACGCTGCCGCATTCGGCGGCCAGACAGTCGGCTGCTTTGGACAGCCTGGTCACATCCGCGTCGTCGCCATACAGGATCACGGTGTCCACGTCATAGGGACGGGCTTCGCTTCCGAGCCGTTCGAGCAGGTCCATGTAGATGGCAAAGCCCACAGCCCTGGACCTGCGCCCCATGCGCTGCATCAGTCGGTCGTATTGCCCGCCGGAAAGTACGCCGGTCGGGATACCACGGATATACCCGCGGAAGACGATGCCGTTATAGTAGCTCATGTCGTTGACGATGGAGAAGTCGATCTGAACGTCCTGTGCGCCGAGGCTCGCGAGGATGCCGCTCACGCGCTCGAGTTCGTCCAGCGCGACCTTTGCAAGGCCGTGCTGGCAGAAGGGGCGTAGTTCGGAGAGCACAGCGCCTGGCGCGCCGTGCGCGTCGATCAGGCACAGGATGCCGTCGATCTGCTTTCCGGGACAAAGCTTGCGGATACCGTCAGCGTTTTTTTCGCCGACACACTGGAGCACGGTGCGCTCCACATCCGGATCCAGCGCCAGCGCGTCGACGAGCGCCGATACGACGCCCATATGGGATATCTCCAGCACGTTGGACGGATCGATGATGTCCAGGCTCGCCTTCGCCAGCCGGATCACTTCGCAAAGGCTGTACAGGTCGACATCGCCGATGCATTCCAGACCAGTCTGCATGATCTCCTTGAACTGACGTGTGGACCCGGAGATACGGTAGACGTTTTCGGAATAATGGACCTTGTGGAGCAGATTGTCGGTGTCGCGCGTGTTTTTGATGATCGAGAGCGTGACGTCCGGCTTCAGAGCCATCAGCCTGCCATCGGTGTCTGTGAAGGTAATGATGCCGTCGGACACAAGAAAATCCTTGTTGCGCACATACAGGTCGTATTCCTCGAACTTGCTCATTTTGTAGGGGCGATAGCCGTAGCTTTGATAGAGCGAACGCAACTGGAACAGCACACGCTCCTCCCGCTTCAGCGGAAATCGATCGGCATTCATAGTCATGGCAGCCTCCGGAGAAATGATTACTTTATCAATTTATCACTTTAGCACGCTAAAGTCAACGAAGAAACCGTAAATTTTGAGGCAAAGCGATTTAAACCGTCGGAAGGTCAGGCCTGCGCGAGATATCGCACATGAGGACCGCCGGCAGAAAAGCAGGGGGACCTGCGATCCTGACGTCCGTCGACCGCTGCCGCCCACTCAACATGTATTATATCAATAATTTGTTTGTGTATAAACCCGTTCTTGTTAAAACACGAGGCATCTGAACGTCGTTCGACTTGAATGACCAGTTAGAACATGAAATAGTACATTGCCACGTCGTTGAACAGTACGATTATGTCATACGATGTCGGCGAAGAAACACACTGGTGTGTTGATGATAATTTCGGCGGGTATAATGGTCATTCTCACGTGAGAGCGCAGTTCAATGTGACAAATCGTTCCTTTATGAACGAGTGGCGACTCGTTATGGTCGGATCGGTACGGCGATGAAAATGAACTGCGCAATCACGACCGGCTGTGTTCAAGATTTTCTGTAAGCGAGCGAACTGCGACATGCAAATGATTCCTGGAGCCTGAGGTCACCGCCTGCGGATAACCGCAAACGCAGCCAGCGCGTCAGCGGCCTGGCCTTGGCAGGTTGCCGGGGAAATGC
>JAFRMB010000153.1 GCA_017430945.1 Clostridia bacterium | reverse complement strand
GAGTGGATGCGCGTGGTCTCCAGCGCCTCGTCGAAGGTCATGTCCGGCAGGATGGTGGGCATGCATCGGGCCATCAGCGTCTTGCCGCTGCCCGGCGGGCCGATGAGCAGCACGTTGTGCCCGCCGGCAGCGGCGATCTCCAGCGCGCGCTTGGCCTTGTGCTGGCCCTTGACGTGACAGAAATCCTCGGCATATTGCCGATGGCTGATCAGCGTCTGATAGGCCACCGGCTGGACCGGCTCGATGGGCAGCTCGCCCGTCAGATGGCGCACGGCGGCGTTCAGTGACTGGACGGGATACATCTCCACGCCCTCGACGCAGCAGGTCTCGTTGATATTGTCCTCCGGCAGCATGATGCGGCCGACGCCGCGCTCGACGGCGGAGATCACCATCGGCAGCGCGCCGCGCACGGGGCGCACCGAGCCGTCCAGGGAAAGCTCGCCGATCACGCATATGTCCTGTGCGGCGTCCGGACCGATGATGCCCTGACAGGCCAGCATGCCCAGAGCGATCGGCAGGTCGAAGGCGGGCCCCTCCTTCTTCAGATCCGCCGGCGCCAGGTTCACCGTGAGTCGCTCGGCGGGGAAGGGAAAGCCCGAGTTTTTCATCGCCGCGCGCACCCGCTCCCGGGATTCCTTGACGGAGGCATCCGGCAGGCCGACGATCTCGAACATCGGCATCCCGTGGGAAAGGTTGACCTCGACGTCGACGCCGAAACCGTCGATGCCGGAGAGTCCGCAGCTGTTGATGAATGCGAGCATGGCCGTATCCCCCGTTTAAAGGATGGTGTTTCCAACATTATAACCAAAAAGCCGTCGTGTAGCAATAGCCAATCATACGGCACGCGGACATTGACAGAATGATGAAATTCTGATAAGATCAAGTAAAGATCAGAATAAGGAAACGGGGAGGACGGGCATATGTGGCTTTTCATATGGAAAAAGTATGAATTCAGCGCCGTGGCGACGGCGATATCCGCGGTGGGCAATATCGCGATCGTGTTCGCGGCGATCCTGCTGGGCATGGGTCTGGCCGCACTCAATGGCGTACTGGGCATCGTCGGGGGCATCGCCGGGTACGTGGCGCTTCGGATACTGCTCAACAAGCTGACGGATCGCATCGCCAAGGTCGATATGAACGCCAGCGTGCATCGCTACCTGAACAAGAGCGCGAAGGAAGAAGCCAAACAGAAGGTCAAAGACGAAGAACTGATCAAGGCCATGACCGGGGAGACGGATCAGGACGCGCTGTACAAGGCGATCCACGACAGCTTCCACCAGAGCATAAAGAGCCGGATCACCCTCGAGCAGAAGTTCTCGGCCGCACAGAGGCTGGATGACGCGCATGTGAAGAAGCTGCTGGAAAGCTGCAGCGGGTGTTTCAATTACAACCGCTTCTTACAGAAAAAGAACCATGAAAAGGGCGTGCCGCTGGATGTCAGCGGCAAGAACATGGTCCGGATGATCGGCTTTATAAAGGACGAGGCCGAGCGGGACCGGTTGATGAAGTACTATTACCTCGATTGAGTGTCGACGCGATCCAGCCGGGACTGTACGCCGCGGCGGGCGGATCGCCCATCAGGATAAATGCCCGGGAGCACTGTCTGCACAGAGCGCCCGGGCATCTTTATGTCGGAAACGGGCCGTCGGCCATGCGGCTTCAAGCAGCTTCGCCGGATCAGTAGTTGTACCACCTGAACCAGCGCAGATACCGCGCGTAGCTCCTGGGGCAGGGCAGCCCGCTCTCCAGCGGGTAGAACGCGGCGAACAGCGCTGCGGCCGAGGCCAGGAGCACACAGGACGTGACGCGGTAGGCGACGGGCGATCGCCTGCGGACGGCATCCAGCAACAGGACCGAGGCCAGTATGATGAAGGGCACCGACGCGAAGTAGTGGTAGATGAAGGTGGATCGGGGCACGATGACCCACGGCAGGAACTGTGAAGCGAACCCGATGATCACCATCACGTGGAGGCGGGACGCCCTGCGGTCCAGACAGGTGCGCACGATGATGTAGATGAGCGCCGCCAGCCCGAACCACCACACCGCCGGATTACCCATGCAGCTGATGGAAGAGATCGAATCCGCGTCCGGCAGGTAGCCCGTGCCGGAGTAGTACCACATGGGCCACCAGATCACCGGCCACTGGTACCAGGGCGAGCGGAAGTAGTGCGTGTCGCCTCCCAGCCCCGCGTGATAGTCGAATATGTTTTTCTGGATCTCGACGACGCGCCGGACGCGCGCCATGGAGAACATGCCGGCAAAACCGGAAAGGCCCTCACCCTTCAAATGCCAGTAGTAGCTGAAGTAGTAGATCAGCACCGGCACGATGACGAAGAAGGCGACGCAGAACAGGAGCGTGACGATCGTGCGCTTCAGCGTGCCGCGGCGGTCCTGCGCCGAGAGCCCCTCGCGGATATGGCAGCACAGCGTCCAGAAGAACAGCACGGCGAGCCCCGCAGAGGCGTAGATGCCGATCCACTTGGTGGCCCAGGCGATGCCCATGGTCACGCCGCACAGCCCCAGGGGGACGAGCGTCGCTTTGAAAGACCCTTTCGTCCAGCTCATCTGGCAGTAGCGGAACATGAACAGGTACATGAGCATGATCCAGAACACCGCGTAGCTGTCGATGGTGGCGATGCGCGTTTGCGTGAAGTGCATGGAGTCCAGCGCCATGAGGCACATGGCGATCGTTGAGAGCCGGCTGTCCTTCGTCAGCTGCCTGGCGAGCAGGTACATGAGCGGCAGCATCAGCGCGCCGACCAGCGCCCCCATGGAGCGCCAGCCGAAGGGCGTCATCCCGAACAGCTTCACGCCCAGCATCATCCACACCTTGCCCAGCGGCGGGTGCGTCCACTCGTAGACGTTCATGCCGTGCAGCTGCTCATAGGCGGTGCGGGCGTGGTAGATCTCGTCGAAATAGGTGGAGTTCAGATAGCTGGGATAGGCGGGCACGGTGGACTGCTCGTCCGTCAAAAGGTGCGCGTCGCTGTCGGATCCGGGGGTCTGGCCATACTGGCGCACCTCCGCGATGGGCAGCGGCCGGTCATCCTCGCCCAGGAAGGCAACTTCCCACAGGTTCAGCCCGGCGGACTGCGCGGTGATGCGCACATAGCGCGCCGTCTGCCGCGGTTCGCTCTCGGCGGAGGAGGCGTAGGCGATGGGCGGTGCCTCGTCGTTTTCAGCCGGCGCCTCGTCCGCGTACAGCGTGTTCAGGTCCTCATCGAGCGGCACGAACCACAGCCAGCGGAAGATCTCGCCCTGTGCGTAGCGCGCGTAGACCTCGTTCGACCAGTTCTCACCGTCGTTCGACAGCGCGACGGTGAAGGTGGAGTTGCAGATGCCGCCGTAGTAGGTCATGCGGAAGCGCTCCACATCGCCGAGGTCGAACACCACGGATTCGCCGGACACGCTCGAGGTCCAGCCCGTCTGCGGGGCGTTCGTCACGCCGAGGTTCAGGAAGGCGACGATGCTGTACGCCAGCGTGACGACGGCCATGACGAGATAGTCGGCGCGCTTCAGATGCATCCTGAAGCCGGAAGCCTCGGGCAGCAGGTCCTTCGCGACGACAGCCTCGTCGGCATGCTCATCCTCCGGCTGCGGCAGGGAGATCACATGGCCGCGGACGCAAATGTCGATCGCCGTATACAGCAGGAAGCCGGCGTTCAGTACGGCCACGAGAGACATCGGACCGTTCAGCCATGCCTCCTGAGACTGAAGGTGGCCGTAGTTGGCCGCGGTCATGCCGCCCTGGAGCACCAGCACCTCGTTCAGGAACAGCGTGGCCGTCAGCGCGACGAGGCCCGCCAGTATGCGCCAGTCGCGGTCAAGGGTGTAGGCCAGTATCAGCAGCAGCATGGCGGGGAACACATAGCGCTCGTGCATCATCGGGCCGAACGTCGAGATCAACAGGATCAGCGTGCCGCCCAGCAGCAGGAGCCGGTGCGGCTGCCGAGCGCTGCGCCAGCACAGGTATACCGTCCCCGCGTAGCTCAGCGCGAACAGCGCCCAGGCCAGCGCGAACAGCGACGCGTGGTCTTCGACGTGCGCCCAGTTGAGGCCGAGCAGCTGATAGAGGTTGAGCGTGTTCACCGTCATGTAGCGGTAGCCCTGCATGGTGTCGCGGTACAGCCCGAACAGCCAGGCGGCAGGCCGCGTCAATGCGTCCAGCACGCCATGCGCCTGAGACACGCAGAACGCGAAGGCGACGGCGTACATCGCGCCGAGGCACGCCAGCACGCCCAGCCCGAAGCGGGCGGCGCAGCGCTTGAAGTCTTCTGGCCGATCGGCTCTCAGCCGGATGAGGCCGAACAGCATGGCCGCCAGCCCCAGCGGCGCGAAGAGCAGCGCCTGCGGCTTGACCAGCAGTGCGGCGGCGAACCACAGGAGCGCCCGGATATAGCGGTATTCGACGGCGGAGAGCGCGCACATCGCGATGAGCAGTGTAAGCAGGCCGTCGATCTGTCCCCAGGCGGCAGAGTTGGCGATGACGGCGGGGTTCAGCGCGTAAAACGCGGCCAACAGGAACGCTGCGCGCTCACCGAGGGACCGCCTGGCCCTGCGCCAGATCAACCAGGCCGCAGCGCCGTCCGCCAGCATGGGCCAGATCTTTAAAAGCGCGCGGTAGGCCGGCGTGCCCGTGGGCAGCGAAAAGATGCGCCGCAGCAGCGCCACCGGCCAAAGCAGGAGCATGTATCCCGGCGGGTAGTCGCAGAAGTACTCGGGGTCGTAAAAGCGACCGATGCCCGTCTCGAAGATCCGCTCGGACCAACCTGTGAAGCAGGAGACGTCGGTGTAGTAGCCGGGGACGCGCATGGCGACGACGATGCGCAGAAGAAGCCCGGCTGCCAGCAGGAGGCCGAGCCGCGCGGGCCAGTTGCCGCGCTCTGCGATGCGTCCGCGCTTTCGCACCACCGCGCAGACGGCGAGCACGTAGATGCAGGCGAACAGCAGCCAGGCCTGCGTGTAGCGCTCAGGCTCTCCGTCCTCGGCGGTGGTGACATTGCCGGAAAAGCCGCTGTCATCCTTGAAGAAGTCCTCGACAAAGGCGCCGGCCGGCACGTCTTCGACTTTCACCATCTCGACGTCGTCGAACCAGGCGCGGCCCCTGGCGAGCGTTCCGTAGGCGCCCACGCGGCAGAACAGCCGAAGGGACGTCTGGTCGCTGTCGGTCCGGCCGTAGAGCTCGACGTATTCCCATGCGCCGTGCGTGTCATACAGGCCCGTCGAGTAAACGAAGATATCGCCGATGGACAGCGTGGCGCCCAGGCCGTCCGGATCGACGCCCTCCGCCTTCACCATGGCGCTGATGCGGTAGAGCGTGTCGGGCTCCACGGAGACCGTCTGCGCGAAGCGGGCGTCGTTTTCATCCACGTTGGCCACCGAGATGCAGGGGCCTTCATAGCCGTCTTCCTCAACGGTCAGCAGGCTGATGCCGGCGTCCGTATACCACATTTCTTTCTGCCAGCCCGCGGGCAGGCTGCCGTCCATGCGTGAAAAGTCGCCGTTTTCGATCAGGTTTTCATCTGCGAGCGCGACAGACCCGGCCAGCAGCAGGATCAAAAGCGCGAGCAGTGTACAGGCTGTTTTTTTCATCAGAAGACTCCTAAACGATGCTGAAGAGCTGTCATAACCTCTATAAATTCCATGCTGTGCGCGGTAAATCCTTCAATAAAATGCGCTTTATTTGGGGAGAAAGCGTGAACACCTCAGAGAAAACGCCGCCGGCTCACATGAAGTCGGTGGCGTCGAAGGCGTTCTCGATCTGCCGGATCCGGTCGCCGGCGATCTCGATGATATCGAAGCGCACGGGTGCATCCGACAATCCGTGCTTTTGCATGTATGCCAGCGCGGCGCGCATGATGTGCCGCTGTTTCTGGGGCGTGACGGCCTCCGCCGGGCGTCCGAAGCGTTCGGAAGTGCGGCGCTTGACTTCGACGAACACGGTCACGCCGCGCGTCGAGGCGATGATGTCGATCTCGCCGCCGGCGGCGCGGTAGTTCATCTCCAGGACCTTGTAGCCCCTGCCGGCAAGATAGTCGCGGGCCTCGGCCTCGCCCTGCGTGCCGAAAGAACGCTTATTCATCCCGCGCCCCCAGGATCCCGCCGATGAAGCTGCGCCGGTGCTCGGGGCAGGGGCCGTACGCCTTCAGGGCGGCGATGTGCTCGGCCGTGCCGTAACCCTTGTTGCGCGCGAAGCCGTACATCGGATACTTCTCATCCAGGGCGATCATGTAGCGATCCCTGGCGACCTTGGCTACGATCGACGCCGCGCCGATCATATAGCTCAGCGCATCTCCGTGGATGAGCGACCGGGCGGGGCAGGGCAGCCGCAGGCCTTCCACCGCGTCGACCAGGATGCGTTGACCGGTGAAGCCTGCCGCGCAGGTCTCCATAGCGCGCCGGGTGGCGTTCAGTATGTTGATCCCATCGATGACCTCCGGGCCGATGAAGCACGTCTCAGCGTAGTCTGCGGCCTCCAGCAGCAGCGGATAGAGCGCCTCGCGCCGCTTTTCGGACAGCTTTTTCGAATCGTCCACACCGGGCACCAGCCTGTCCGGCGGTATGCACACGCAGGCGGTGACCACCGGGCCGGCCAGCGGACCGCGGCCCACCTCGTCGATGCCGGCAACGGCCAGCCCTTCCGCCCATAGCGCGCGCTCGATCGCGGTGAGCCGTTCGAGCTTTTCCGCGGGCGTCTCGCGCTTCCTGCGGGGCTTTTCGTTCTGCATGGGGGATGCCTCCTGATGTCTTTGGAAACGACGGGCGCGGCGCGCCGTCAAGTGTCGGAAGCGGGCTCGATCGTCAGTTTGCCGATCCGGCCGGCGCGGAATTCGTCCAGCACCAGAGCGGCGGCGCGTTCGGTGTCGTAACGCCCGCCGCCGAGGAGCCAGCCGCGCCCTTTGCAGGCGGCCTCCATAAGCAGGTGCGACACGGGGGCCGTGCCTTCGGGCAGCGCCAGTTTGAAGCGCCGGGTCACCGCCGCGGGATCGATGGCGTACAGCAGCTCGAGCAGCCCGCCGGCCAGATCCTCGGTGTCCATGATCTGATCGCGGATGGAACCCAGGTACGCCAGCAGCCGGGCGCCGTCCTGGTCGTCCAGCCTCGGCGGCAGCATGCCCGGCGTATCCAGGATCTCCAGGTACGGCCCGAGCCGCACCCACTGGTTGGCGCGGGTGACGCCGGGCCGGTCGGAGGCCTTGGCGATCGCGGAGCCGTGAAGTCGATTGATAAATGTGGATTTGCCGACGTTGGGGATGCCGATGACCATAAAGCGCACGGTCTTTTTGACGCCGCGGGCTTTGTACCGCTCGAGCGCGGGCTGCGACGCCTCTTCGATCCTGGCGAGGATGTCCCGGGTCTTTCCGCCGTTGGAATTGAAGCGCATGGCGGTCAGGCCCTCGCGGCGAAAGCGCTCGAGCCAGCGGGCGGTCTGGGCATCGTCGGCCAGGTCCGCCTTGTTCAGCACCAGGATGCGCGCCTTGCCCCGGGTCAGGCGCTGAAGATCGGGGTTGCGGGTCGCCAGAGGCGCGCGGGCGTCACACAGCTCGATCACGGCGTCCACCGCCTGCAGCTGCGCCTGAAGGAGCCGCCTCGACTTCGCCATGTGTCCCGGGTACCAGTTGATCCGATCGGGCACAGTAACACCTCCCGGTGAGGTCACAGACCGGATCGTCCGGTCTGGTGCAAAACATCAATGAAAAACGGGAACCGCCATACGCGATCCCCGGATCTGGTCGTTGGAAATTAAGTCCTTTCCTTGACCTTGGCAGCCTTGCCGCTGCGCTGGCGCAGATAGTACAGCTTTGCGCGGCGCACCTTACCACGACGGACGACCTTGATGGAATCCACGCGGGGGCTGTGCAGCGGGAACGTGCGCTCGACGCCGACGCCGTAGGAAGTGCGGCGAACGGTGAACGTTTCGCGGACAGAGCCGTTGCGGCGGGCGATGACCACGCCTTCAAAGGCCTGCAG
>JAFRMB010000152.1 GCA_017430945.1 Clostridia bacterium | reverse complement strand
TGAAAAGAAAATGATCATCGACGGCATCGAATGTCCGTTTACCAACGAGCGCAACGTGCTCGAGGTCGCCAGAAACAACGGGATCGACATCCCGTCCCTGTGCTACTGCGAGAACCTGTCCATCTACGGCGGCTGCCGCCTGTGTCTGGTCGAGAACGACCGCGGCACGATGGACGCGGCCTGCTCCATGCAGCCGCGCAACGGCATGATCGTCAACACCCATACGAAGAAGGTTCTGGAGAGCCGCCATACCACGCTTCAGCTGCTCATGAGCAGCCATCGGGCAGACTGCCTTACCTGCGAACAGAGCGGCCGCTGCAAGCTTCAGGAATACGCCCACCGCTACAACGTCGTGGAGCCGCGCTTCAGTGAGAACACCTATCCCAAGCTGCCGCTCGACGTCTCATCCCCCTGCATCACGAGAGACCCGACCAAGTGCATCCTCTGCGGCCTCTGCGTCCGGATGTGCTCCGAGATCCAGAACGTGGGCGCCATCGACTTTACCAAGCGCGGCAAGAAGGCCGTCGTGGCCCCGGGCTTCGGCAAGATGCTGATCGAGACCGGCTGTGTCGGCTGCGGCCAGTGCGCGGCGGTCTGCCCCACGGGCGCCATCACCATCAACCGTCAGATCCCCGAGATGTGGGCGATGCTGAACGATCCGAACAAGCGCGTCGTGGTCCAGTACGCGCCCAGCGTGCGTGTCGGCATGGCGGAAGAGTTCGGTATGCCCGCCAATGAGCCCGTCACCGGAAAGCTTGTCACCGCCCTGCGCAGGCTCGGCGTGGACGTGGTCTATGACACGAACCTCTCAGCCGACCTCACCATCATGGAGGAGAGCGCGGAGTTCCTTGAGAAGGTCAAGTCCGGCGCGAAGCTGCCGATGTTCACCTCCTGCTGCCCGGGCTGGATCCAGCATGTGGAGAAGGCGCATCCGAATCTCATGCCGCAGGTGTCCACCGCCGGCAGCCCCATGGAGATGCTCGGCGCGCTGATCCGTCAGCAGTTCAAGGATGAGGACGTCTACTCCGTCGCCATCATGCCCTGCACGGCGAAGAAGTTTGAGGCCCAGCGTCCGGAACTGGTGAAGGACGGCAAGCGCCTGATCGACCTGGTCCTGACGACGGACGAACTCATCCGCCTGATCAAGGCCGCCGGCATCGACTTTAAGAACCTGCCCGACTCCGAGCCGGACGATCCCCTGGGCGACTACACCGGCGCCGGCGTCATCTTCGGCGTCACGGGCGGCGTGACCGAGGCCGTTATCCGCCGGGTGCTGGACGACGCCTCGCCCGACACCCTGAAGACCATCGCCGAATGCGGCGTCCGCGGCCTGGAGGGCATCAAGGCCTTCACGGTCACGGCGGGCGATCTGACGCTGAAGATCGCCGTGGCGAACGGCCTTGCCAATGCCGACCGCCTGATCGAGAAGGTGGAGAGCGGGGAAGAGTACTTCGACTTCATCGAGGTCATGGCCTGCCCGAACGGCTGCATCGGCGGCGGCGGACAGCCCCCCGCTTCCAACGCCCGCAAGAGAGAGCGTGTCGAAGCGATCTTCAAGGCCGACGAGGCCTGCGAGCTCAAGATCCCGCAGCAGAACCCGGCGCTGGAGTATGTCTATGACGA
>JAFRMB010000151.1 GCA_017430945.1 Clostridia bacterium | reverse complement strand
GTCCAGCGGCACGTTGGCATCCAGCGCGATGCGCAATCCCATCAATCCGTTGCGATATGGCAGATAGGGATCTTCCTGGAGGGTGGTTCGGCCGTTCAGCGCGTCTTCGATGACATGGTAGCCTGGCCCGAGCATCGTCCGCACCAGCCCCGGCCAGCGCGCATCCTCGCTCATGCGCTGGTAGGCGTTGATTTCGGGCAGATACCGCGTCACGTCGTAACCCCAGCTGTTCGAATCGCCATAGATCAGGATGCGTTTCATCGGTTTTCCTCCTTCCACGGTATGCTTGCCATGCGAGGGTCATTTCATGTTCCGCACGTAATCCGCCACTGCAAGGGCGAGCTTTCGCTGGTTCTCCGCGTCCAGGTGGATGCCGTCGAGTGGGCTGCTCTGACATTGCAGACCGGCATCCAGAAAGTCGATCCCGTATCGTTCCGCAAGTTCAGAAAACCACTTTGCCAGCCCCTGGGATTTGCGGATGCCCGCTTCGTATTCGAACACGTCTCCCAGCCATGAGGTCATCAGGCCCTCGTTCATGGGCGGGGGTGCGATCAGCAATATGTCATATTCGGTAGCCGACCCATATTGCCGGTGCGTCAGCACCTTTTGAAGGAACCGCTCCATGCCCCAGGAGATGTCCTGCAGGGAGTAGGCGAATTTCCGCTTGCAATCGTTTGTGCCCAGCATGATGACGACCAGATCCAGGGGGTTGTGGGTTTCCAGGCAGGGAAGGATATACCTGAGCCCATTCTTCTCGCCCTCCGGGATGTCGTCCGTCGCGGTGTTGCGCCCGCCCTGTCCCTCCTCGATGACCTCGTAACCGGGGCCGAGTTCATATTGAAGGACCCGAGGCCAACGGCCGGGAAGGCGCGGACCCCCGGCGGGATCGGACCCCCAGGTCAGGGAGTCGCCAAAGCACAGTATGCGGCGCTTTTTCTCATCGGGAATCAGGCCACTTGGGCGGGGCGTGTACGTTTCGGTGATGATCATGGCAAACCTTCTTTCAATGTATGCGTCAGGTCCCTGTCATTGATTGGGAGCCCCTGGCAGGGATTCGTACCAGCGGACAGCCCTCTCAGTCCATCCGGCCATGCACATGCCGGAGCCGTCCGCGAAGCCGTGCCCGCCCGTGGGGCCGATCTCAAGCAGGCAGTGAATGTTCCGACGCTCCAGCGCCGCGGCAAGCCGCTTCGAGTTCTCAGGATTGACCAGCTCGTCCCCGGCTGCCAGGAAAAGGGCGGTGGGCGGAAACCCCTCAACATGATCGGGGATCTCAAAATCCGATTCCAGCGCTTCATCGATGGTGCAGCCGTAGAGGCGACGGCACTCGGCGGGATCGGGCGAGACGTAGCGTATGTCCTTGCGCAGGCTGGTGACGGGGTAGATGGGGAACACGGCCTGCGGCTTCGGCAGGCCAAAGCGGACATAGCCCCTTCCCGTGTTCCACAGGCAGACCAGGTATCCGCCCGCTGAGAAGCCGCAGGTGATGTAGCGGTCGCCGCTCACATGGAACCGCGCCGCGTTGTCCCGGATCAGCCGCAGCGCCCGGGCGAAGTCCTCCATGTTCCTGTCCAGCAAGGCATCCTCGCCCTCCACCTGATAGGTGAGAATGAAGGCGTGATAGCCAAGGCGGTTGAATTGCTCGGCGATGGGCCAGCCCTCGGTCAGGTTCCACACATTGACAAAGCCCCCGCCGGGCACTACGAGGATGAAGGGTCGCGCGTCGGCGGCGGGATCCTCCGATGGGAACCAGACCAGGCTCACGCCCCTGCGGGGGGCGTATCGGGCGCATTCCGCTTCGCTGTAGAGCGGATAGTACCATTCGCCTGAATCGACCGCCCGATACAGGCGCTCCATGCCCGGGCCGATCTCACCGCTGAAAAAGTGTTCGTTTTTGAGCTGGTCGAGCGTCATGTTCCACAGCGGTTCCGCCTTCAGGTTCCGCGCCCGTATCGCGTCCGCTGCGACAGGCGCGATTCTGGGGTCGCTCAACAGCGCGCCAAGCGTTTCGTTCTCATATGCCAT
>JAFRMB010000150.1 GCA_017430945.1 Clostridia bacterium | reverse complement strand
GGCGATACCCGGGCTGATTGCAGGTCGAATACGATAGCGCAGTGCGCCGGGAGGAAGCTGCCGGGCACAACCCGCGGCCGGTCGTCCGTCCAGCCGGTCAGCCTGCGTATGCGCCTGAGCAGGGCATGCCCGCTCATCTCGAAGTGCTCGAGGGTCATCGGCGGGATCACGATGGCCTCCCGGTCGTCCACGGTGCAGGCCTGCAGGAGCAGCATACGCCGCTCATCGTTGATCAGCAGCTGCACCTGCCGGGGATGGCCGAGCGCGTCCAATACATTCTCATTCAGAAGTATGCTGCCTTCCTCCAGGCAGAGTGTCAACGTCAGCGGCGCATTCGAAGCATAGGAGGTGGCATATTCGATCATACCCGGGTCACCTCCCCTGTCTCCTGATCGACGATCTCTATGGGCCTCTGCTCACCTTTGGGCATCTGCTCAAACTGCTCAACGTCCTCTCCCTGCTGATCCAATCCCAGCGCCGGTTGGGAAGTGACTGACCGCGCCTGTTCGTCCGCTGATGACCTCCCCGTCTTCTTCGCCATGTCGGCAAAGCTGAAGCCTTCCATGAGATCGACCTGCACGGACTCAGTGTGTTGATCCACCGGGATGCCGAACGAGTCGCGCCAGTTGGCGGGATACACGGCGGCGCTGCGACGGGCTTTGGCCTTGGGGTTCTCGGGATCCTTCATCGCCGGGAGGAAAATCTCCGTGCTCGTAAGATCGAATACATAGAGCTGTTCGCCCCGGTAATTGATCCGCGTGCCCTGAAGCTTATACCGGTACAATGCCTCCCACCCCATCATCTCATACAGCTTCGCCGTGAACAGGCTGCAGGTGATCTCGCGGCTCTTACACTTGTCGTCCTTGGCGACACACCAGCGGATCGCATCGCGCGCGCCCTCTTCGCAGGGGCGAATGACCAGCTTTTCTGTTGTAGGATTGACCAGCACCTGGACATAGATCACCTGCTCCATTTTGGAGATGCAGGCGTTGTTGAACGTGATGCTGTTGCCCTTGATCGTCAGCGTAGGATCGAACTTGTGTGAGAAGAACTCCCGGCGCACCACCTGATAGCCATCAAAGGAGAATACGGCTTCCTCCGCGATGCGGGCGGCTTCTGCACGCTCCTCCTTCGTGAGCGGCTTGAAGCCGTTCTGCGTCAGCACCTGCGCGTCCTGCACCATCATGGCTGCCCTGTCGCGGGCCTGCTGCCGTGAGGCCATCTGTGGCGCCCCGCCATATCCGGGCTGCCTGGGCATCACACCCTGGCGCGGATATGGATTGCCGCCTGCCGTCGTGTAGGGATATTCGTTTCTGCGTTCTTCCATGGGTTTCACTCCTTGTCCTTATTCAGATTTCTTATTTCCACATCTTCCCAACCAGCAGCGCGTCCATACGGTGGCATATCTCCATCGCGCACTCCATGAGCGTCGTATCGTCGTCGAAAGCCAAATTCTCATACAGCTCCCGCATGAAAGCTTCGTTGAATGCGCCGTACACCATCCGGCTGGATTCATCGTGCATGTGGCACTCGCAGCGGTATATATAGCCGAGCCAATAGGCGTACTCGTAATCGTCAGTCAGGGTATTGAGATCGATCTCGGCCCCGCCGCTGCTCCCCTGCTCGTTGTGGCCATTTACGTCAACCGCATCGCGATTATCCTCCTCCAGCGCATTGACCACCGCGATGTTGAGACTCTCACCTGGGCCGGTGCGCGTGACGATCTCGTTTAGCCACATCACCGTATCCACGATGAGCGCCGGGGACTTGAGCAAAATGGGCATTCGCAGATAAGTTGAAAGATCATCCTCTTCCATACCCCCGGCTCGGGAAAAGCTGTAGTCAATCACTCCAGCCAGCTGGCTGTTCATAAAGATCGGGGCAAATTCGCTCATATTCAGCCCACGGTCAACCGCCGCCATGAAGATGTTCCCCTGCATATCGCAGTAGGCCAGGTCCCGCGTGCTGAACCCACGCTCGATCTTCTCCACGTTCGGATTGAGTGGATCCTCTCGCGCCATTTTCATCAGGCGCTTGACATTAGCCGACAGCGGCCGGCTCTTCGCCGGGTTCTTTACGATGTACATACCGTGCCTCCTTTCTGTTCGGTTTTTCCATTGGTCCTCTGTGTGATGCTTTTCATCATTGGTCCTCTGTGTGATGCTCCATCGGTCCTCAGTGCAATGCTTGTCATCATTGGTCCCCTGTGTGATGCTCCATCGGTCCTCAGTGAAATGTTTGTCATCATTGGTCCTCTGTGTGAGATCCGTCCATGCTATTACTTTGCTCTGCGGTAATCACTGCTTCCAGCATGC
>JAFRMB010000149.1 GCA_017430945.1 Clostridia bacterium | reverse complement strand
GTCTTGAACATCAGGTTGAACTGACGGATATCGGTAAAGTTGTGCTTGCCGCAGGTCGGGCAGGGAATATTCTGGTCCTCGATGAACTGCTTCATCTCTTCCTGGCTCATGGCGTCCGGAGATTTTTCGAGGACGATCCCTTTTTCGGCACAATAATCTTCAATGATTTTATCTGCCCTGAAACGTTCATGGCATTCACGGCAGTCCATCAGCGGGTCGGAAAAACCGCCAAGATGGCCTGACGCCACCCACGTCTGGGGATTCATCAGGATGGCGCAGTCCACACCTACATTATATTTGTTTTCCGTGATGAATTTCTTCCACCAGGCCTTCTTCACGGTGTTTTTGAACTCAACGCCAAGCGGGCCGTAATCCCAGGTATTGGCCAGGCCGCCGTCGATCTCAGAGCCGGCGAAGATGTAGCCGCGGTTCTTGCACAGCGCGACGAGCTTGTCCATCGTGAGTTTTGCCATTGCGATACCCTCTTTACGGAATTATTTGCTTTAATAGGTTATCAGATTTTGGAGCACTTTTCAACCTGTCTGTGTTAAATGATGGTGTTTTGCCGGAACAGGCGGTGCATGAGCCAGCCCAGCAGCGCGCCCAGCGCGTTGAGGATCAGGTCGTCGACGTCGCTCACACCGCTGCCCATCAAAAACTGGAGCACCTCTGCCAGCAGGGAGACGAGCGCGCCGCACAGCAGCACATGGGACCATCTGCAGCGCTTGTGCAGACGCGGCAGCAGGAACCCGAGCGGCACGAACCACAGCATGTTGCCCAGAACATGGTACAAAAAGGGCCAGATGCCGCCGGCCCATTCGGAAAGCGTCGTTCGGAACGGGACGAGATTCAGCCGTCCGCCCAGGAAGCTCGGCGCCACGAGCCCCAGACGAAGGCCGGTGATCTGGATGAGCGCCGACAGGTAGCCGACACAGATGAGCATCTGTGTATCGCGCCGCGCCCACGGGCGCCGACGGCCGAGACGCCATGCCAGCCAAAGCCCGCAGGCTGCCAGCGAGAACAGCAGCGCGCCCAGCGTGTAACGCAGGATCGATGAGAATGACACGGAGGATCCTCCTGAGATCATGAATGGCACGATTATACCATATACGCAGCCCGGAATCAATGATGCGGCACGCCGGCATAGAAGACGGATGCCGAAGGCGGATTGTATTTTAACGTCGGATATGGTATGATATATTCGAGATCATATCACGAAGAGAAAAGACCGGAGAGGCTCAAGCTATGTCATTCTGTTCATTTGCCGGCGAGGCGGCGCTGTTCGACGTCACGCCGATAGAGAACCTGTTTCTGATCGAGCACATGTTCGATGCCCCCGCCCCTGCGCTGAAGGTCTATCTGTACGCGCGGATGCTGGCGCTGCATCCTGAGCTCGGCGACAGCCTGGCTGAAATGGCCAGGGCGCTTCGCATGGGGGAGGAAGCGGTGCAGGAAGCCTTCGACTACTGGGAGCGGCGCGGGCTGGTGCGCAGGGTGGCTGACAATCCGCTGGCGTACGAGCTGGTCATGCTGCACGGCCAGGCATCTGCCTCCGACAGGATGGAACAGAAGATGTACGCCTACAGGGACTTCCACAACCAGCTGCAGTCGCTGTTTGGGGAAAACATGATCGATGATCGCGAATTCCGAAAGGCGGCAGACTGGCTGAATATACTGGGATTCGATCAGGCGGCCGTGCTGCGCATCGTGTCGTATGGCATCAGCACCTCAAGGGTGCGCTCGCCCAAGCCGGCGTCGGTGTTCAAGCGCATGGATCGCGTTGCCGAGGCCTGGTCGATGGCCGGCATCCACACGCTGGAGGAGGTGGAGCGCGCCATCGCTGACGAGACGAATATCGCTCCGATCGCCCGCGAGGTGCTCAAACAACTGGGCATTCCCCGGCAGCCGTCGCTGCCGGAGCTGGACTGCGTGCGCCGCTGGGTCGAAGAATGGGGCTGCGATCAGGCGCAGATCCTATCGGCGTGCGGGGAGACCACCAGGGCCCGCAACCCGTCCTTTGCCTATCTGGAGGGGATCCTTGCCAGACAGCGCGAGGACGGCGGCGGGCTGCGCGAGCCACTGGTGGCGCTGCTTCGGGAGCTCAGGCCGGGAAGCCCGCAGCCTTCGCCGGAGGACGAGCGGCGCTATCGGGCGCTGCTCGACGCGGGCTTCAGCGAGGATGTGATCCATCTGGCGGCGATCCAGTGCCACCAGGTGAACCGGCACAGCTTCGACGATCTGGAGTGGCGGCTCGACCTCTGGCGCGGCGCGGGACTGACGACCGTGGCGCAGGTGGAGGCCTACACCCGGGAGATGGCGGCCAGCGCCAGACAGCTGCGGGCGGTGTATAAACAGGCGGGCTATCCGGACCGCCGGCCGGGACAGGCGGAGATCGCGCGTTATCGCGCCTGGCGCGAACGCTATCCCGAGGCGCTGATCGATTTTGCCGCTGAATGTGCGCAGGGCGCGGGTGGCTCGATGGCGTACATGGAAAAGCTGCTGGAGGGCTGGCAGCGCGACAACATATCGACCGTTGCCGAAGCCAGGGCGCAGCACGAGGCCCGGCGGGCTTCAGGGGCGAGACCCGCGCCTGCGAACCCGGCGCTCAACTACGCGCAGCGGGAGTACCGGGACGAGGACTTTGGCAAGGACTTTTACTTTGACTACGACAGGGAGTTTGGCGACGAGGAGGGACAGAAATGACCCGCGCAGAGCACATACAGGCGCTGTTGGAGGAATACGCCCGGCAGCGCGCGGACGACGAAGCGGATCAGGCGCGCCGGCTCTCTGAGGCCTGCGAAAAGGCCCCCGGCATCGGGGCACTCAGAGAGGAGAGCGCGTCGCTGGCGCTCGGCGCGATGCACTCGATACTCGAGCAGCACACCGTGGAAGCGCGCAGGGCCGTCGCTGAGGGCATGAAGGCGCGCGGGCAGGCCATCAACGCCGAGATCCGCGCGCTGCTGAAGGGCGCGGGCCTGCCGGAGGATCAGCTTTCGATGCGCTACCGGTGTCCCGTGTGCCAGGACACAGGCTATGTGGGCGAGATGCCCCGTCGCTTTTGCGAGTGTTTTGAAGCGCGGCTGCGGCTCAGACAGTACGAAGACGGCAGCATGGCGGGGCTGGACGAGCAGAATTTCGAGGCGTTCGATCTGAACGTCATCCCCGAGGAGAACGGCCAGCGGGCGACGATGGACAAGTATCGCAAGCTGTGCGAGGCCTACGCCGACGGCTTCCCGGATTTCCGGTACAGGAACCTGCTGCTCACCGGAGGCGGCGGGCTGGGCAAGACGTTTTTGTTGAACTGTATATTCGAGCGGGTGACGCGCAGGGGCTACTCGGCCGTGCGCATCACGGCGTTCAGGCTGTTCGAGGCCATGCGCCAGCAGCACATGGCCAACGATGAGCGCTATGACGGCTTTTCGGCGTTGATCGATGCGCCGCTGCTGCTGATCGACGATCTGGGCACGGAACCCATGATGCGCAACATCACGGTGGAGTATCTGTTCACGCTGCTCAACGAGCGCAATGCTGCCAAGCGTCACACCGTGGTGGCGACCAACCTGACGCCGCCTCAACTGAAGGAACGCTACGGCGAACGCGTGGCATCACGGCTGCTCGATACGACGGCAGGCGCGGCGGTGCTGTTCGAGGGAAGGGACCTGAGGCAGAAGTGAACGCGGACGTCAAGACGGTATTCGGCTTTCTGGACGGCAGGATGATCCCATACCGCAAGCTGGAACACGCGCCCGCCGCAACGATGGCGGATTGCGCGGGCGTCGGCGCGCAGCTCGGCGCGACGATGGCGAAGAACATCTTTCTGACCACGAAGAACGGCAAACGGCTGTATCTGTGCATCACGCGGCCGGAAGCGCGTTTTCACACGGCGGACATCTCGAAGCAGTCCGGGTCGAGTCGACTGAGCTTCGCGCCTGAGGCGGAGCTGATGCGCGCGCTGCACTGCAGGCCGGGTTCAGCCAGCCCCATGGGGCTGATCTTCGATGCCGCCCACGAGGTGAGGCTCATCGTCGACGCTGCCCTGCGGGAGCTGCCGCTGCTTGCGTTCCATCCCTGTGACAATACATGGAGCCTGGCGATGTCGTCCGATGATTTCTTCGGGCGATTCCTGCCGGCCGTGGGCGTGAGCCCCATTTGGGTGGAGATCCACGATTTTATGGAAGGCGCGTGAAGCGCCGGGAGCGATGAGATGGGTGCAGTCGATTACGCCAAGGCGCGCAAGCTTGGCCTGAAGGAATACCACACGAGACTGCAGCGGCGGCAAAACCCGTCGCTGCCGGTCCTTGAAGAGGTCGAAGCGCGGTTGAACGCGCTGCCCCGGCGCGCGCTGGGGCTCATGCAGGTGCCGCTCAGCAAGGTGGTCGGCACGGCGTCGAAGGGGCGGACCAACGCCTTCGCGGCGAATTTCCTGCCGATCCTGGATCCGGGCAGCGAGTTTTCGATGAAATGGAGCATGCTCTATGACGGGGTGGTGGCTGACGGCGTGCGCCAGCCGATCGTCGTGTGCGAGTACATGGGCCTGTATTACGTGGTCGAGGGCAACAAGCGGGTCAGCGTCATGAAATACCTGAACGCTGTGTCCATCGAGGCCGAGGTCACCCGCGTGCTGCCCGAGCACAGCGACACGCCGGAGGGCCGGCTCTACGCCGAATATCTGACGCTCTTCGAGGACGCCCACATCAATTATCTCTGGTTCTCCAAGCCGGGCAGCGTAGCGCTGCTCTATGAGCTGCTCGGTGTGAAGCCTGGGGAGACGTGGACCAGTGAGGCCAGGACGGATTTTCAGGCCGCCTATATCCGCTTTCGGGCGGTGTACAAGGCCCTCAACGGGGATCGCCTGCCGATGACCACCGGTGACGCCTTTCTGATCTACCTGAAAGCCTGCGGTTACGACGGTGCGCCGCACAAGCTCGATCGCGAGCTCCAGGTCGAGGTCAAGGCGCTTTGGCCGGAGTTTGAAAAGAACGAGCGCCAGGACAGCGTGGCGCTCATCATGCAGACCGACCAGCTCAAAAAGGGCGGCAATCTGCTGAACACGCTGTTCGGACCGGCAAAGGTGCGGGCGGCCTTCCTGTACAGCAAGGCGCCCGATGCGTCCGGATGGATCTACTGGCATGACCTGGGGCGCATCGATCTGGAGAACGCCCTGGGGGACAGGGTCGAGACGGAGGTCTGCGTGTGCGAGGCGCCGGAGCGGTATGAAGCCGAGATCGAGCGGCTGATCGGCGAGGGCTGCCGGCTGATCTTCACGACATCGCCGGTGATGCTGTCCGCATCCATGAAGGCATCTGTGAAGTTCCCTGAGGCGAGGATCGTGAACTGCTCGCTGCTGGCTTCGTGGCAGCGCGTGCGGTCCTATTATCTGCGCATCTACGAGGCAAAGTTCCTGGTGGGCATGATCGCCGGCGCGATGACCCGGACCGGCCGCGTCGGCTATGTGGCGGATTACCCCATCTGCGGCATGGCGGCCAGCATCAACGCCTTTGCGCTCGGCGCGCGGATGGTCAATCCGCGCGTCAAGGTGCTGCTCAACTGGTCTACGCGGGTGGACTTCGATCCGAACCGGCCGTTTGACGACGAAAGGGTGGACATCATCTCCAGCCGCGACGTGTCAGCGCCGTGCTATCAGGACGTGGAAAACGGCCTGTATTCGGTGTCCGGCAGCCAGAAGCACAGCCTGGCGATCCCGGTGTTTTTGTGGGGCAGGATCTATGAATCTCTCGCCCGCAGCGTGCTGCAGGGTAACTGGAAGGACGACGGCGGTGCCGCCGCGCAGGCGGTGAACTATTGGTGGGGGCTCTCCTCCGATGCCATCGACGTGTTGATGTCCGAGGAGGTGGACACCGGCTTGCGCAGGCTGGTGTCGCTGGTCAAGGACCACATCCGCGAGGGCGTGTTCTGGCCGTTCGAGGGTCTGATCCGCGACCAGTCAGGCGTTGCCCGCTGTCCTGCGGACGGGCGACTGACGCCGGCGGAGCTCATCGCGATGGATTGGCTCGTCGAGAACGTGGTCGGCGGCTTCCCCGACACGACAGATCTCAGGCCGCAGGCGCGCGCGCTGGTGGAGCTCCAGGGCATCCGCGAGGGCGCCGTGCCGGATGCCGCACAGTTCAACTGGCAGGTGGAAAAGTAGACGGATCGATGGCAGACCGGCGTGCCGTGAGGCGCCTTCGTGCGGCGCTCGCAGCCGTTTGACAGGCGAAGGGAGTGCGGGGCATGAAGATACTGGTGCTCTCCGATGTCGCCGACAAGGCGCTTTGGGATTATCTGGATCGCTCTCTGCTGGATGGCATCGACCTGGTGCTGTCCTGCGGCGACCTGCCGTCGGAATACCTGTCCTTCCTGACATGCTTTACCGATGCGCCGATCCTCTATGTCTGCGGCAATCACGATTCAGGCTACGAGGCGCACCCGCCCGAGGGCTGCGTCTGCGTCGACGGCGATATCTATGTGCACCAGGGCGTCCGCGTGCTGGGCCTGGGCGGCAGTATGCGCTATCGGCCCGGGTCGAACATGTTCACCGAGCGCGAGATGCGCCGCCGCGTTCAGCGGCTGTGGTGGAAGCTGTGGCGACGCCGTGGCTTCGATATACTGCTCACCCACGCGCCGGCACGCGGTGTGGGGGACCAGCCGGATCCGGCGCACTGCGGCTTTGAGATCTTCAACCGTCTGATCGACCGGTATCATCCCCGATTCATGGTCCATGGCCATGTCCATCCCCAATATGCTGCGTTGAGCTTTCAGCGCGTCCGACAGCGCGGCGACACGCAGGTGGTCAATGCCTACAAGCGATACGTGATCGAATTGTGAGCCAAGACGAACCAAAGCCCCGTCCCGACGGCATAGCCGACGGACGGGGCTTTCATCGTGCCGCGCTCAGGCCCGCGTGAAGTGCATCCGACGGCGCGGGCCGCGCCCGGCCATCTCCATATCGGTTTAAATGTAAAAGACTGGTTAATATATAATTCGGTACCTTGACAATCGGGGCGGGCAGTGCTATCATTTAGGTACCGAATGAATGAAAGGATGATGTACATGAACGGGTATTGCAATGGATGTGACGTTCGCTGCCCGATGGATGCGCTGCGCTGCGGGCGCGGGCGGCAGATCATGGAAGCCGTGGGTTACGGCATGGAGAACGACGGACCGGCCGGTGAGATGACCGGTGGCGGGCGCAGCTGCCGCGGCTTCGACGGGAACGACGCGCCGCACGGCTTCGGCGGGCACCGGGAAGGACCAGGCTTCGGCCGTCCCGGTCATGGCGGGCACGGGCACGGCGGGCCGGGCATGCCGCCCCACGGCGGCCGGCCGCCGTTCGGACGTCCGCCGCGTCCGATGCCGGACGGAGAACTGCTGCGTGAGCGCATCGGGAACGCGGGGCTAATGGATCTGCTGGCGATGGCCGGCCGCCTCATGCACCATCGCCCCGGCGCGGGCGCGGCGCGCGGGCAGCAGCTGATCCTCTCCATCCTGGCCGGCCGGGAAGGCATCTCACAGCGCGAACTCCAGCAGATGCTGGGCGTCCAGCCGGGATCGATGAGCGAGATCGTATCGAAGCTTGAGAAGAAGGACCTGGTGAGCCGTGAAAAGGGCGAGGACCGAAGAGGCAACCTGCTGCGCATCACGGACGCGGGCCGTCAGATGATCGCGGGATCGACCCCGACGGCGGATGACGCGGCGTTTGAGGCATTGGACGCCTCGGAGCGTGAGACGCTGGCGCGTTTGCTGCGGGTGTTGCTCACCGACTGGGCAGGCCGGCTGGAGCGCGGGCCGCAGCCGGGCGGTCAGTTCCGGACGATGCCGATCCGGCCGCCGGAGACGGACGGACGCTTTGATACGATGCCGATCCGGCCGCCGGAGACGGACGGGCGCTTCCAAACGCTGCCGGTGCGCCCGGCAGAGGCGGATGACGGGATGGACCACCGCGGCTTTCCGACGGATGGCGGCGTACAGGTATGAGCCGGGGCCGAAGGGCGCAGGCGCGTTGGAACGGCAAAGGCCCCGATGATCGGAACAGGATCATCGGGGCCTTGTCTCGCGGCATGGATATCTCCGGCCGGGGACCGCATCGTCAACGGGCACCGGCGGGCCGTACCCAGCCGTCGAACAGCCGAAGCAGATCGTCATAGACCAGCTGGTGTTCGGCGTGGTTCAGTATCTCGTGCCGCATGCCGGGATAGAGCTTTGAGGAAACGCGGGTGTATCCGGCGCTGCGCAGGTTGCCGACGGCATCCTCAAAACCCTTTTCATCGGGGGCACAGGGATCCTGAGCCCCGGAGATGAAGTGTATCGGAAGCTCCGGGTGCGCGGCGGGCACGGCGGCATAGGCGTCCCGCATGAGCTCGAGCAGGGCGCGATAGCCGTTCAGCGTGAAAGGGAAGCCGCAGAGCGGGTCGGCGTCATAGCGCTGTACGTTGTCCTGGTTGGTGGACAGCCACGCGTTCGGGGTGTCCGGGCTCGGGTGCGCCTTGCTGAAGGCGCCCGTGGTCATGTTGACGAACATGCGGCTGATGTAGCGCTCGCCCTTGAACAGCGTCATCAGGCGGTTCAGAAGGAGCCCCGCGCCGGCGGCGGGATTGCGCCCCGGGCTCCCGCACACCACGAGCGCGTCGATGTCTCCGTCGTATCGCTGCCGATAGACGCGCACGGCCAGCGAACCCATGCTGTGACCGAACAGTATGAGCGGTATCCCGGGGTACTGACCCTTGAACCAGAGCGTCAGCTGGTGCAGATCTTCGACCAGCGCACACGCGCCGCCGGCGTAGAAGTACCCCAGGTCATCCTTCGACCTGACGCTGCCGCCGTGGCCGCGATGGTCATTGATGATGCAGGCGTAGCCGTGGTCCGCGAGAAACTGCATGAACGGCAGATAGCGCATCTTGTGCTCCGCCATGCCATGGGCGAACTGCACGAGGCCGCGGGGCTTGCCCTCGGGCAGGACCGTGCAGACCGACAGCGCCAGCCCGTCGACCTCCGAGTTCAACGAGAATTGATTGACAACGGACATGGGATCGCTCCTTTCGGGATCCAAAGGCCGTCCGGATGCCGTCCGACGGCCCGGATGAAACACCACAGGGGCGGCGATGCGATGCCCGCCAGGGTCGTACACCCGGCAGGCGGCGCAACGTCGCCCCTGCGTCTGCATGAAAACTACGTCCGGGCCGGAGCGTCAGTGGCTCCGGCGGTCATGCCGGATCATTCCTCGACGGGCGCTTCCTCTTCAGGCTGCTCCTCGCTGGGGATGTCCTCGCTGGGGATGTCCTCGATGTCGTATTCGCCCTCATCGGGGTTGGCTTCCATGGCCTCGTCCTCGAGCACCTCGCGGATGGACAGGGAGATGCGCTTGGCTTCGGTGTTGACGTCCAGGACCTTCACGCGAACGATGTCGCCCACGTTCACGGCATCTTCGACCTTGGCGATGCGGGTCAGCGCGCACTGGGAGATATGCACCAGGCCGTCCAGGCCGGGCTCCAGCTCGACGAACGCGCCGAAGGTGGTGATGCGCACGACCTTGCCCTCCACCACAGAGCCCACCGGATACTTCTCACCGGCGACGGTCCAGGGGCGGGGCTGGGTCTGCTTGTAGGACAGGGAGATGCGCTCGCGCTCGGGATCGATGTTCAGGATCTTCACGTCGATCTCCTGGCCCACGGAAACCACGTCGGAGGGATGCTTCACGCGGCCCCAGCTGAGGTCGGTCACATGCACCAGGCCGTCCACGCCGCCGATATCCACGAAGGCGCCGAAGTCCGCCAGGCGGCGAACGATGCCCTTCACGACG